>DASUNM010000023.1:964143-1285524 GCA_036277115.1 Pyrinomonadaceae bacterium
GGTGTGCTTCAGGATCAAATCCGGCCGGCGCACCGGGTTGTAACCGGTGACTGAGATCGCCGCTGGCAATAAATGCGACCGGCCGTCGCAACGTCGCGATCGCCTGACGGACGCAGTTACCAAAGCGCAGGTGATTCTCGTCCGAAAGGAAGCTGTACCCAAGCGCGACAACTCTGCCGTTCCATCCGTTCCGTTGCAGGAAATAGAGCGGCACTGCCGTTCCGTGATCGAGCTCGGCGCCAGGAATTCGCAGGGTGATTAAGTTGTGTTGTTCGGCGGCGCGCGTGATCTCACTCAGCAGCTCGGCATCCAGCGCCGCTTCGACGGTTGCTTCGGGGGCGCGAAACATCGAAAAGTTTCCGTAAAGCTTCGGGCCTTCGTAAGCGACGAACGCAACCGCTTCAAGGGGCGCATGCGGCGAAATCAGAACAACGGTTTCAGCGCCGCTGTCGATGACCCGCTGCGTCAGTTCAGCCATCGCACTAATGGAGTTTTGCACCGCGCCACACGACTCGCCGCCGACTTCAGGGACCATTATGGGCGGGTGCGGAGCAATGCCTGCGAAAACCAGTGAACTCGTGTGGTTGGCCATAGGCGAAACTCAGTCGGCCAAAGAGGTTATTAATCCGCTTGAATGGCGAGATTCTAGCACCGGTGATGTAGTGTCAGAAGCCCGAGCGTGAGCGAGGGCAAGTCTAAGTTGACGATCTACTTCCACAGCATGTCGTCTTAGGTGCCCACTCTCACGGTCAGGTTTCTGACACGGTGGCGAAGCAGTTATCATTACCCGCTTATGCAAGAGCTTGACGTGATCATTGTCGGCGCCGGGCCCGCCGGATCGTTTGCCGCGGAACGGCTCGCGCGCGCCGGCGTACGCGTGGCGCTGTTCGATGGTCGGCCGGAGGGCGAACCCAAGGCCTGCGGCGGCGGCGTAACCTCGAAAGCTTTGAAGGCCTGGCCGCATTTGCTTGAGGCCGTGGGCCGCACGATTGACGAACTCGACATGTACTCGCCGTCGGGCAAGCACCTTCATCTGAAATTGGAAGAGCCATTCGCGGTTTACTCGCGCATCGCCTTCGACACGTTTCTGCGGGAGCGCGCGCGGCAGGCCGGCGCGCATGTCTTCGCAGATAAGATCTCGGGGCGCGGCTTTAACAAGTTGCGCGACGACCCGAAGACGCTTCTCGATCCCGTCGCTACCGCTCCGGGTTCTGACACGGATGAGGCGTGGACGATCAAAACTAAAAGCGGCGCTGAGTTTTCCTGCAAATACCTGGTCGGAGCAGATGGCGCGAACAGCGCAATTGCGAAGAAGCTCGCCGGACCGCTGCCGCCGGCAGAGATGGAAGTGGCTTTTGGCTATCGTGCGCCGTTGCCTGAGTCAGGCGACGCCGCGACGGTGGTGGCTTTTCTGCCAAAGTGGGTTGGCTACGCCTGGGCGTTTCCGCGGATCGATCATGTGAGTTTCGGGATTGCGACTACGCAGGATGCATTCGATCACGAAGCACTCGATCGCCTGCTGTGGGATTTCATGGTGAGTTACTACGAAGTAGCGCACGGTGGTAACTTGCCCGCGATGCGTCTTTGGTCGCGCCAGGCTGACGACGCGCAACTTAACAAACTGCGACCCACAGCGGAGCGTTACGCCGCGCGCATCCCCGGTCTGGCGCCGCGCACCTGGGACACGCGGAAAGCCTGCGGCGCCGGTTGGGCTTTGCTTGGTGACGCGGCCGGATTTGCCGATCCGGTAACCGGCGAAGGGATTTACTATGCGTTGAAGTCCGCAGAACTGTTTGTGAATGCGTATCTGAAAGGAAAGCCGGAAGAATACGAAAGACTCTGGCGCGCGGATTTCGGTGGCGATTTGAAACGCGCGTCACAGATGCGCCGCCGGTTTTATGGAAATTTCTGGGGCGCGCCCTTTACCGACCGAATGATCGAGTTCGCACGCGGACATCGCGGCATACGCAAAGTCCTTGGCGAGCTTGTGGCCGGTGACCAGGGCTATGTCGGTTTGAAGAAGAAGCTGGCGCGTAGCGCGCTGAAGCCATTGTGAGCACAATCAGAACGTCAAAACAAAAGGAGAGGCCGTGAAGCCTCTCCTTTTTAGTTGCGAATGCTTTTCGGGTTATGGCAACGCTTCAACATTCAGAAAAAACTTGAAGCTGCCGGTTTGTTGAATACCCAAAAGGAACCTAATGTCGATCGACGCGCCGTTTGCTAGCGGGGTGGCCAACGTGACTGTTCCGGCTGACAGCGACGTATTGAACCCGCCACCGTTTGGCTGTGCAGGCGGCTGCTCCACGGTCGTGCCTTGAACCGTGACATTCGACGTCCCGGACCCGCATGGGGCGCGATCTACCGTCACAACTACGGCTGTCGAAGTGCGGGGGCGCAGGTCAGCAATGCCCGAGGGCGCCGGGAAGGTAGTCAAGTCGATGACGCGAAAGCGAAGTCGCGTCACATTCCCGCCGGTGTTGTTAGTTATCGTCCTCCGAATGTCGAGCGTACCGAAGGTCGAGTTCTGAGCCGGAACGCTGGTGAAGTCCCGCACCCGGTTCGGTGGCGAGGCGCTAGCTACACAGGGATCGAGAAGGGCGTCCGCAAACGAAGCATTCCGCTGAATCGGACTCGATAGGTTCTCGGGTCCCGGGGCTCCGAGCCGTTGTCCCGCGCCGGCCGACGTCCCATTCGTGTCTACAAAGACAAAGTCCGCAGCATTGTTGTTGGTGTCTTTCGGCGTGCTTATCGGACATGCACCAAATGTCGTGATCGATCCGCTCTTACCGCAGTTGTCCCGATAGAAGCTGTAATCAATTGAGAAGGGCGTTAGCGCCGGGTAGCCGGTCCCTTCTTTATAAGTCGTGTTGGCTTCAGACGTGGAGCCTACCGCATCCATTCGATTAGCGAGCGAGAAGTTAGCTCCTCCGACACTGTTGTTGAAAACAGCAATGCCGGCGTTGTCAGCAATGTTGGTGGTGTAAGTGGCATCGCCCGTTGCGGTCGTGCCATTCCCAGCCGGATAAGAAGCCAACGAGTATCCTACGGAATTGACACATAGGTAGTGGCCGCGATTAGGCACCACGGTGCCATTTGGAATCACGCAGCGCGTCGTACCATCCGAGGCGGCGACAGCGTAGCCGTCCTGCGAGCCGTCGGTTACGGCAGCCGTGACCGTGTGGTCAGCGCCGCTGTTGTTATAAAGTTCGATGAACTCGTCGTTGGCGCCGTTCGGCCCGCGGACGCGAAACTCACTGATGATTAATTGCGCCGACGCACTTTGATGCGCCAGAAGAACAAGACCCAAAACACCCAAAACCAAGAATGGAACCCGCCGCATAGCTAAATGCATTCTTATCTCCTCCTGAATGGTTTTTCATCGTCGAACTATCTGTAGGAGTTGATGAGGCGCCGCGGTCAAGGGCGACGTTTTGGAACATGTGCTACTAACAATGTCGTCATTAAAATCAAACTAGAGGTTAGTCGAAGTCAATGACGTCTGGATATCTGGAATTTGCCAAGAGTAATAGACAGGACAGAACCCTATCGTATGAAATCATAAGGCAATCAGATTTCGGGGGGACGCCTTTCGGCGAAAACATATTATTTTGACCGGCTGAGCCTGTCAATGTGTTTCTCAATGTGATTTCGCGACGGTCTTGATGCGAAAGTGCAAGAAAAAGGGAGCGGCAACTGCGCTCCCTTTTATGTTTGCCAGGAATGACCAGGACGTTTTTCTTAAAGCCAACTCCGCAATGGACCATTGAGCGGCCAACGACGACGCATTGCGTGTGACTGCCAAACTACTTGCATGGCTCTCGTTTAGGTTATGCCAGACCCGTTCAATGCCTCGATATTAACAAAGAACTTAAACGATCCCGTTCGCATCACGCCAAGTTTGAAGACAACGTTGCGGCTCTCGCCGGGCAGTATCGGGTTTAAGATCGTTATGACATCAGCCGAGAGACTCGAGTTGTTGGCTCCGCCGCCTGCCTGCTCGGGCGGCTCTTCCAAGCGGAGGCCGAGTACCACAACCGGGCCGCCTACCGGCTCGTCCGCCGAGGTAAGCGCGCGCAGCTCGGCGCATGATGGAGCCGAACAACCTGGTGTGCCGAAGGACGTGATGTTGATGACGCGGAAGCGCAGTCGCGAGATGGGCAGACCCGTGTTGTTTGTGATGGTGCGACGGATCAACATTGTGCCGAAGTCTGCGTTCGGTTCGGGGGTCGGGATGCGATCGCGGTTTGGCGACGACGAAGCGGGTACCGACGGATTGTACAGTGTTCCCGCTATCGTGGTGTTGTTCACGATCGGGCTTTGGAGGTTCTCCGGACCGGGCGCACCCAGCCGGGTAACCTGGAGCCCGGGGGTCGTCCCGACGAGCAGGAAATCCGACGCGTTGTCTGCAGTGTCGCGGGGCGTTACGGAGCTCAGGTCGCGATAGTACGTGTGTTCCAGGTTGGCCGTCACCACGTTCAGGATGCCGTTGCCTTCCTTGTAAAGTGCGGGCGAGTTCGTGAACCCAACCGCGTCGAGCCGCGTGGCCGCCGTAAAGTTTAAGCCGTTCGTCGTTGCAAAGAGCGCGACGCCGGCGCCATCGGGCACGTCAAAGTCCCAAGTATGGTTTGGAATTGTATGAGCGAAAGTCCCGCTCACCCCGTTCGGAACGCATGGAGCGGCCAAGGCGGCAGGCTCCGGGCCCTTCGCCGTAGAGAAAACGGCGCTGCCGTCGCCCCCAGGATAGTTACAAAGGCTGTAGCCGTTCGAATTGCCGCCGAGCCGGTGGCCGCGCGCTGGGATGAGGGCGCCGTTCGGGATGGTGAAGATCGGCCCCGTGATCGTCCCGTCCGATAAGGCGACTGTCCATCCGCCCGTCCCGTCAAGCGACTCGACGATGATGTCTGAGTCGGTGTTGTTATAAAGCTCGATGAACTCGTCCTCGGCCCCGGCCGGGCCGCGCAGACGTAGTTCACTGATGATGACTTCGCCGGCCTGGACCAAGGTCGGAGCGGGCAGCCCGCTTAGAGTTGGCGCTATGATCTTTGACCCGGGCGCTTTGGTCTGCGACGCAGCAAGCGCAGATTTTGTGACACGGCTATCTGACCCTGCCGTAGGTCGCAATCCACTTTGGATATTGTTTGCGGAAGCACTTGTTTGCGGAATTACGTTTGCCGGAATATTTGCTTGCTGAGATGCGAGAACACTCGGCAACAATATGCGGGCCACTTTCGCTCTTTTGCGCCGAGGTTTCCGCTTCTTCTGGGCAAACACGCTTACATCCAGAAGGGACAAACAAACCACTACCAATGTTGTCGCAACGCCCAATCGAACAGTTCTGTTCATGCTCCGTCCTCTCCTTTGAGTTCGCACGTTCGATACCGCACGTCACGAACAATGCTGATCGTATTCCTTTTTCAGGTCTGGTTGTGTAGGCCATTTTGTAAGCGATAATTCGAACGGTGTCAAACGAAAACTGGGCCATAGGTCTATTAAAAGTGTGGCGTAAGCGTGTCTTATTCAAATGAGTTTTGACGGGTGATGATCGTGTTGGCAGATAGTCTTTCAACCGGGTCTTCGCGCTGAAGTTTGGGCGCTGATTGATTTCGATCAGCGCGTTGCGGAAGACAACTTCAGTCGACGACCTAACTGGCTCAAATATGGAACTCTTTCGAGCTGGCCAACTAGTTGCGGCCAATCGACAAAGACGAGATAACCCGCCAGGTGGTAAGGGAACGAAATGTTCATGAAGAAGATCGTCGAAACATGAAAAATGATGCCGAGGGGCAGAATTATCCGCCGCGCCAGTTTGGAAAAAATCGCCAGCGGAAAAGCGAGTTCCCATAAGACAATCAGGAATGTGATCACGGCCGTAAATTCGAGGGCGCTGGGCAGCCAAAATGCCAGGCGATGTTGCGTAGTGTGTAGGTTATCCAACGAATGCAGGATCGCGACGGTCGGCAGGTTATCGGAATTGAAATATTCCAGCCCCGTAACACGCATCTTGATTACGGCTGAGCTGAAGTATGACCACGCCAGCAGACTTCGTAAGAGCAAAATGGGAAAGCCATAAACGACGTCCCCCAGGCGCGTCCGTGTCCGATGCAAAAGCGAATCGATTGACCAGGCATCGCCACACGGGGTGAACGCCAGAGCGATCAGCATGTAAACGACCGGCATCTCATCGTGATTAAAGTGACCAAAGCTGCGAACTAGCCCCTGATAAAAAAGAAACAGCAGCGCGGCCGATTTGGTAGAAACGCTGGTTAGGAATCCGGCGGATGCGGCGGCGAGCGAAACGACCAACGCGATTTTTAACACCAGCATTCCGCGCGGCGTTAGGACAATCTCGTAAAAGCTCCACGAGAAGAGTTGCATTAACCCGGTCGGTCGCATCAGCGTAATCGGCAAGCGAGCCAGATCGACAAACCCAGTCGCGAGCACATCGACCAACACGAAGCCAAAAAGCCCCGCACGAATACTGCCGAGCGCGGCCGCACTGGTCGGCACAAATCTTTTTAGAGTTCCACTCTCCATGTCTGAACAAAGCGGTCGTAGTGGGCGTAGCTACCGCCGTCCCAGCGATACGCATCCAGCCGCACAGCTTTTAACCGGTCTGGAGAAGTCTCGGGTAAACGCTCGTTGTAGATCGCACCCCAGGCACGGAGTAGTTCCGGCAAACGCGCGGCCGGCGGCAAGTGCGCAGTTCCACCGGTCGTGGAAAGTAATTCAAGATTGGCAGGATGCGGAGTGCGGATGGAAAAACTCTTGTTTTCGACCGCGGCGGAAACAAATCCCCACGCACGTCCGGCAAGCGCATTTGTCACCTCCACCGGAGGCAACGAAATAGTCTCGCCGGTCAAAGTCTCGCCGCGCAGGATGTAATAGTCGGTGCCGTCTTTCAGCCGCCCCCCGGACATCATCATGGTCGAGGCTGCGAACGGATAAAGGTTGCGGACGAACGCAAACGAAACCAGCAGTGGCCCGAACAAAAGGGCCGTCAGCAACGCGTAAGTGACAATCCACCGGCGTTCATTCGAACCAGCGGGCTTAGCGTCCTTATTCTCAGCACCGCTTGCGGTCATAGGTCAAGCCAGGGTCAATATAGTGCGTGGGCCAGGAAACTACGAAGGAGGGTGAAGACTTTGACGAGCTTCCACACGTGCCGTTCGCCGTAGATCTGCACAAACAAAATGGCCGGCTACGGCGCAAAAACAACGCAACAGCCGGCCTTCTTAAAAGATGGAAAGCGCCAACTCTCGAAGCGACGGAAAATGACTCTTCCATCGGGGACAACTGTAACTTTTAGTAAAGCCTTAGCAGTAAATTGAAAAGGCTCAGGGATTCGTTACGCCGCTATCTGTAAGTTGGAAAAACGTGGTGGCCTCGAGCACATCGACAGGCACCGAGATCTCAGGGACTACAAAAATCTTCTTCGCTGGTTTGGAGTCTTCGATCCCGGGCTGTGACTCAGCGGCACTAGCGCCCGTCTCAACACTCAAGTCTGACTTATTCACAAGGGGTTCCCTCCGATGTTCTTCAATGTCGGCCGGCGGCGGCCGCAGCGTAATACCCAGGCGTACAAACTCACGCCGATCGAATTACATGTTGTGGGGGGTGCAGCATTCTACGATTTTTTCTAAGCAGCGACAAGCACGGTTTTTGCCAAAAAAGTCGCACTCCTAACTCTTTGTTCAAGACGCGTGGAGCCGTCGCCGCAACGCTCCAGAACCGAATTAGTCAATGCTGACTAGCTTGTAATCCTGCAATTGCTGAACGATGGCTTGAACGTTTCGTTGAGCGTCTTCGGGCGTCACTTCGTAACTGGTGGTAAGACGTTTGGCGATCTCAACTATCGGGGCTTTATTCGCGAGACCTTTCCAAATCAAGGTCGCCGTCTCGTTAAGCTGGTAATACTTTTTGGTGTTCAGATCGACGAGAATTCCTTCGGTGCCGTCGAACTCCGTAAAAACGATGTGATTGTAGGGGGTAGGTTGCGACATACAACGTACGGACTCTGCCAACTCGAGCGTAGAGAATAGCATCCGCATTCCTGTATGCCCAGAAGCTCAAGCGGAAACCGAACGTGCGTGTTAGTTGGTGAGACTTCGGAACAGCTGAGTGTCCAGCGCTAAAACTCTGCACCCTTCAGTCTTAGGCTGGTCGGTTACGCAGGCACGTTCTTTACCACCGGCAATGCGCGCCGTCCCAACGTGCTGGTATCGATGTCGCGCCAGGGAGTTTTGCCAAGAGTCTGCAAACAGAACAAGCACGGCGAACCGACCGACAAGTCGGGCCGTTCATCCCGGGCCTGATATTCGGCCAAAGTTGTGCGCCACCTTTCAAGCTGCTGATCCGCAACGCGGCGCAGCCGTTCATAACCTGCGGCAAAACCTTCGGTGTTCAAATCCGCGGCGACATCGGCTTCACCGGCGGCGCCACGAAATCCTGACAGGTTGCAGCACAGTGTGAGATAGCCGCGATAATCGATGTGGCAGCTCACCCCGGCCAGCGGCGAGCACGGCGGTCTGCTTGAATCGATGTTGTAGTACCCGACGTCGAGTCGAATCGGCATCTTCAACATCTGCGCCAGCAACCCGATTTCCTGCTCGGCCATTGTCCGTTCCGGCGCCGTCAAACTAAGTTCGTGATCGAACTGATCCGAGGTCGGCAACAAGTGACCGAAATTCAGAGACGCCGCTCCCATCCGGGCCGCAAAAACTGCCAACTGTTCGAGCAGGGGAAGAGTGTCCTTGCGCACCACCACTTTGATGTCGAATGGCAATCCGTAGTGCCGACAACGGGCAAACGCCTGCACCAGGCGCACAAACGAGCCTTTACCTCGCCATTCATCGTGCGCTTCCTGCGTCGGGGCGTCGATGCTGAAGGCAACGTGCGTGACCGCGTCCCGATGGGCCGCAATTACGGGCCACACGCGATCGAAGTGCCAACCGTTAGTCACGAAGCTCGTCGTCAGCCCTTCAGCGGCGATGGCGGCAACGGCGTCGGCAAACTTTGGATGGAGTGTAGGTTCGCCGCCGGTAAAAGAGATGTGAGCAAGCTGGACCGCTTCACGCCCTTGCCGGGCAATCTCTTGCAAAAGCGAAACCGGAAAAAATCTGGCCGGACTGTGATAAAGCGCATCTTCGTCACGCAGGCAATAGCCACAATGCAAATTGCATATGTTGGTAAGTTCTACGCTGGCGCGTTGCGAACCGTAGGTGCGCTCGTGCATATCAGAAACCTATCCTAAGCGGAGCCCGTGTGTTCAAGCATTAACTCTGAAGCGCGCGTCGAATCGTGAAGCAACTCTTTTCCGGCGAGCACGATGAAGCCATCACATTGTCTCGCCAGTGCACTGAGCGCTTGCAAATGACCGGCGCTGGTGACCGGATCGTAGCATGACCATGGGCACATTTTAATTAACTGGGCCATGGTCTCGCTGCGCGTCAGCGGCCTGACAACGCTTTCTTCCGCACCGGTGATTTTCGTAAAGAAAATCGCTCGCGGTTCACACTCAGGCAGAAAAGTCCCCGGAAAAACCTCGTGCGGTATGAAAGACTTCTTCGCGCCATCAAACCACTCGTTATCCGCAAAGAGATCACGCACGCGATTACCGCTGGCTTCGACCGTTGATTGGGTGACGGCGAATGTCCGGCGCACGGGATAAGCTTTGAGGAGGTTATCGTGCGGTTTCAAAAACAGAACATCGTCCGTCAAGTATTGCCATCCGTTCGCCACGAGTTGCAGCGTAAGTGTGGATTTTCCACTTCCCGAAGGCCCCGCGATTAGGACCCCGCGCTGATTTTGAGGATTGACCACCGCACCGCTGTGCAGCTCGAACAAGCCGCAACGTCGCAGTGCCGTAGAGATCGCATAATTCACTATGAGCAGATCGTCGAGTGCGCGGAGGTCCAGCACCCGTCTCATCAGCACTTCAATTCGACGAGGCTGGTCGCCGTGCGCGACGACGCACGCATTCTTGAAATCAAACATACAAGTGCGGCCGTCGGTTGAACCAAGGCCGCCGCCGGAAATTTCAAATTGCTGGAAGGCGCCGTCCAGCTGGCGGGGCTGGTCTTGAAACTTCCAACTTATCGTCGCGTCAGGCGCGGGGCACGCGCTCGGGTGCACCGCTGTGTAGTAGTGTGCGTCCAGAAATTCGGCAAGCCCCGGGACGTCTGCGCCATTTGATTCGAAGAAAATGAAACGACCGGCTATCTCAAAAACGCTGCCGATGGCCGGTCGTTCAAAATATGTTGGTATCCCGGAAACGGGATCGGGACGGGTGGTACTTTCCATCGCACGAATGCTGCGAGGTGCTAGTTGGTTGGCCCGCTAGTCGTCGACTGGAAAAATGTCGTGGCTTCCAGGACGTCCACCGGTGCCGTTATCTCTGGGGCTATGAAGGCCTTTTTCGGGGACGTAGAGTTTTCGGCTGCGTCCGGTTTCACTTCAACAGTAGTTGTTTCGATAATCAAATCAGATCCATCCACGAGCGGTTCCTCCTGAGCTCTAAATAACGGCCGATGCAGCCTCAGCATATTACACGAACAGTGCGCGAACCAAGCTCTCATGGCGTGGGGCGCGAAATTTACGATTTCTTATCTGGGCCGACAAGCACCATTCGCAGGGGCTGCCGCTCGCCAATCATCAAGTCGGCTCGCACGTAGAGCTTGATGTTCGGACCCAACTCCTGAAGCGCTGACTCCAGGGACGACTTGATAATATTGACGGTCACCAAATCCGCCACTTCAGTTTTCACCTCGAGCGGGATGCCGATCTGGTTCGCGATTCCATAAAGCACGACAATCAGCGGCTGTTTCTTTGACTTAATGGATATCTGGCGATTTTCGAATTTGATCTTCAGGTCCTCGTCTTCCTCATCCTTGGACTCGAGACCCTCTTCGGTGTCGCCTTCAATCACCATCACGTCCGAAGTGCCTTTTACTACGGCGTTGAGGGCTGGCGGACGTTCGTTGTAACCCTGTAGAAAAATAGCGACGGGCCGCGGCTGTTTGCCGGGCGTGGTGTCGATTTCGTAGTCAATAAAAACCTGTGGCGCCAGCATCTGCATCGCGGGCTCGATTACCAGATCGGTGAAGTTCACAGTGACCAGGTGTTTTTGCGCGATCGGCGTCACTATCACCGGAATCTTCATTTGCTTCGACAGCTCGGCGGCAATCGCGCTCAGACTAATGTCCTTCGCCTTGAGAGAGACGCCGATGATTTGATCGTCGGTGACCTTCAGTGTGAACGGAAGCTTCGGGTCCTTAGTCGCCTCAGCCGTTTTGTTCTCAGGCCCGGCCGGTTTGTTATCAGATGTGGGCGCCTTGCTTTGAGGCACAGCCGCTTTGCTGTCAGGAGTGGACGCGGGCTTGGCCATTTCGCTTTGAGCGACCACTGACGGCAGAAGCGAAGCGAACGCTATCGCAAAGCACACGACCTGCAGAAGCCTGCGAACAACAACCTGGAGACTATACGAATTGATTTGGTATTTCATATCGAGGGAAACCCTGGTTTTGGCACCGTAACACACAACGGAAAAGAGAATCAATTTGCGGGCCGTTGTACGCTTTCTATTGGTGCGAATTCGGCCAGGAAGGTTGCTGGCCTCCTCGACTACCAGTATTGGTCAAGCCACGCACAAAGCGTATGATCCCACTGGATTAGGGCGGGAACTCTAACATTCAGGAGTTTTTAATCCGTAAAAGGCCCTTAAGGACCCGTAAGGAGGCGCGATGGCAAGCTACCCTGATTGTCCCTACGCACAGTTTAACTTTCTGATCGATCTCGGGCTGAAAGAAGTCCCGGGCCCTCACGGCGGGTTTCAGGAAGTTAGTGGCCTGCGGAAGATTAAGGGCTTAAACAAGGCGACGGATATAACTCTGAAGCGCGGCGTGATCGCTTCGGCTGCGTTGCAGGACTGGTTGGATGAGATACGCCGCGACCGTGAGGGAGCAAAACGGACACTGACAATCAGCCAGCAAAACGAGGAACACCAAACAGTACAAACCTGGAAGCTCTCGCGCTCGCGCATCATCAAGCACACTAGCGGACCGGTCAATGCCAAGGGGACCGACGTGGCAATCGAAGAGCTGGTGCTTGCGTACGAGCGGTTAGAGTTGGAGTAATCACTCGTTCACTTTCAAGACGGCAAGGAAGGCTTCCTGGGGAATCTCGACGCGGCCAACTTTCTTCATCCGCTTCTTGCCTTCTTTTTGCTTCTCGAGCAGCTTGCGTTTGCGGCTAATGTCGCCGCCGTAGCATTTGGCAATCACGTTCTTGCCCATCGCTTTCACCGTCTCGCGCGCGATTATTTTCGCGCCGATTGCCGCCTGTATGGGAACTTCAAAAAGTTGGCGTGGGATCAGCTCTTTCATCTTGGCGGCCAGGGCCCGGCCTTTCGCGGCCGCCGTGTCGCGATGAAGAACCAGCGACAGCGCATCAACGGGCTCGCCTGATACTAAAATGTCGAGCTTAACCAGATCGCTTTCCCAATAACCCGCCAAGTGATAGTCGAGTGAAGCGTATCCGCGCGAAGTTGATTTCAAGCGATCATAAAAATCGAGCACGATCTCGTTCAGCGGCAGTTCGTAAGTCAGCATCACCCGACTGGACGTGATGTACTCAAAGCCTTTCTGCTGGCCGCGTTTTTCTTCGAGCAGCGCCAGAATTCCGCCCAGGTGTTCTTCGGGAGTCAGAATTGTCGCGCGGATAGCCGGCTCTTCAATCTTTACCAGCCGGCCGGGATCGGGCATCTTTGCCGGTGAATCGATTTCGGTGACTTTGCCGTCAGTCGTAGTCACCACATAGCGCACGCCCGGCGCGGTAGTAATCAGATCGAGATCGAATTCGCGTTCCAGCCGTTCCTGCACGATCTCCATATGCAGCAATCCGAGAAATCCACAGCGAAAACCAAAACCAAGCGCGGTCGAAGACTCAGGTTCGTAAAAGAACGACGCGTCATTCAAACGCAGTTTATCCATGGCATCGCGCAGCTCTTCGTACTGGTTTGTATCCACGGGATAGAGACCCGCAAAAACCATGGGCTTGATTTCCTGATAGCCGGGAAACGGCTCGGTCGTAGGTCGTGCAGTTTCGGTAATCGTGTCACCGATCTGGACGTCGGCCACGGTCTTGATTGAAGCCGTCAGAAAGCCAACTTCGCCGACACCAAGTTGATCGATGGGTGTCGGACGCGGGCGATTCACTCCGAGCGTGTCCACCTGATAGTCGCGACCTGTGCTCATGAAGCGAATCTTCATTCCCGGACGAATGACGCCGTCGATCAAGCGAAACAAAACAATCACGCCGCGATACGAGTCGTACCATGAATCAAAAATCAGGGCCTTTAAAGGCGCGCTCGATTCACCCTTCGGTGGCGGCACATCCCGCACAATCGCTTCCAAAACGTCGGCGACACCTTCGCCCGTTTTGGCGCTGGTCAGAATTGCGTTGTGAGTTTCGAGGCCGATGAAGTGCCTAATCTCTTCGAGCGCTCGCTCAGGTTCAGCCCCGGGCAGATCGATCTTGTTGATGACCGGAATCAACTCCAGATTATTTTCGATTGCCAGATAAGTATTGGCGAGCGTCTGCGCCTCGACGCCCTGCGACGCGTCGACGATCAGGAGCGCGCCTTCGCAAGCGGACAACGAACGCGAGACTTCATAAGAAAAGTCCACGTGGCCGGGAGTGTCGATCAGATTGAGCAGATACGTTTGTCCATCACGCGCTTTGTAGTCCAGGCGCACCGCGTGCGCTTTAATTGTAATTCCACGCTCGCGCTCGAGATCCATATCGTCGAGCACCTGGGCTTCCATCTCGCGGCCAGTCACGGCTCCGGTCAATTCCAGCAGACGATCGGCCAGAGTCGATTTGCCGTGATCAATGTGCGCGATGATTGAAAAGTTGCGGATACGATCAGTAGTCATTCAGTCAGTTGTCAGTAGGCCGTGGTCAGTTGTTATCGAAAGCGATCCAACTGATTGTGCAACTGACGACTGACAACTGACAACTGACGGAGTAATCATTGAGAATCAGAAAACCTGAAACTGATATTCCACCTCGACCCAAACAGAAACAGGCTTACCGTCTTTCCTGGCCGGTTTGAACTTGATTTGGCGCGCGGCCGCAATCGCACTTTCCGAAAGACCGTGCGGAAGTCCGGTAATCACCTCTATATGTTTGACGGTCTCGTCCGCAGCCAGAATTGCGCGCAGGATCACGTAGCCACGCGTTATGTGACGCCTGGCTTCGCGCGGGAAGCTGGGTGGTGGTTTCCTGAGGATGTGGGCCTTTTCGTCCGTTTCCTTTGACGTATAAATTCGCTCGCCATCAACCATCTTGGGAGGAGAAGGCTTCGCGGCTTTGGTCGAATCGGGTGAACCTGTAGGTTCGGGAACGGCTGGCACGGGCGGCTTGCCGCCTGAGCCTTTATTGCGACCGGACTGAGCGTATGCCGCGGTTGAAAGCAGCGAGAGAAAAGCCAGGCTGATTAGAATTCGACGCATCATTCGACGTTATCGATCTGCGCCCGCTGCAGCGTGCCGCTGTAATCCACATACACCGATTTCCATTCCGAGAAGATGTCGAGCACCTGCGTGCCCGCTTCGCGATGACCGTTGCCGGTGCCTTTTGTGCCGCCGAACGGCAGGTGAACTTCGGCGCCGATTGTGGAAGAGTTAACGTAGAAAATGCCGGTGTACATTTCATTCATCGCATGGAAAGCGCGGTTCACATCCTGAGTGTAAATCGCGGCTGACAATCCGTATTGCACTCCGTTAGCGATTTCGATCGCCTCGTCCAGCGACCGCGCGGGAATCACCGCCGTGACCGGGCCGAATATTTCCTCTTGCGCGATCCGCATGTCAGGTGCGACATCAGTGAAGACGGTCGGCTCGATGAAATAGCCGTGCCCGTAATCGCCTTTCGTCAAATGACGGCCGCCGAAAGCGAGCGTCGCGCCGTCTTCGTACCGGCCCACGTCGATGTAGTTGGTGATCTTTTCGACCGCGTCCTGATTGATCACGGGCCCCACATCGACTTTAGGATCCGCGCCGTTCCCGATGCGTAGCGCTTTCGCGCGCTCAACCAGCTTGTTGCTGAACTGTTTGTAAACCTTCTTGTGAACGATCAGCCGCGATGACGCCGTGCAGCGTTGACCCGAAGTACCGAACGCTCCCCAGATCGCGCCTTCGACGGCGTTATCGACGTCCGCATCGTCCATCACGATAATCGCGTTCTTGCCGCCCATTTCGAGCGAGCAAATCGCGTTGCGATCGGCGCATGCCGAAGCTACGAGCCGTCCCGTATCAGTCGAGCCGGTGAAAGAAATCAGGCGCACCGCCGGATGATCCGTCAGTCTCGACCCCACGACCGAACCATCGCCCATGACGAGGTTCACGACGCCCGGCGGAATGCCGGCTTCTTCGCACGCTTTGACCAGGTTGTAAGTTGAAAGCGGCGTGTCTTCAGCCGGCTTGATAATGACGGTGTTGCCGCAGACCAGCGCGGGAATCATTTTCCACGACGGAATCGCCATCGGAAAATTCCACGGCGTAATCAATCCGCACAGGCCCACCGGTTGCCGCACACACATCGCGAACTTGTTTGGCATCTCAGCCGGCGTGGTAAAGCCGTGCAAACGCCGGCCTTCGCCCGCGGTGTAGTAAGTGCAGTCGATCGCCTCTTGCACGTCACCGCCCGCTTCCTTCAAAACCTTGCCCATCTCGCGGGTCATGTCGGCGGTGAATTGTTGCTTGTCGCGAATCAGGATTTCGCCGAGCTTGAAAAGAAGCTCAGCGCGTTTCGGCGCCGGAGTGCGTCGCCAGCCGTCAAACGCCTGGCGCGCCGCCGCCACTGCTTCGTCAACATCGTCCTGAGAGGACTGCGGAAACCGGCCGATCAGATCGCGCGTATCAGCGGGGTTGCGATTTTCACTCCACTCGCCGCTGCTGCTCGGCACCCATTGGCCATTGATGTAGTTGTGATAGGTATTCGCGCGGGTGCGCGCGGACGATTTATTAGACCTGGCTTTTTTTGCGAGTGCTCTTTTTGCTTGAACCATAAAAAGTGAGGGGATAGGGTGTTGGGTTAAGGGTGTAGGAGGAAAATATATAGAAGGGATCAGAACGCAGCGGACGACGGCGAACAAGCCATTCTTATCTGAGAGGCACGCATTAACAACTACACCCTAAACCCTACACCCAACACCCATCTCCTATTCGTAAGTAAACTGGACTATGCGCTGCACAACCCGCTTGGCGCCATGATCGTAGCGCGAAAGGTTGAAGACGATAGCGTCGCCTGGTTTCAGCGTGTCAATCACGCGCTGAAAATCCGCCAGCGTTGCTACCGGAACGCGATTGATGCGCGTAATGACTTCACCGACTTTGACGTCCACGGGTCGCACGTCGGCGACCAGACCGTTCGGATCCACTTCTTTAATGTAGAGACCTTTCACGCCGGTCAGGCGCTTGTCGGTAACTAACTGTGGCGTCAGCTCGCCCAGCGTGAGACCGAGCCGCGCCGCTGACGTCTTAACAGTCTCTGGCTTCTCTTTGCCGGTAACCGTCTCATCGCGGACGCTGAAATCCGGACGTTCTCCTAAAGCAACACTGACTGAGCGCTTCTCTAACTTGCCATCGACATCGCGCAGGTAGGTGATACTTACTGTCTGTCCGATAGCCGTGCCGGCTACTTTCGCGATCAGATCCTGCGAGTCCTGAACGGGTTGCCCGTTGAACTCGATGACGATGTCGTTCACCCTGAGACCGGCTTTTGCCGCCGGTGTGGGCTCGCCGTCGCGTTGTTCAACCTGAATGTCGGCCACAATCGCGCCGCGTGCGTCCGGCAATGAATACACGCGCGCAAACTCGCCCTTAACAGAATCAAGTGTTACGCCGAGATAGCCCCGCTTAACCTTGCCGTTGGCCAGAATCTGATCGCAGACAAACTTCGCTTCGTTTGAAGGCAACGCGAAGCCGATGCCGTTATAGTCACCGTTCAGCGTCGCGATTTGCGAATTTACCCCGATAACTTCTCCGCGCATGTTGATGAGCGGACCACCGCTGTTCCCACGATTAATGGCGGCATCGGTTTGCAGAAAGCGCTGGAAGGTTTGCGCTGAAGCCGTGTCGCGCTCTTTCTTGGAAATAATTCCCGCCGTCACCGTCTGCTCAAGCCCGAACGGCGAACCAATCGCCAGGACCCAATCGCCGACCTGCACCACGTTCGAGTCGCCAAACTTCATTACCGGCAACGGTTGCGGCGCATCGATTTTCAAAATCGCCATATCGGTCTCACGATCTATACCGATAACCCTGGCGAGATAACGCTCGCCGTTTAGCAGACCAATCTTGATCCGCGATGCGCCTTCGATCACGTGATTGTTCGTGACGATGTATCCCTTTGCGTCGATGATGAATCCGCTGCCGACTCCACGCATGGGGCGCGGTGGCTGGCGGCGAAACAGGTCATAGAGAGGGTTGTTCGGTGTCCGATCGGACTTGTCTTCGTTGTCGCTCTCAGTAATGTCCGAAGCTTGCAAGGTGTCGATGTTCACCACTGCCGGTTCGACGTGTCGCGCGATTTCGACGAACGAAGCAGACAGCGAGTCCGGCCCACGCGCCGCCAATTGAAGTTGATCCTGCGCCACCGCCGGACGGCCCGCCAGCATCGCGCCAATGCCGATGCCGGTCAGCACGCAAACAGCCCCCAGCGCAGCAATCCACACGCGTAACTTTTTCAGAATGAAAGTTTCCGCGTCCGTCTTTGGCTTAAATGATTCGAACATGGTGCACCGCCTTCGAAATCTCGATAGCGTTTAATTGAATGAGCAGGGCCACTCTGGCTACTGTCCGGGGCTGAGTCGCGCCAGTATAACCGAAAGAGAAGCGGAAAAACTAGACGCAGCCGCCGCCACTGAGTCCGGGGCCTGAGAAAGCCTCGTTAGGTGAAACTTCCTGCCGGGTGATCCAAACAGTCGCGGCCGCCGATCGCGAATCGCAGCCGGCGGCCACCTCGTATTCGAAGGAATTAACGATTAATTGCCGCTTGAAGAAGCCTCTGCGGAAAGCGCTTTTTCGATCGCCTGCTTCAGACGGTCACGGCTCTCTGCCGGTGAGTAGCCGCGCCAATGGCTGATGATTTGGCCGTGCTTATCGACGACGATTGTCTGCGGAATTGAGCTCTTCCCATTCATCAGGGTGCGTGCTGTGGCCGGATCGGCCCAGCCAATGCGAAAACCGAAGTTCATGTCGCGCACGAATTTCTGAACCTGGCCGCGCGCCGCGAGCGGGTCTTCGGTCGTCAGCGCGATGAACTCCACCTCGCGCCCGGCGAATTCCTTTCGCACTTTTTCGTAATCGGGGACCTCTCGCCGGCACGGACCACACCAAGTGGCCCAGACATTTAAGACGATCACCTTTCCGTCAAAGTCGGTCAGCCGAAAGCTGCTGTCGTCAATGGCTTTTAGTTCGCGGCTGAGCAGGCTTTCCGGCAGAACGGTCATCACCGGCGGTCCCGTCGGCACATACGCAGGCTTGCTGGTCAGTGATTCACTGGGCGGCGCTGGCGGAGGAGGTGGCGGCGGCGGATTACTATTTCTTCGGCCCGACTGGGCGGCCGCCGTCGCCAGGATTGCCGTAATGATAAGGGGAGCAAAGAATTGTGTATTTCTGAGACGTGACATAAGTAAAAGCGCACGCCGCCTACCTCGCGCCGTGCGCCGCACATCTTACGCCAATTCCCTGGGTCGGTAAATACCCGGCGCCGCCGGACGCTTTAGGTGTCAGCCATCATGGTGAAGAACCACCTTTCAAAGCCGTGAAGTCTTCGCGCTTTGCAGACCCAACGAGAGCACCGTCTTTTGAGAACCTGTACTCGCGAAGAATGTAGCTTCTCCCTTGCACCCTTCCCGAAGGCATCCGCAGCCAGAGGGTAATGCTGATCTCACCGCCTGCCTTTGAAACTACCTGGGGAGGTTGAAACGATCGGTTCTCGAAGTCTTTATTTTTCTGGTGCAGCACTTTGACGAAAGCAAGCAGGCCCTTGACCACCCAGGCCTGCACTAGTTTCTCGCGCTGCTCCTGATCGGCGGCCTTCCAGCCAAGCGTACCCAGCACGCCTTCCGACAAAGCTGCATCACTTGGGCCAAAATAACGGGTGTTTACAAACACGCCGTCAAACTTGCATCCGCGGTCAAAAGCGAAAGTGCCCACGACAACCAATGGCAGCTCGCGATCACGGCGGATACAAGTCCGGCTCCGGCGATCAACCTTCTTGCCGGTGAGGGTTTCGAGGGCTGCCGCCACGCCCTGGTCGGTTGAAAGGTCATACGGCGCAGCCTCTCGCCCCTGATTAAACGCGAGCCCGGGTGATGCCCAACCGGATGCCAGCGAGATAACGATGCTGACGGAACAAAACAGCTTCGCTAGAGTGATCGACATGTTCAGCTCGCTGGCGCAATCCGGTTGATTACTGCAATCACGCGATGTCCTGATTGTTTTTCTCTGTGGACGCTTTGTCGCTCTCCGTGTCTCTTGTAGTGGCATTGGTTTAAAGAGGGCCCCACCACAGAGTCACTGAGTTCCACAGAGTTCCACCGAGATTCCAAATTGAGTACGCGATCCGGTGGCAAAGATCACTTGCACAACTGCATGCGCAGCGAGTGTTGCAAGCCGCTGGTAACCGCTTCAGCATTGAAGCGGCCGCCGCCGATGTAGTTTTGCTCGAGAGCAAAACTGGTTACCAGACAG
This sequence comes from Pyrinomonadaceae bacterium, assembly GCA_036277115.1. Lineage (NCBI taxonomy): Bacteria > Pseudomonadati > Acidobacteriota > Blastocatellia > Blastocatellales > Pyrinomonadaceae > Pyrinomonadaceae bacterium. The sequence goes on from DASUNM010000023.1 coordinate 983,901, forward strand.
TTTTGCGCACCCGGCAGGCGGAACATCACATAGCCGCGCTTGTACCGTCCTGACGGAATACCGTTACGGTGATGGTTGACCTGCCACTCACCGTGCAGCATGCCGATCTTAACTACCGTTGATTTAGGGTGCCTATCCTTCAGCCAGCCGCGCGCTTTAGCTTCGATCATTGCGTCGCGGAAAGTCGGCGGAAACACCCACTTGCCGGCGTTTTCATTGGCGAGAGCGACCAGTCGATCATGCGCCGCGTCGTATTCAGCGAAAACGGAGACGTCCGGCATAGTGATACCGACCAGGGCATAGTGTTCCTTGTACGCTTCCATCAACGCTGCGTGTCGGGCAGCTTTGTCGAAAGAGTCGCTCCCCAACACGTAACCCTTCCATTCGCCGACTTCGCCGAACTCGGCCATCGCGTCGTTGACGCTGCCGATTTTCTCAGCCAGCTTCGCGCTTAAAAGTTGATTCACGCAGTTTTTCGTTATTGCCTCACGATTCTCTGCCGCCCGGCGAAAGTCGCCCACCAGGTGCTCCTCAGCGTTGCCCGCTGACCAACTAGGGTTCTCGATCGTCGGATACTTCTGCTTGACGATTTCGTAAAAGGCGGCGCCATGGGTCAGCGCGGTACGAATCGACGACAGTTCTCGGCACCCCGCGGGTTTCTCAGCCCACCATTTGAGGTAATACATTCCGTTGCGGTACGGCGCCATGTCTTTATTGAACTCGCTGACCTGGTCGCGCGTCGCGCCGGTTTCGACCCTGGTGTTCGCCGTCGGCCGCGTGTTCGCGTTCGGCGTCGGCGTCTTGTTGCCATTCGGATTCGGCGTCGTCGGGTTCGTATTCGTGGTCGGCGGATTTTTCGGCTGCGGATTTTTCGGATTCTTCGGCAGCGGAATCTTGATGTCGCCGATTCTGATCTGCGCCGAAGCGCCGATAGCGAAAAGCGCCGTCATGAAACACAAGGCAATGATGCGCGTGAGCTTTGTTGAAGAGTGCTGATTCATTTGAGACCTCCGATTCAAACTGAGTATGTGAGTTGATTAATTAACGACATAGAAGTCGCCTTGCTTCACGGTGCGCGTCTTGCCGTCGGCCAGCTTCACATCAACCGTGCCGCCATTCACGCTGGTTACGCGCGCGTAAGCGAACGACTGGTTTTCGCTGTCCTGCTTCACGATCACAAAGTCATTCTGTTTTGGAGACGCTGCGGGCGCTGGATAAGGCAGGACCTTGTCGAGAGTCAGCTGCGATTGCGGAAAGCTCGCCGGCCATTTGACCGTCGCTTTGCTCGGCGAGGCGCTGACGACGTTGCCGATGTACCAGGTGTGATCGGTCCACTCGGCGACGACGCGTTGGCCTGCTTTCGGTTTGTAGGCGGCCGGCGGATGGGGACGACCTGTCTTCGCGGACTTCAGGAAAGCAACTTCCTGCGCGTAGGTCTTGAACTCTGCGGCCGCGGCTGAATTGATCTTAATAAGTTTCTCTGGCGGCACATTCAGACTGTCGCCGTTGGAAATCACTTGCACTTCGATGACGTCGCCGTTGACGCTCTTCACTTCTGCGCCCGGCCAGTAAGCATCTCGTTGATGGGCCACAACGATGTCGCCGGGCATCACCTCGGCTTTCGCGCCGGCTTTTGGCAGCGTGTACACATCCACCGCGTCTACGGTCTGCGGCGACTGGCCGTACATCACCTTGTAGCGCGTGCCGTCGATGCTTTGGACTTTTCCTTCGACGTAGCCTTGCCGCGAAAACTTGAAAACTGCGGTGTCGCCTACGGCAGGCTTGGCGGTGGTGGATTTTTCAGCGTCGGCGGTGGTGGTGCTGGTTTTGTTGCTGCCCGAACATGCCGCCATTAGCAATGAAACGAGGGCGAGAAATAGGGATAGTTTTTTCACGATCATCCTCCGTTAGTGCGAACTGAAGTTGAGAACTGCTGCACTATTCAAACGAGTATGGTGATGACCGCTGAAAAATTTCAGAAGAATTTTTTGGGGTGAATAATCCACAGATTTCACAGATAGGAGAGTCAGTACCGGGAGCGGTACTGACTCATCTGTGTAATCTGTGGATAAGCTATTCCGGAAGCGCGCGGAAGTAATAGCGCCCGACGGATTCGAGCTGTCCATCGGCCTGGCGCGTTAGCTTCACTTGATAATCGTCGGGCTGGACCAAACGGGCAGGTAGGTCAAGGGTGATTTTCGTTTGGCCGTTTCGATGAGGTCTTAGGTTCTTTCTAACGGTCACGGTTTTGCCGTCGGCGTTGGCCAGCTCCGCTTGATATGTGCCAGGCGATGGATTCTCCAAAACCAAACTGAGACGCAGAATTGCACGTTCGCCGCGCGGTACCGCCACGCGCGTCATCTCGCCGGGCCCGCGCAAGGCGCCGGGCAATAAAACAAAACTGGCCACCGCGACTGGTGGTTCGGATGGCGAAGGCTTTAACTGAGGCGGAGTCGGCGATGCGGTCGGCTGAACGTGCGCAACTGCCGGAGCCCGAGTGGCTGCCGGCGACGCCGCATTTACGGGTGGTTGATAGGCGACAGGTGTTTCGGTTTGCCGCGATTGCCGGGACAAGTACCAGGCACCAGCGAGCACCAGCACCAGCAGCGCAAACGAGCCGGCGGCGGCCCAAGCCGGCCCAGGTTTCAAGGCGAAGAATTCACTAAACGCTTCGCGCCAGGATCGCCTGGCGGCCGGCTGCGGCACAGGTACAGCGGCTTCGGACTGCGCGGAATAATCGCGAAGCGCCCCAGTCAGCCGGACCTGCTCCCGCCGCGCGTCGGTTTTCAAGAAGCGCGTGTGGAAAACTCCTGCGGCTTGCGGGTCGAGTTCGCCCGCGACGTACTCGTCGACCAACTGAGCTTCGGCGAGCCGGACACGTTCTGCCACAGCGTCGTCTGTCAATAAACGCTGATCCAGCCGCAGTCTCTCATCCTCGCGCAGTTCGCCGAGTAAGTACGCCCGGAGCCTTTCGTCAGAAAGCTCCTCCGATCCGTCTGTCTCGAATTGTTTGAACCCGTCAGTCATCGTCGCTCCGCGCAGCACCCGATTCCGGCACGTGCTTCTTCATCTGCGTATGGTGTTCGTTAGTATTTCATTTCAAATCAAATTCGACCGCTCAACACAACGGTTGATGCATGGCTGTAACTTTTCCTTGAGACGCAGCACGCGCAGCCGCAGCGTGTTGATCGTGATTCCCATTTCGCCGGCCATGATTTTGTGCAATTCGATTTTCGCCTGCTTCTCTTGCGAGTAGTACCGCAGAAGCAGATCGCGCGAGCCGGAGGGCAGCTTACTCAGGCACTGTTCCAAACAATGATGCACCAGCTCGCGTTCACCCGTGTCGTCGTCATTCAATGCAGCATTCTCAGGCGGCGCGGGTTTCTTCAAGTACTCGTGATGCACGTTGTTGGCAACACCGAAAAAGTAAAGTGCTTTATCGCCTTTGTAGTTTGCTTCAATGTCCGCCACGCGCCGCGCCACCCGATCAATCGTTTCATCAGCCAGTTCTTCAGGAACGGCACAGTTTCGCGCCGCAAAAATCGTAATCAGTCGCCAACGAATCTGTTCGTAGCGTTCACCCGCGCGCTCGCGATCGCGGTCCAGCCAGACCAGGAGGCGGTCGAGGTCTGCTTGTTCGAGTGTGCGGGTGGTGCGCCGCGCCGGCATGGCTGCGGAGACTATCGCCAATCGCCTTGCAAAGTAAACGCGGCCCAGTAATACGGCGAGCGCCAGCGTGGCTGTGCGCGCATTTCGGCTTGCGCGGCGGACAAGGCTGCGGATGCAGGCATCTGTTTTTGCAGCAGGTTGCGATAGAAGAGCTTCATCAATTCAGTGGTCGCTTCGTCGTCCACTTTCCAAAGGCTGGCGATAACCCGCGGGGCGCCCGCGTACATGAACCCGCGCGTCAGACCAATTAAGCCTTCGCCACGGACGTCTTTGCCGAGCGCAGTGCTGCAGGCACTCAAGACGACCAACTCGCTTGAGAGTCGCAGGTCGTAGATGTGGTTCAGTCTGAGAAAGCCATCCCGCCGATTCCCCAGTGCGTCATACATCGAAAGCACGATCCCGGAAAGCTGAGGCTGCTGCGAATTCACGAGAGCGTGCGTCGCAAAGTGCAGCACCCGATACTGATTCAACTCTCCCTTCGTTACGCGGTCGCGATTGGCATCGAAGTCAAACGCGCTGAACGTCGTGCCCGCGGGCGCCAGCGCGAGAATAAACCTCGCTTCTTCGCGCGCGCCCAATAACCGAGGCAGGCCGTTTCCGTAGAAGCCGATCTCCGTTTGAGTTCCGTTGGAAGTTGTTCTTCGAGATGGCGGAAGCCGCGGGTCGTCAGCCTCGAAAACCGGATCCGCGAATACGGCGACAGTTTTCGTGGGCGTTGGCCGGCCGCTGTGCGCACGTCGCAGCTGACTCAATACGCCGATTGATGGCAGAAAAGCAATTTCGCGGGCGCCTGATCTGCCGGCCAATCGTGGCTCGTTGAGCAGCGCCGCGAATGGCACGTATTGCAACGCGCCATCCGCAACAATCAACACGCGTTTACCGGCAAGCGACGATTCAATCGGCCCGAGCAGAAGTCCCCTTAGCTTTTCGCCGAGCGTTTCCAGTTGCTTGTCTGCCGTTTCAACCCGTGCGCGCCGCTGTCCGGGCGACTCAGGTTTTACGAGTTGATTGCGCGCTGTTAACGACTGGTAGAATTGCTGCGCGAGTTTTTCAATTTCAGCCCGGCCCGCAAGCTCGTGGCTCTGCAGTCCGTTTGCTGTAATTAGCCAAACGTAACTCCGCTCGTCACTCAGCTTGTATTCAAGCAGCACTGTGTCCGCTTCGAGCAGCTTCTGCGTCTCAGCAATCGGATCAGAACTGGCGCTCACCAACTCGGCATAACGCGGATTGCTTTCTCTGATCCGCGCTTGCAGCGTTTCGAGTTCAAGCGTCAAACCATTCAGCTCTTGTCCCAGAACCTTAGCCAGTTCGGCTTTCTTTGGATCGCTAAAAGCTGTTTGCTGCTGATCGCTTTTGCCGTTGATCAGTTCGGTCAGCTCTTTTTCACGCGCCAGCAATTGTGGATCAGCGTCGCGCCGCAGGTCGGCCTTCGCCTCGTGCAACAAATCCAGAAGGCTGCGCGCACGTGCCTGCTCGCTCGCCTCAAGTGCGCGGACCGCAAAATCCTTTCCCGGATGGGCGCGGTGTTCTTCCATGAGCAGATCGATGTACAGCTCGTAGTACTGTTGCACCGTCGCCAGGTAAGTCGAACGCAAGTCCGTGCTGCCGAGTTTTCCGCGAATCGTTTCCGCAATTGCGAGTGCCGTCGTGATGTTTTTCCGCGCGTCCTCTGTTCGTCCTGTCTTTCGCTGCACCATCGCGAGGCGATGCAGCGTCATCGCTTCGCCATTCCGATTTTCGGTTTCGCGAAAAAGCCTAAGCGCTTGATCGAAGTAGTCGAGCGCTTTTGTGAAATCTTCGAACTCGTAGTGGGCCAGCGCAAGATTGTGCAGCGTCAGGGCCTGGTCGGGTTTAGCTCCCGCGTTACGATGGATCACCAACGCGATCTCGAAGATGGCCATTGCTTCCGGAGTGCGACCTTCAGAGTTCGCGAGCAAACCGAGGCGCGCAAGCGTCGCTGCCTCGGCCAGCGGGTTCCTGGTTTCCCGTTGGAGACTTAGCGCCTGCTCCAAATGGAGCCGTGCCGATCGGGTGTCACCCTCCGTTTGAAACAGTTCGCCGAGATGCCTCAGAGCGGTTGCCTCTTCCAGCTTATTCTGCGATTTCCGCGCGAGCCCCAGCGCCTCTTTGAAAAATTCACGCGCGCGCGCGCCTTCGCCGAGCGTTACGTATAACGCTCCGGATGAATTCAACATGCGAATCAGGCCGATAGTCTGGCCGCGCTGTCGATAAATTGCGGCACTCTTCGCGTAATAATCCAGCGCCTTCTGCGGCTCGGCGAGCTTTGCGTACGCCGCGCCGAGAAAATTGTAGGCCCGCGCTTCGCAGTCTCTTTCTTCAAGCGACGCGCACAAAGGCGCCGCCGGCTCGTAATAAGAAATCGCCCTTCGCGCTTCACCGAGTTCGGAATAAACGAGCCCCAGGTAGACGAGAGCGGTGGCGATTCCATGGGGCCGATTGAGGGCACGAAAAATGGCGAGGGCCTGGTTTTGATAATCGGCGGCGGTTTTCAATTGGCCGATGCCGCGATAGGCTTCGCCGATGTTGCTCAACAGATAACCGAGCAGGTTCTTCGATCCCAACGCGCGGTAAAGTTTCTCAGCGCGCTCGAACTGTTCGAGCGCCGTAGCGAAGTCTCCTTTTTGAAAGTGAATGTTTGCGGTCTCGTGGTAGGCGAGAGCTTCGCCTTCCTTGTCCCCGGTGCCGCGGTGGATCTCAGCGGATTTGTGAAGCAGCGGAAGTGCGGCATTGAAGTCACCGAGAAAGACATTCATGCTCCCGATACTCTTCAGCGCGAGTGCCTCGCCGCGACGGTCGTGCAGTCGCTGCCAAAACTCCAGCGCGCGCAAATAAAACTGCCTGGCCCGCACGTAATCACTCTGTGTCTCGTAAACACGTCCGGTGTACTGCAAAGCCATTGCCTGGCCGCTAACATCGTTCAGTTGATGGTAGAGCTGACGCGCCTTCTCGTATTCCGCCAGCGCCTTTCGATTGCGGTCGGGCGATGGTCGCGAGCGAAGCGAATTGCCGGTACTGATATGACCACGAGCGGTAACGCGAATGCGGTCATCGCGCGTGACCGCTCGCGCCAGCACCAAAACAATTTCGTAAGAGCCTCCAACTTCTTCGGCCCGCGCCGTGACACGCACGAAGTAGTCGCCTGCGGTCTCCGCCTCGAATTCGATCTCCTGCGCCCCCACGCGTCCCAAAGAGTCATCCACGATTACTAGTCGCTTTTGTTGTGCGTCAAACGCCTGGACCGAAACATCGACGCCTTTTTGCAGCACAGTCACCTTAATCAGATGGCGCGCCGGCGCGTCCAACCGGAACGTGTGGGCTTCGCCGCCTGTCAGCGTGCGAGTAACTGGCTCATTGATCCGCAGGATGGGGAATTCGTTGGTTGGCTGCGCGTTCGCGCAAGGTGATGACGCACTGAAAGCAGAGAGCGCTATCAATAGGAAGGCTACCGGACTTCTCCTGGCGGTTAAACTCATCTCACAAACCAACCAGCTGAGAATCCTAGCGCAAAACGTCCGTACTCTCGACGTTTTCCCTGCTTTCCGGGATTTAGACCAACTTCCGCGGAGTCAGCTTCAACTCGATGGTCTTGTCACCGCGGCGCACTGTGATTAGATAACTTCCAGGACGCTCGAACATTTCACCCAGCGCGGTAATACTAAGATCGGCTGCGTGCTTGCCGTTAACCTTCAAAATTTGATCGTCTTTAAGCAGTCCGGCCTCCGACGCCGGTGAATTTTCAAGCACGTCGAGAACGCGAAGGATGGAAAAACCTGCGCCTTCAGCAGTGAGGGCCATCCCACTCTGCGCCTGGTCGAAAGGGTCCTGGAAAGTCGACGCCGGTTCGAAAATTATTCGGTGCCGTTCGTAATCGAGAAAGAGCTTGAACTTACTCGCGATGCGCTGACCAATATTTCCGGCGAGCGAGGCATTGGCGAAAGCGCCGGCTTTGTCCTGCGACAACAGAGCGGTGGGGCCCGCGATTTTGAACTTGCCAATCTTCAGTTCTGAGACGCGGGTCATGCGAGCCTGGACGTCGCCGCCTGCGCCCCCGACACCAATTGCTCGAATCGTGTGATGATTCGCTTCGAGCAGGCGGTGTTCTTTGACCAACGGAGTATGTAAAGCGAGCGCGCCGCTGGACCCCAGATCGAACACAAACCTCCCCTTGATCGGTTGGCCGCCGCGCGGGGTCACCTCAGCATCGATGAGTGGATGTCCCTGACTGTTGAATTGAACCGGTATGCTCTCACCGTTGCCTGAATAAACGAACCCGTCTTTAGCGTGCAACCTGAGAACGTGCGCCTGGTAATCAACTTCGATCACAAACTGTTTGATGAAGTCACTGCCGATGATCCCATCGAAGTCGTGTCCGAATCGCGCGGCGAGGCGGCCCAGCGGAATGGCCAGCGCGACCGGCTGGGAAAACTCTTCGAAGCCTTGCAGTTTCCATGTCGCGCCGCGGACATACGATCCGAGGAGCGTGTCGCTGCCGGCGCCGCCAATGCGAAGCTGCCCATGAAGATCCAGGCCGAGTTCCCTGGCGCGGGCAATGTCGACTATGCCGACCTTGTCACCGGTATCAAAAACAAATGAGAGCGGCCGCGAATTATTTATCTTGACCGGAACTACGATGTGCCTGGTCACGAGCTTGAAAGGGATCGTGACGATCGGCTTGGGAGCCGAAGCCTCAGGCGCACGCCGCCCCCGCGACGAAAGAACTGCCTGCTCCGAAAACGGCGAGACGACCGCCGCGAGCGTTACCATCAATGCGAATAGAAGAGTGATAAGACGATTTCGCTTCACGTTTTTCTCCCGAGACTGCGGTAAACGATGAATGAACGCTGCTCGCGCCTGGCGGGTTGCACAATTAACCTTATTTCCCGCCCTCCGGAATTTGTGCTTGCGGGACGGGCTCGGAGACCGCGGTCTGGCCGCTTATCGGCGCTATCCTCGACCCCCTCGAAAGCCCAGTGATTCCCGCCAGAGAGAGACATGAGTCGGCAATTAATGAGGCCGTTAGGTCGGCTTGCAAAAAAGTTGCATTACTAGCCATTTCGGAATAAGCTGGCCCTGCTCGCACTCAGAACTCCGGGACTCACACTGGGACGCTCACGATGGGGACGCGGCATCAAAGGAGATAAGCATGCCAATCAATGTCGTTATCGACATCTCGCATCACAATGGGAATGTCGATCTGAAGAAAGCCAAAGCAGCCGGTGTCCTGGGTGTCATCCACAAAGCGACTCAGGGAGTGGGGATGTTCGATAACCGGTATCAAACCAATCGTCAGCAAGCTCAGGCTGCCGGACTGTTGTGGGGCGCCTATCACTTCGGCACGAAAGCCAACGGTGCAGCGCAGGCTGATTTCTTCCTGAGCAAGGCCGACGCCGACAACCAGACGCTGCTGATACTGGACTACGAACCTAACGGCAATTCCACCATGACGCTCGATCAAGCGCGCGCATTTGTGGCGCGCGTGAAAGCAGTCAGCGGCAGATTTCCCGGCCTCTACTCAGGCAACTTGATCAAAGAACAATTGGGCGGGCAGCCTGTGGATCCGATTTTGTCGCAGTGCTTTCTTTGGCTCGCTCAGTATGCCAACCAAACAACCAACATTCCGGCCACCTGGCCCAGCTGGACGCTGTGGCAATACACCGACGGAGTAGCGGGGCCCGGTCCGCATTCAGTCGACGGCATTGGCCCATGTGACCGCAATCAATTCAACGGCACGGTCGAGCAATTACAACAACTCTGGGGTGTTGCGGCTGACGCCGCCGGCAGCAACTAAAACAGAGAAGTCTCTCACGACACGGACGAGTTTTGCGTTGAGTTTTCAAGCAATGCTCGAGCATTTCTCTGCAAACCTGCGAGCTTAGCGCGTTTCATCGCGCTCCCTCGGAAACGAGCAGCGTACGACTCGGGCGTCAGTTCAAGAGTCTCAACCAGCGAGGCATTAACGTTTCTTTCGCGAGGTTCAAAGCGCGTTTCAAGCGTGACCGGCGTTGTGTGGTTCCAGGGGCACACGTCCTGACACACATCACAGCCGTAAAGCCAGCCGTCCAGGCGTTCAGCCACGTCGGCACGAATCGTGGCCGCGCGTGATTCGATCGTCGCGTGTGAGATGCACAGATTCGCATCCAGTACGTACGGCTCAACAATCGCGCCCGTGGGACACTCATCAAGACAGAGAGTGCAACTACCGCATTGATCCGCAATTTGATCCGCTTCGTACTCAAGCTCCAGGTTCAGCAACAACTCGCCGAGGAAAACCCATGAGCCGTAGGCGCGCGTGATCACGTTCGTGTGTTTCCCCATCCAGCCAAGCCCGGCGCGCGCCGCCCAGGCCTTGTCCATGACGGGCTGAATATCCACGCAAACCTTACCCTCCGCCTCCGGCCATTGCTGTTTTATCCACTCAAGAAGTTCGCGGAGTTTCTCGCCGACTACTTCGTGATAGTCATCTCCCCAGGCGTAACGGGACACGTGACCGACGTTGTCATCGTCAACATGCTGATGAGGCGTGTAGTAATTCATCGCGACGGCGATGACTGAACGTGCTTCAGGAAAAATCTTTTGCAGGTCGGTTCGCTGCTCCGGATCGCGAGCCATGTAAGGCATTTCGCCGTGAAATCCACGGTGCAGCCACTCTTCGAGTTGTTGACGTTCGTCGAGCAGCACCTCGGCGCGAGCAATTCCCACGGCCTGAAACCCGAGTTCCAGCGCCTTTGCCTTAACCGCTTGGCTGCGCTGCTTCACCTCACCCGAGACGTGCTGAGGAGTAACTGGCATTGAGTTCGATAAGTATACCAACTCGAAAGTAGCGACGAGCCTAAGAGTAACGCGGGCCGGCGGATGCAAAAAAGAAGGCGCGCCTCTTTCGAGACGCGCCTTAAGGGTAAAAGATTAGTTTCGGTTAGAACTCAAACCTGACAGCCAGCTGAACCTGCCGCTCGCGGAAGAGCGTGCTGTCAGCGCCGGTCGTTGACAGAAACGTCGGGCTGAAGGTCATCGTCGTACCGGACTGCGTGTACGCCGTGGTGTTCACGAGAGTAACCTGGGTGCGGTTGAAGAGATTAAAGGCCTCGCCCAGAATTTCCAGCTTCGTTCCTTCGGTAATCTTGAACCGCCGCGAAAGGCGGAGATCAACGTACCAAATGTTCGGCTGCTTGAAGGCGTTCCGCGGCAGACCGGCAAAACGGTTGGAACCACCTGAACCGTTCACGCCACCCCCAGGCGTCGTATTCGAAGCAAATCCGAATGCTGTCGGACTGACGCCGCCACTGACAAACGGAGTCACGCGGGCACCCGAAAACGCATTGAGAATCGGAGCAATCGTCCAGCCGTTGAAAATGTGGCCGGCCGGTTTGTCTCGTAAGCTGGCGAAGTCCGTGTTGTAGACCAGGCTCGCCACAAACTTCTGTCGCCGGTCAAAATTCGACAGAGCATCTTCCGCCGCCGGATCGAATGCATTGAACGGAACATTGTTCGCGACGAAAGTCTGCGATCCCTGGCCGTTGTCCATCGCCCGCGACAAGGTGTAGTTCACCTGGAACTGCAAGCCGTCCGTCAGACGACGATTGGCCTGCAGCACCAACGCGTGATACTTCGAAATGATATTGCTGCGGATCTCCGTTAGCTGCTGATAGGTGGTGTTTGGCCGGGCACCGACAAAGATTGGAGTTACGACCTGCTGACCATTTAATGGTCCACCCACGATGTTCAGCGCCACATTCCGCGCCGGTGGCGGCAAATTCGTGTCGACAAAGGTCGGCAGTGAATTTCCGAAGCTGAATAGATACGAAGCCGAGACGACCATGTTGCGAGCAATCTCACGTTCGACGATTAGATCGCCCTGGTGAATTTGCGGCAGTTGAAAGTCGTCGTCGAAGTACTGGACCGCCGGACGCACAACGACATTGGTGGTGGTTGCCCCAATCGGCACCAACAGGTTTGGATAAATCGGCAAGCAGTTTTGCGCCGTGACCGGGTTACCACCACAGGTTGACGTGCTCGGTGGCAGATTATTCGAGGCAATCGTCAACTGCTGCTGCGAGACACTCGGACCAAGACCCGTGTTGGTAAGCGCACTGTAAACAGTCGAATTGATCACGCGACCGTAGTACAGGCCCCAGCCGCCACGAAGGGACGTCTTACCGTCGCCGGTCATGTCGAATGCGAATCCGACGCGCGGACCGAAGTTGTTCTTGTCATTCACCTTGTTGGCCGTTTGCGGTAACGCCGGATTTGGCGCAACGGCGTCAGGATTCTTCTGGTACTCGTAACGCAAACCGAGGTTTAGCGTCAGGCGCGGGTGAATCCGCCAGTCATCCTGAATGAAAAAGTTGAAATCCGTGGTCTTTATCGTTAGACCGAGCGGCCCGATACCCTGGTTAAAGGCGCCAGCGTAGCACTGGCCCGCGCGGATTCGTGCGGCCACGGCCGTCGTCGTAGCCAAACGCGGGCAGACACCATTGAAAGGGATGACGTCGGTTGGAAGAGCGCGGATGGCTCCGTTGGTCGTAAAGTTGATGTAGTCAAAAATAAAATCATCGATTGCATTCGCGCCGGTGTAGTTGAACTCGCCGCCGATGAAGCGAAGGTTGTTGATGATGTCCTTGACGAAGTTGATGTCTCCGCCGAACTTCAACGCGTGTTTACCTTGCGTCCACGTCATCGTGTTGGCGAATTGCCAGCGTCGTTCATCCGGAAACGCCGGACGGTCGAGGAACTCCGGTATACCGAAGCTCAGGCCATTCGTGATGAACGTTTGGGGAGAGCGGCCATCGATCGAGTTCGTCGGCTCGCCCGCTTGTGGCGCACGGCTAAACTGCGTTTCGTTATCACGTCCCCATTGGAATCGGAACTCATTCAACAAACTTGACGAAAGCGTTGAGCTGAGCCGGGCGGTCAACCAGTCGATGTCAACCAAATCATCACCGAAGTTGTCACGCGCGCGCGTGTTCGTGGCCTGTGTCTGAACTCCGTTGGGCGAATTCCAGCGCAAACGGTTATAAGTCACGGTTAAGGTATTACTGTCGTTAAGGTTCCAGTCCAGCTTCGGCAGGATCAGCCTTTGATCGCCGCGACGCTCCACCTCGCCCGTAAGGCTGTTCAGGAAGGCGAGACCGGCGTCGATTTGTGGGTTCGTCAGTCCGCGCGATGTCAGAAGGGTCCGGTTGGCCGTGTTCAAGAAGTTAGGATTGTTGAACCTGGCGAGACCTGGAAAATCGCGGCGCTGCTCGTCGTATGAGAAGAAAAAGAAAGCCTTGTCCCTCACGATTGGGCCACCGATGGTGCCACCGAACTGATGACGCACGTCGTGCGGCTTGATCCCGACCGGCGTGAAGACGCCGTTTACCAGCACATTGTTGGTCGCCAAAGGATTGCGGGCGCCCCACTTGTTGTTGCGCTGATAGTAGAAGAGATTGCCGTGGAATTCGTTGGTGCCGCTCTTGGTGACAGCGTTGACCACGCCGCCGGCCGAGCGTCCATACTCGGCTGAGTAGCTGGAGGTGTTCACCTGAAATTCGCGAATCGCCGCCTGGCTGACTGAGTAGCTTATACGCGTGCGGCCGCGCTCTTCAGCGAAGAACGCCTGGTTGTTGTCGCCGCCGTCGATGGTGCTGTTGTTCAGCAGTCCGGAAATGCCGCGAAAACTAATCAAGCCAAAGTTACCATCCGGAACCGCGCCTGGGGTCAGCAACGCAAAGTTAGACCAGCGGCGGCCGTTGATGGGCAGTTCGTTAATCGAAGTCTGGTTGATGTTGCTTGAGAAGTCCTGCTGCTCGGTATTGATTACCGGTGCGCCGCCCGTGACTTCGACGATGTTCTCACCGCCGGCGATCGCCATGACCGCGTCAACTGAGCTAACCACGCCGACTTCCACGACGATGTTCTGTTGGGTGAACTTCCCGAACCCGGAACCTTCAGCCGTCACAGTGTACGTTCCCGGTTGCAGGTTGTTGATGCGGGCGCGCCCTTCGTCGTCGGTCGTCGCCGTGTCTTCCTTATTGGTTTCGGAATTGCGCGCGACCACCGTGGCACCCGGGACGACGGCGCCCTTCGGGTCAGTAACGGTAACGCCGATCGCGCCTGTAGTCGTCGACTGCGCCATGACGCTGAACGCGGAGAGCGCCAGCACCAGGAGCGCAGCAAAACTAAAACTGAAGATTTTACGCATATCAGGAGAACTCCTTAGAGAATTAGAAATCGTTGTGGCCACTTTGCGCCAAAGGCGCAAGCAAATCTGAGACTTTCGAGAACTGTGAACTGCTTGTTGCGAAGGAACGTCTCTGAACAAAGCAGAAGGCGGTTTTTATCACGATGATTGGCAATTGTGCAAGCATTTTAAGGGTTTTTGTGGCCGACTACATCACGTGTTGAATGCGGTCAGGCGTGACATTGTTCTTCGCGACCCGAAAGCAAAAGCGCGCCTCGTTCAGAGACGCGCTTTTAACAACCAGGTTTCCACCCTTAGAACTCGAAGCGCACGGCAAGTTGAATCTGCCGCTCACGGAAAAAGAATCCGTTCGAAAGATCGCTCGGGGTTCCGAAGGTCGGATCGAAGGTCGCGCTGCACGAACCGTTAACGGTATTGCCTGTGCAAGAGACGTTGTAGATGCGGTTATTAACGCCGGTTACCTGGGTCCGATTGAAAATATTGAACCCTTCCGCGAGCACCTCGATCTTAGCGTTTTCCTTTATCGTAAACCGTCGCGATATGCGGAGGTCTACGTAATTGATTCTTGGCGCTTTGAAGTAATTGTTGGGCAAGAAGGCAAAGCGCAGCGAACCATTCGATCCGTTAACGCCGCCCGCCGGGCTAGCGCCGAAAACAGAGGAAGTGCTAAAGCTGTTCGTGACGCCGGTGTATCGGAAGCCGGAAAACATGTTTACGATTGGCGCAATGGTCCAGCCGTTGAAAATGTGCCCTGCCGCGGTGTCCCTAAAGCGCTTGAAGTCAGTGTTGTAAACAATGCTTGCGGAGAATTTATGCCGCCGATCATACGGAGACAAAGCATCCTCGCCGCCCGCATCAAAAGGATTGAACAGAGCCGAAAAGCCCGGTGTAAAGGTCGCCGAACTCTGTGAGCCCCCGTCATCTTGCGCTCTCGACAACGTATAGCTGCTTTGGAATTGAAAGCCGTCCGTCAAACGCCGGTTAGCTTGCAGCACTAACGCGTTGTACTTGGTCGATACGCTATCGCGAATTTCAAGGATATTGCCAAAGCTTGTGTTCGGCCTCGTTCCCGTGAAATACGGGAAGGTCCACTGGTTGCCACCGAATGGCCCGCCAACAATATTGATCGTTGCGCTGCGACTTGGTGGCGGCAGGTTCGTATCAACAAAGGTTACGAGATGCTTCCCGAAGCTGAAGAGGTAGGACGCAGAAACCACCGTGTTGCGTCCGATCTCACGTTCGACAACAACATCACCCTGATGAATCATCGGGTTTTGAAACCCCTCACGGAAATAGTTCACCGCGGCGGTACCCGCCGGGGCGGTCGTCAGGATATTTGGAAAGATAGGCGCTGCAGAGTTGCCCGCCGGAGTGACGGGGTTTGTTGCCGGATTGACCGATGACACCGCCTGGCCCGTGCTCAGGCCGGTGTTAATCAGCGAGTTGATGATGACGGTGCCGTTTGTTCGGCCGAAGTAAATTCCATAGCCGCCGCGCAAACTCGTCTTGCCATCACCGGTGGCGTCCCATGCGAACCCGAGGCGCGGACCGAAGTTGTTCTTATCACTCGGTCGGTTGGCAGTTTGCGGCAGAGCCGGATTAACCAGAAACGGCGTCGGGAATTTTTCATATTCCCAGCGCAGTCCGAGGTTCAGAGTCAGCCGCGGCATTGCGCGCCAGTCGTCCTGAACAAAGAAAGCATAGTCGATGGTCTTTTCTTCAAAACGCGGCTGACCAAAACCCTGCGCGTAGTTGCTCGTGTAGCACCTGCCGGCAAGCCGGGTATTCCCAATTGGTGATGCCGCTGTCGCGCATATAACCCCAGCCGTTCGCAACGCTCCGTTGCTCGTGAAATTAACGTAGTCAACGATGAAGTCGTTGATGTTGGAATAAGTGTAAGAGCCGCTGCCGGTGAACAAATTATCGTCAATGTCTTTGACGTGATTGATGTCCATGCCGAGTTTGAGGGTGTGATTTCCACTGGAGTAGGTCAGCGTGTCGGCGAATTGAAAGCGGGTCTCGTCCGGCAGCGCCGCGCGATCCAATGATGTTGCTTTGCCAAAGGTGATGCCATTCGTCAGGGCAACCTGTGGCGAAAAACCGTTGGCGGTCGTCGGCTGGCCTGGCAAAGGCGGCTGGGCAAACTGGGCATTAAGTTCATGGGCCCACTGAAACCGGAACTGATTGATCAGCTTGCTTGAGAAAGTGGAATTGAGTCGCAGATTAAGCGAATCTATGTCAACAAAATCATCTCCGAAACCGGCCCGGTCACGCGTGACCGTCGCGCCCGTCTGAACTCCCGCTGGGGAGTCCCAACGCAGCCGATTATAAGTCGCGGTGAAGTGGTGGTTCTCCGTGAGATGCCAATCAAGCTTCGGGAGAATGAGTCTCTGATCGCCACGACGCGGCGTCTCGCCGGTCAGGCTGTTGATAAACGCCAAACTGGAATCAATCTGGGCCGTGGTCAAGCCTCTCGCCGTGAGCGTGGTGCGGTTGACGGTGTTGAGGTAATTGGCCGTACTAAACACGGCAACTCCCGGGAAGTTTCGTCGTTGTTCGTCGTAGCTGAAGAAGAAAAACGCTTTGTCCTTTACTATCGGCCCGCCGATAGTTCCGCCGAATTGATGACGCACATCCTCAGGCTTTAAGGCAACGCGGGTTGACACGCCATTTACAAGCTGGTTGATAAAACTATTTGGATTACGCGCGCCCCATTTGTTATTACGGGTGTACCAAAAGCCAGAGCCGTGAAACTCGTTGCTGCCGGACTTGGTTACGGCGTTGATCACGCCGCCCGCGGAACGTCCGTACTCAGCCGAAAAATTCGAAGTGTTTACCTGGAATTCGCGAATGGCCCCTTGGCTTATTGAGTACGCGCTGCGGGTACGACCGCGCTCCTCCGAAAAGAACGCCTGGTTATTGTCGCCGCCGTCAACCGTGCTGTTATTGAGTAGTCCGGAGATGCCGCGGAAACTGATCAGACCAAAATTGCCGTCCGGTGTTGCTCCAGGTGTCAGGATGGCGAAGTTAGACCACCGGCGGCCGTTAATCGGGAGTTCGTTAATCGACGTTTGGTTGATGTTGCTTGAGAAGTCCTGCTGCTCAGTGTTGATAACTGGCGCTTCACCGGTGATTTGGACAACTTCAGTTGCACCTTGGAGTGACAGATCGATTTCCAGCGATGTCGCGCGCCCGACCTCGACAACGGCCGTACCGCTAAAGGCTGCGAAGTTCGCCACGTTGACGGTTACCGCGTAGATTCCTGGATCGAGGTTAACGGTCTTGAAGGCGCCATCATCATTTGTGGTCACCGTCGACTCTTTGTTTGTCTCGGTGTTTTTGACGGTAACGGTAGCGTTAGGAACAACCCCGCCTTGCGGATCTTTAACCGTGCCGCTAATCGCACCTTGCGTTGTGGATTGCGCGATTGCGTTAGACGCAAAGATCGCAAGAACTAACGTTAGAGCAAAACTAAAATTGAAGATTTTACGCATATCAGGACCACTCCTTAGGGAATAAGAAAACGTTGCGGGTCACTCTGCGCCAAAGACGCAATCCAAACTGAGACTTTCGAGAACTGTGATCTCCCGGTTGCGAAGGAACTTCTCTGAGCAATGCAGAAGGCGGTTTCTAGCACGACTGGTTGGCAATTACGCAAGATTAAAACGGTGTTCGGGACGTGAAAACTTCATGAACAGATCGAAAGTTACACGGCAAAAACGGCAACTGTCGTGCCCTGCAGGGGCCTCGATCGGCGTCGTCCGATCCCTGCTGTTTTCTACGGTTGCTCGTGCAAACGTCAATCACGAATCGGATTGCGCAACCATTATTTTGGATTTTCTATGAAAATCTAAAGCTTCTCGACAATGATTGCGATGCCCTGACCGCCTCCGATGCACGCGGTGGCCAAGCCATAACGACCATTACGCCGCTGCAATTCGCGCAGCAGCGTCAGCACCAGACGCGTTCCCGTAGCACCGAGCGGATGACCGAGCGCGATAGCGCCGCCGTTCACGTTCGTCTTGTTGCGATCGAGCCCCAGCTCCATTTCCACCGCCAGGTACTGGGCGGCGAAAGCCTCGTTAACTTCGACGAGATCCATGTCCTCAACCTTCAGGCCGGCTTTCTCCAGTGCTTGAAGCGACGCGGGCACCGGGCCGATGCCCATGATCTCAGGTTCAACCCCCGCATAGGCCCAACTAACGATGCGACCGAGCGGCTTCGAGTCATGCGCTTTGACGTACGATTCGCCGGCGATGACCAGCGCCGCCGCGCCATCGACGATCCCCGAGGCGTTGCCGGCGGTGACGAAGCCGTCTTTTGCGAACGCAGGCCTGAGCTTCGCAAGACCTTCCATCGTGGTGTCGGGACGCAGGTGATCGTCGTGATCGAATAGCGTTGTCCCTTTCCGGCTCTTCACCTCAACCGGCGCAATTTCATCGGCGAAGAAGCCTTCATCGAGTGCGCGCTTCGCGGCCTGCTGTGAACGGAGCGCGTACTTGTCCTGCTCCTCCCGAGAAATCTCGAACTTGCGCGCGAGGTTTTCCGCCGTGCCCGCCATCGGCGTATTGCAGTACGTGTCGAGCAGCGCCACCATCAAGCTGTCTTCCAACTTTCCCTGACCCAAACCAAACCCTGAACGCGCGCCGCGAATCACGTGAGGGGCTTGCGACATCGACTCCATGCCACCGACCAGACACGTCCGCGCTTCGCCGAGTTGAATCATCTGCGCGCCGGAAACGATCGATTGAATCCCGCTGCCGCACAAACGATTGACCGTTAACGCCGGTCGATCGAAAGGGACACCCGCTTTTAAAGCGACGTGCCGCGCTCCGTAGATTGCATCGCCGGATGTTTGCAGCGCGTTGCCAAAGATTGCGTGATCGATTTCTTCGGCGGCGACGCCCGTGGTTTCGAGGGCCGCTTTCGACGCGGCGGCGCCGAGATCAATTGCCGAAATATCCTTCAATGCGCCGACATACTCGCCCATCGGCGTCCGCTTACCACCAAGAATGAAAACATCCTGAGCCATGAATTAATTTGCCTTCCTACGGTTGTAAATTTTCTTGTCCTTAGAAACGAACGAGGCTAGCAAACGAGAAACGCGAGGTCAATTTGCAAAGGACGAAAGTAGCGGATGCTGTTTAGAGGCGGGCTACCGCCCGCCTCTTAGCCGGCAAGATTGGGCGGGCAGTAGCCCGCCTCTAAACGAAGGTGAAAATTCAATCGATGAACCGGTGTTTCTCGCGATAGCGATGCAGCAGCTCTTCGAGGAAGCCTTCGTAAGTGAACGTCGGAAGATCGTATTGCGGGCGCAGCTTGAAAAGAATCGGCATCGAGACTCGCCAGGCCATCCACTGTCGCGGATAGTCCTTCAAGTCCCAACGGCGGCGTAGAAAACTTTCAACGACTTGAATCTCAGCTTCGGTCAACAGATTCACGTCCGCGGTAAATGGCACCGGCTTCCAGGCGCGCCGCAACGCTTGATCGGAAACAGGTGAAGCGAACACTTCGGTGAAGGCGGGCGCCTCGGCTTCGCGTTCCCGCACGACCACCGTGCCCGCAACCAGATCGCCGACGCGTTGGTCGCGCCCAGTCACAAACACCGAGACCAGTCCCACCGAATAGAACGGCGGCGTCGGCAGCATGTCAAAGTTTCGCAAAAGGTTTCTGACTGCCGATTCAAAGAACCCAATCGGCCGGCCGTCTTCGCGAATCACGCGCAGCTTCAGCCAACGCTTGCCCGGTGTTTGGCCGCGCCAAATCCATTCGAATACGGCAAAGTACCCGGAGATCAAAAGAAAGATGAATATAATCAGCACCGCCTTTACCCAACTGGGCGCACCCGTAACGCGATCTCCAAAGTCGGAGAACCCCGCGATGATCATGAAGAAGATCACCATCGCAAACAGTGCCACCGTTTGAATAATGTGGTCGATGGCGCAGGCGATAAAGCGATTGCCAATCGACGCGAGCGCAAAGTGAAGCGGTACGCGCTCAGGCGTTTCAATGACGAGTGTTTCGTCTGTAGTGACAACTGCGGACATGCTTACGAATTAGCAGCTTGACTGAAATGGTTGTTCGCCAGCACCTGCGCCACGGCTTCCGGATAGAGCTGGTGCTCCTGCTCAAGTATCCGCGCTGACAATGTCTCAACCGTGTCGCCTTCCAGCACCGGCACTACGCGTTGCGCGATGATCGGCCCGCCGTCCAATGTCTCATCAACAAAGTGCACCGTGCAGCCGCTGTAGTTCGTGCCGTTATCGAGTGCCTGTTTCTGGGGCCCGAGGCCGGGAAAAGACGGCAAGAGACTCGGATGAATGTTGAGAATCCGCCCGCGAAACCCTTCAATAAATTCGTTAGAAAGGATGCGCATGTAACCGGCGAGGCAAATCAGATCGATGTTTCGATCGCGCAAGGCGGCCATGATCTCGCGGTCATGTTCTTCGCGCGAACGGCCCCGGCGTTCAATAACAACACTCTCAATACCGCGCGCTTGTGCTTTTTCCAAGCCCGCGGCAGTTACTTGATCGCTAATCACAACGGCGACATCCGCGTTGGGAATCATTCCGGCTTGCGCCGCATCGATCAGCGCCACCATGTTCGAGCCGCGGCCGGAGATTAAGATACCAAGGCGATGAAAAGGCATGAAAAGTTTCGGCCCTGAAAGATTGTGCGACCAAAAATAGCATATCAAAAATGAAAAGCACCTATTTAAGAGCAAAGGGACCGGGGTTGCGTCAGTCAGCGAAAGCAGCCGTAGGATCGAAGCCTGAGGGCTACATTCCGTCCTACGAACTGCTTTCAGTCATTCTCGTAATCGGCAGATGACTTGCAGCGACTAAAGAACGATCACGGCCCAAATCTTTCCCGGTATTCAATCGACGACAGAAACGCTTTGACCATCTCAGCCTGAATGAAGTTGCCGTTGAACTGGTTCAACTTCGTCAGCCAGAAGTCATAGCCGCTATGGTCTGTATCCTGAGCGGCATTCGGGTCGCGCCGCAGATATCCAAAGTACTGCATCAGCACAAAGGCCCGGTTCATCTCGTTGGCCTTCAGCGTCGAATTCTCGGCCACCCGCCGCAGCGCCCTTCCTCGCGCCGCCAGATCCGCCGTATTCACCGCCACTCCAAACTCATTAATTGCCGCGTCGCGGTCCGTGGTCGAGGGAGTCACCCCGGCATTCGCGAACAACGCATCCACAAAAGCCGCCGGCGTCAGCGTCGTCGGATAAGCCGTGGCGAATCGCGACCGCTGCACAAACTCAGAGACGAATGCCTGCTTGTTGTTCTCCAACACTGTTTCCCAACCAGGCTGAAGGACAATTACGCCTTGCGAGATCTTCTGCGTGTCGGGCATAAACTCGCTAAATTTTACGATGGGCACAGGCAATGTGTGAGGCGATCCAATGTTCGAGGTGCCCGTTGCGTCGCCGTATGACGCTTTGTAAATTCGCTCGACCAGGTAACCCGTATCCTGGAACTCAATCGAGAGGAAGAACGACGCCGAGACAGCGATGCGCTTCGCTTCTATGCACTGCACGTTGGCGCCGCAAGAGGTGATTTCGTTGGTCCAGAACGCCAGGCCGGCCGGATCGGGCTCGCGATTAAGAAAGTCGTGATAATGCTGCCGCACAAAGTTTTCGGGATCGTCGATGGGACTGGTGGCCGGCTCAGTCACGTCGTCGGCGATCGTCAACGTCGCCGTTGAGGGCGTTCCGAGGACCGCTCCGCCCGTCGGGTTCGAGAGCGTCAGTGATAGGGTCTCTGCTCCTTCCACATAATTGTCCTGTGAGATCAGGACCGTGAAGGTCTTCGAGGTTTCGCCCGCCGCGAACCGCAGCGTGCCCAGCGCCGTGGTGAAATCGCACCGCGGCGAAGCCAGCCCGCTAGTGGTGGCGCACGGAACCACTGTCATCGCCGCGCTGTCGTCCGGCGTGGCATAGTCCACGGTCACCACTTGGGTAGTATCGCCGACTCTTTCCACGGTAATCGTCGTTGAGCCGGAGTCTTCGGTCGTGTTGTAATTCGCCGCGCTGAATCTGATGTTTCCGCCCCCGGCGTCGTCGTTGCTGATCGTTCCGGTTGCCTGAGCGGGACTGCCTATGGTGTAGCCAGCGCCCGAAGTCACAGTCAGGATTACGGTTTCATCCGATTCAGAGGTCAGGTCGGCTGTCGGATCAATGGTGACCGTCGCAGTAGAGTTCCCGGCGTCAAACGTCACCGTACCAGTTGCAGACGTAAAGGTGGCGGCGCCCGTCTGCGAGTAATCAGTATCGAAGGTTGCCGTGCCGCCGACCGAGAAGTTCACCGTCAACGCGCCACTGTTAACACCCGTGCGCGTGAACGTGTAAACGAGATTCGTCGCCCCATCTTCAGATACCGACGCAGGTGACACAGCCACGGTCACATCCGTGTCGTCGTTGTTGATCGTGCCCACTGCCTGGCCATCTGCCATAGTCGCGTTGGCGGAGTTGTTGCTCAGGTTAGCGAAGAAGGTCTCGTTGGTTTCAACCGAGGTGTCTCCGTTCACCTGGATGGTGAATTGTTCACTCGTGTCGCCTGGGACAAAGGTCAATGTCTGCGCCGGACTGATGGCGGAGTAATCGCCCGGGGCGATGGCCGAGTCATTTTGAGTAGCGTAGTCAACGGTCACAGTCCCGGAAGAAGGATGCGAGAGCGTTACGGTGAACGTGAAGGCGGTGGTCCCGGTATTCCCTTCATTCAGCTCCACGTCAGCAATCGAGAGTGAAGGCGTCGGGTCGTCGTCGGTGATGGTGCCGGTGGCCGAAGCCGGGCTGCCGACGTTATAGCCTGCTCCCGCCGTCACTGTCAGAATTGCTGTTTCGTTCGGCTCATCGGCGGTATCGGGTGTTGGGTCGACGGTTACAGTTTTGGTGGCGCTGCCGGCGTCAAACGTCACCGTACCGGTTGAAGAGGTAAAGGTGGCGGCGCCTGTCTGGGTGTAATCGGAATTGAAAGTGGCGGTACCGCCAACTGAGAAGTTCACCGTGAGCGCGCCGTTCGTGTCGTTACGAGTGAAGGTGTAAACGAGATTCGAGGCGTCATTTTCCATTACTGAAGCAGGCGACACCTCTACGGTTACCTCCGCGACGCCCGTACCCTGGATCGCAAAGTCATAAGGATTTTCGTCGTTATCGTCATTGGCGATACTCAAGGTCGCCGTGCGCAGCCCTGAAGCAGTGGGATCGAATTGAACTGTGAAGGTGGTTGTGCCGCCGCCGCTGCTGACAGGCGAAGAAGGCTGCACGGTCACGCTGAAGTCTCCAGCATTCGCGCCGCCGATTGTCACTTTGGGCGTGCCGGTGAGGTTGAGCGCCAGAGGGCCGGTGTTCTCGATCGTGAAAATGCGTGAAACGGTGCCGCCGTTAATCAGGGCGCCACCAAAATCTGTGTGATCGGTCGCGGTGGGAGAATTGTCGCCGTCGGTGATCGAAACGCTATTGCCGCTGACGTTAATCTCCGGGGCCGGAGGGATTGCGCACTCGCCACCGCCGTTGGCGCATGCGACGGTAAGGATAGTGAGTGTCCAGCACTCGATGTTGCCCGCGACTCCCGTCTCGTCGTCGACCACCTTCAGTTTCCAACTGCCGTTGACCGCCGCACCAGATTTGCCGTTGAAGGCGATGAGAGCTTGCTCGGGCTGGAAGGTGCCGACGAAAGCATTGTCGCCATCGGTAATGGAATCCTCGGCAGAGTCATCGAAGACTGTGTCGTTAGCGTCGGCGGGACAATCTGTTCCGTAGTTTGCTCCCGCTCCGTTATCGGAGGAGAGGTTAATAGTCGTGCCGTCAGGGCCGACAAGACTGATGTCCAGATCGTCCGTAGATCCGTGCGTCAAATGTAGATTGACCAGCGCCTTGGCAATCGGACCTGTCACGCCGGACACAGTTACCGGCAACTCAGCCCCGCTCGGGTTATTGTCCGGAATCGCTACCGGACCCGCCGAGTTGAATGTGGAGCTGACCGCAGGTGTCGAAGTAATCTCCAGCGCCCAGCACTGGATCGTGCCGGCGTCACCTGAAAACGTGTCTTCTACGCGCAGGTTCCAGGTGCCGTTGACTGACGCCCCCGACTTATTGATAAAGGGGGTGAGATCGTCAACCGGTCGGAATGTGCCGACAAAAGGATTATCGCCGTCATCGATGGGTGTATCCGCGTCGTCGTCAAAGATTGTGTCATTGGCATCCGCAGGGCAGTCGGTACCGAAATTTGCATCGCCGCCATTGCCGAGCGCAAGGAATACTTCAGTTCCGTCCGGCCCGACGAGACTGATGTCCAGGTCGTCCGAAACGGGATGCGTGATAAACATCTTCACCCGGACCTTGGTTATTGGTCCGATGATCCCGCTGACATTCAGCGGCATGTTAGCCACGTTCGTTTCATCATCGGGAATCGGCACGGCCGGACCGCTCGTGTTAAAGGTAGAAGTCACCGCTGGGACGTTAGTGGGAAGTTGGAAATCCACTATGAAGACGCCTTGGGCAGTCGTCGCAGTTATTCGCAACGCGATCGGCGCGCCGCAGCCAAAACCCGGTGGAACGCTCACTTTAAAGGGCGTAGCGTTCACGCCGGTATTACCCGTCGCGAGATCAGAATAGGCAGAGTTCGGCTGAGTGACAGTGACGCCCGCGGTTTGGCTGGAGAGCACCGTCGAGATGGCGGTGGCGCCAACGCCCCCGCGGTTTCGCAACTCGATGTTGAGCGAGATGCATTCGTTGACATCAATCAAGCCGTTCGCATTGCCAGCGCTGTCGTCGATCACAGCCGCGCTGAATGCGAGCGACACTGCGGGCGGTCCTTCCTGCGCGCATTGTGAGAATTCGGAGGTATCGCCGTTCGGCGCGGTCGCCGTGGCGGTCAGAAAATGGCCGGCCGGGATAGCCGGCACGACATGATTAAAGTTGATACTGCCGCCGGCGGGCGTAGTAACGTCGGTGGTACCCACGAAGGTTTGTCCCTCGCCAAATCCTGAGCTGTCGCAGGTAGGATTCGAGAAAAATTCCAGACGAAACTGCGTACTTGGCGTGCTGTTGAGCGTGCCGCTGATGTTGATATTGCCGCCGGAGTTCGTCGGAAGGTTGAGGATAGGATAGTTCTGCCGGTTGTTGGCGCCGTTATCCGGATCGTTCGTGTCGTTCGCCGTCACATTGTTGGGACTTAGATCGATCCCGAGACCGCCACTTCCGAAAATCGAGTTTGTTTCAATCGTGTTCTGCGCGCTGGAGTCGACAAACACCCCGTCGCCGCCGCTGTTCGCAATCGTATTGCTCTGAATAGTGTTGTTGCCCGATGTCGCATCGCCCTCGATCAGGACGCCGTGATCTCCACTGTTTGAAATGATGTTACCGGCGCCGGGCGCGGCGCCGCCGATGGTGTTATTAGGAGAGAAGTTTATGGTCACGCCTTCGCCGGTATTGCCCAGCGGAGCGGCGTTAATGTCTACACCGATATAATTGCCCTGGATAGTATTGCTGCCCGCGTCGAGTGTTGCGCCTTCGATCGACACGCCTCTTGAGTTACCGGAAATAATGTTCCGCGCCCCCACGGTCGTACCGCCAACGGTGTTGCTGGAGGCGCCGGTGATGATGACCCCGAAAGATCCGTTACCGACCGCGGCGGTGCCGTTCTTATCCGTCCCAATTAGATTGCCCTGCACAAGGTTTCCCGATCCCGAACTGCCCTGGATCGAAATTCCTCCGAAGCCGTTACCTGAGATCAGATTGCCCGCCCCAGCCGCCGTGCCTCCGAGCGTCATGTTGATCTGGTTCTGTAGTTTGACCCCGGTGGTGTTGCCGCGCGCGGCCGTGCCCGTCGCGTCGGTGCCGATGTAGTTGCCCTGGACCACATTCCCGGTCGTACTGGTGCCATTGATCTCGACGCCGTCGCCATTTGCGCCTGAGATGATGTTGCGCGCGTCTGCTGTCGTTCCCCCGATAGTATTGTTGTCCGCTCCGGACAGTACGCTCACGCCGTCTCCAAAAGTAAACAGGCTCGCCTCAAACTCGACATTGCCCGTCACGTCGAGACCGATGATGTTGCCTTGCACCACGTTGGCATCAGAAGGCTCACCGGTTATCTGGATTTCGCTCGCCGTGTTTCCGCCGATCACGTTGCGCGCGCCCGCGACGGTGCCGCCAATGGTGTTGTTATTTGAAGAGAATATGCCGACGCCGAGTCCGCTGTTGGCAATTGCCACTGTGCCGGTCTTATCGGTGCCGATAAAGTTACCCTGGACCTTATTAGTGCTCGCCGGACTGCTGGTGCCGGAAATTTGCACAGCATGACTATTGTTCCCTGAGATGATGTTGCGATCAGCCGGGTTGATGCCGCCGATCGTGTTATTTGGCGCGAAAGAACCGACGCCTACCGAGGTGTTGCCACGGTCAATCGTCCCCGTGGGATCCGTGCCTATGAAGTTGCCCGCGATGATGTTGTTCTCGCCGCCCGCTCTAATCACGATTCCAAAACCACCAAAGCGGTTAATAACCAGTCCCCGAACCACACAGTTGTCCGTGTTGATGTCGAGCCCGTTAAAACCGGAAGAAGTGCCGTTTAGCTCAACGTTAAGCACGGCGTTGCTTCCCATGGTTATGGGATTAGTGTTCGCACTTGAGCCAGGCTGAGTGTAGCCGTCGATGATCACCGGGTCGGTGATCTGTGGAGTCGAGCCGGTGATGTTGATCGTCTGAAGACCCCCACCGGGGATGTTGAATTGAATCGTATCCGGATTCGCGGGATCAACGTTGGCGTTCGCGGCGTTGATCGCTTCGCGCAGAGAGCAGCTTGCGTCACAAACACCGTTGTCGTTGTTCGTCACGGTGACCACGAATGTCATTGCCGCTGGGGCCGTCTTCAGGCCACTGGACCTCGAAGTGGACTTACTGCCCGAGGTGTCGTTGGCTGGCGGCGCGCCCTGTTCGGCTCCCGGAATCTGGCTCTGTTGATCGTCTTGCGCTGCCGACTGCCTTTCCTTTTTCTGACCGGCGCGTTTCTGATCCTGTCCAATTCCCGTCTTGCTGGCCTTCACGGCCACGTCACCTGCGTTTAGAAGCAGGGCCAGACAAATGGTCATGGCGACCATCGCCGCAATATAAGTAAACGCGGCAAATCGGCGAATGGGGGGATTGTGCTTACTGGCGATCAAATTCGCAGTTTTCGTGAGTTTGGGTCTCATGACATCTCCTTTAGAAACTGAGCAAATGACTTGGGCTGGTCTGAGATGAAGTTTTCCTTCTACTTAAATACGCGTAGAGAGCAGCTCAAAAAGGTTCAACCGGGGGGCGAAAATATTCTTCGGGGTGAGGACCTGGGCCAGTGGGTGATCGTTCATTTTTCCCGGATGTCCCCGCACTGACATCCTTCGCGATATCCTTCGCGATGCCTTTGATTCTTTGTATAATCCGACCTCGTCAATCGGCGTCAGGAGAGTCCCGAGGTACTGTGACTGTCCCCCCTCAGCAAGATGTGACGGCGACTCTTTTGGAGATGAGCGCCGGCGACAGCGATGCGGCAGCGAAGTTATGGCCGCTGGTTTACGACGAGCTGCGGCGGCTCGCGGCCGCCTTCTTGCGCCGCGAACGGCCGAACCACACGTTGCAACCAACCGCGCTCGTGCACGAAGCCTACCTGCGCTTGATCGATCAAACTCGTGTTGATTGGAAAAACCGCGCTCACTTTTGCGCCGTGGCGTCTGAGATGATGCGGCGCATTCTGGTCGACCATGCCCGCAAATACCTCGCGGCAAAACGCGGCGGGTCGGAAACCAGAATCTCTCTCGATGACGCAGTCTCTTTTCCCAACGATCTCGAAATCGACGTGGTCGCAGTCGATGAGGCATTGCTCGATCTGTCACGCCTCGACCCGCAACAGGGCCGGCTGGTCGAGCTTCGTTTTTTTGGGGGGCTGACTTTGGATGAAACGGCTGAGGTTATGGGCATCTCGCGTTCGACCGTGCAACGAGAGTGGGACATGGCCAAAGCGTGGTTGTACAACCAACTTAAGAAGGTCTCGGACAATGACACCTGAGCGCTATCAAAAGGTGAAAGCTTTGTTCTACGCGGCGCGGAAACTTGAACCGCAGGCGTGCGCGGACCTGCTGTCAGACAATTGCAATGGCGACAGCGAGCTGCGCAATGCCGTTGAAGAACTACTGGCGTCTGCGGGCAAGGTCGAGGCTTTCATAGAGAAGCCTGCCTACGCTGTCATTGCTCATACGCTGGCGGGCGATGTGACGCACTCACCGGTCGAAGGCAAACGCATCGGCCAGTACCAGGTAGTGCGCAAGTTGGGCGAAGGCGGCATGGGGGCGGTCTATCTGGCCCAGCGCGCCGATGACCTCTATCAAAAGCAGGTAGCGATCAAGCTAATACGGCGAGGCTTTGATAATAGCGAGCTGTTAAGGCGTTTCTATACTGAGCGCCAGATTCTCGCCGCGCTGGATCATCCGAACATCGCCAGACTCCTTGACGGCGGGACCACGGAAGATGGCGTCCCGTATTATGTGATGGAATATGTTGAGGGACGGCCGCTGCTCGAATATTGCGACGAGCAAGGGGTCACGAACGAAGGACGACTGAAGCTCTTTCGCACCGTCTGTTCCGCGGTCCAGCATGCCCATCAGAATCTGATTATTCACCGCGATTTAAAGCCCAACAACATCCTCGTCACGAGCGATGGAAATCCCAAGTTGCTGGATTTCGGCATCGCCAAGGTCTTTCAACCTCATGCGGAAGCCGGAGCGATAGAGGTCACCGTTACCGACTTGCGCGTGATGACTCCGGAATATGCCAGTCCAGAACAGATCATCGGTCAGCCGGTTACCACGGCGAGCGATATCTATTCGTTGGGAGTGATTTTCTATCAACTGTTGACCGGTCAACGTCCCTATCGTTTTCGCAGCCACCTGCCACAGGACATTGCGAAAGCGATTTGCGAAACGGAACCCGAAAAGCCGAGCGCGGCCCTCAAAAGCCAGTCATTGGAAAACGGCAATGGCCAACCAGGCCGAAAACAAACCCGTCAAGTAGAAGCCGGGGACCGGCATTTACGAGGCGACCTGGACAATATTGCTTTAATGGCGCTGCGCAAGGAACCGCAGCGGCGTTACGCCACCGTCGAACAGTTTTCCGAAGACATCCGCAGGCATCTGCAGGGCCTGCCGGTCATCGCCCGCCGCGATACTTTCGCTTACCGGACCAGCAAGTTCGTCAGACGCAACCGCTACGGGGTCATGGCCGCCGCGTTGGTGGTGGGGCTTTTGCTCGCCGGCGTTGTCGGCATTATTCGTCAGTCCAGAATCGTAGCAGCCGAACGCGACCGGGCGCGAACCGAACAAGTCAAAGCCGAACGCATCAACAAGTTCTATCAGGACATGTTGGCGCGCGCCAACTCTCGCTGGTATGCACCCGGCAGCGGGAAAAAGGCCGATGTGACCGTTATCGACGCTTTGAATGAAGCCTCAAGCAGAATTGAACACGAACTGAACGACGAGCCGGCGGTGAAAGCCGAAATCCTGACGACAATCGGCGACACGTACGGAGCCTTGGGGCGGCCTGAGCTCTCCGAACGTCCATTTCAGCTGGCCTTGAATCTGCGCCGCAGTTTGTTCGCGAATAATCACATCAAGGTGGCTGAAAGCCTTTACTACCTGGCAGGAGCAAAATCCCTGACGGGGAAAGTCGAAGAAGCCGAGAGTCTCTACAAACAAGCGCTGGATATTCAGCGGCAGAGGCCTAGTGAAGGCAATAACCTTCCTTACATGTTGCTCGAATACGGCGCCTTATTGAAGGGTAAGAACGACCAAGCCGCACTTTCGCATTATCGTGAAGCGTTGGCGATTTTTCAGCAGCGCAACGGACCTGAGCACATTACGGTGGGCGTCGCACGTGATTACATCGGCAAACTTAACCTGGAGCGGGGAGACTTTGAGAAAGCCGAGGCGGAATATCGAGAAGCCATAAGGCTATTCGGAAACGAGCAGAATACTTATCTCGCCAAGTTGCACGAGCGATTGGGACAGATTCTGGCAACGAAGAAGATCTACCACGAAGCGGAGTCCCAGATGCGGCGAGCGCTGGAGCTTTATTTGCTCACCTATGATGGGAATGATTGGAACTCCGTCGCGGTGAAAATGCAGCTGGAGAATATAGTCTGCCTTAAAGGCCAATGCCCCACGGCGAAAGCCGAGATGGAAAAGATTTTCGCGACGCAGAAAACTCTCCTCGATCCGAACAGCAAGGAGTTTTCTTCGCTACTGTTTTACCTGGGCATCATTCTGACAAAAAACGGGGAGCCTAAACGAGCTGAGAGTTATCTTCGCGAATCGATACGGATCTGGAGCGCAATAGACCCATCGAAGCCTTCCGCATCTTTGGGCAATGGCCTCGGCGAGTGTTTACTTGCCCAGGGTCGTTATGCCGAGGCAGAGCCCTTGTTATTGGCGTGGCACAACGCAATCAAGAGTGACGTGCCACACAGTCCGCGAATCAAAGCCGCTACCGAAAATCTGCAGAAGCTCTATCAGGAATGGGGTAAGCCCGCAAAGTACTAGCCGCTCCGTCGGAAGCACTGGTTTCGCATAATCAGCCAAACGGATGCGCGGACATGCAGACGCGCTCCAACCTATCTCCCATTCAGAAGTCCCGGTAACGTTGGTCAGATGAATTCAACAGTTCGGACAGTTAAGCGGGATCGCCATCGCTGAAAATCTGCGCCAGGTGATGCTTCAAATGATCGACGTAGTCTTTCATTAAATATTCGAGGGTGACCGGCTCCGCTTTAGGGACGGTCTTGAAAGCGATTTCCTGCAGAGTGTGCAGCGTGCACGGCGTGTTCAGCTTTGCCTGGTCGGCGTGCGACATCACATGGTGCAGGTGCAGATTGTAAGTGCGCCAAAGTTCGACGAGCTGTGGCCACGGCGCATCCTGATAGTGGTTCGTGCGTACCCAGTCGTCCTGATCGTAACCGGGAAACACTAGATCATCTTTCAACTGTCCCAGCACGAAACGCGCGTGGTTGTTGGTCGCAGAGTCGATCAAGTGCCCGAGTATTTGTTTTGACGACCAGTGATCTTCGGTGCGTGGCTGCGCCGCCTGCGCTTCGTCAATCGTGCGCAAACGATCCGAGGCAGACTCAACCGTCTTGCGAAAGTCTCTAAGCCAATCTTGCATTGCCTCTCCTCTTTATATAAGAACTACGCGCCGGTCACCGTTCACGATGCGGCCGACTTCATAGCAGGCTTCGCCTGTCGATGCGATGTGTGTTTTTATTCCGGCGGCTTCCGAGGGCTCACAGACGACGACCATGCCGATTCCCATGTTGAATGTGCGGAACATCTCGGACTCGTCGATGTTGCCGAGGCGCTGAAGCAAATTGAACACGGGAAGAGCCGGCCACGCACCGCGTTGAATCTCGGCGTTGGTGGCCTCAGGCAAAATCCTCGGAATGTTTTCGAGCAAGCCGCCGCCGGTAATGTGCGCGAGTCCTTTAATATTGCCGCGATCGAGAAGGCCTTCGAGCGGGCGCAGGTAACTCACATGCCGGCGCAGCAGCACTTCGCCGGCCGTGCCTTCGGCTTCATCCAGGTGGGTTGCGACGGTGTAGCCCGCGTCCTCGAAAAAAAGTTTGCGCGCAAGCGAATAACCGTTCGTGTGCAAACCGGCTGACGGCAAACCGAGTATGACGTCGCCCGCTTCGATCGTTTGCCCGTCGATGATGTGTTCGCGATCGACTACGCCGACGATGAACCCGGCCACGTCGTATTCGCCTGCGGAATAGAAACCCGGCATCTCAGCAGTCTCGCCGCCCAACAGCACGCAGCCGTTTTCGCGACAGCCGTCGGTGATGCCTTCGATCACACTGGCGATTACATCGGGCGAGAGTTTTCCCGTCGCCACGTAATCGAGAAAGAAAAGCGGCCGCGCGCCCTGCACCAGAATGTCGTTAACACAGTGATTCACCAGGTCGCGCCCGACTGTGTTGTGCACGCCGGTTTCGAATGCGACCTTAAGTTTCGTGCCGACACCGTCCGCGGAAGCGACGAGGACAGGCTGACGCATTCCGGGGAAGGCGCCGTCGAACATGCCGCCGAAGCTGCCGATGTCGGAGAGGGTGCGCGCGTTAAATGTCCGCCGTGCGAGTTCTTTGATTTTTTCGGTGGCGCGATTCGCGGCGTCAATATCGACGCCGGCGTCGGCGTAGGTTGC
Source organism: Pyrinomonadaceae bacterium (assembly GCA_036277115.1). Taxonomy (NCBI): domain Bacteria; kingdom Pseudomonadati; phylum Acidobacteriota; class Blastocatellia; order Blastocatellales; family Pyrinomonadaceae; species Pyrinomonadaceae bacterium. Next base: position 1,016,000 of record DASUNM010000023.1, read on the forward strand.
GGGTTTCATAAGCTAGTGAATCGTAAATGGTAAATCGTAAATAGATCTCTTTTCCAAGGTCCGCGCCGATAGAACGCGTCGCGCCTGGCGTCTGAATCTATTCACCATTCACGATTTACTATTCACTTCCTTTTCGGCGTCGCTCTCGGTTTCGGCGGCGGACCGAAATCGCCGTACGCGATAAATCCGGATCGCGACGAATCATCTTTCGACCCTTCGCGTCCCACCCAGACATCTTCAGTCGTTTCTTTAGCCGGCTTGATATCGTAGAGCTTGCTGGAATCGAGTCTGCCTTTCGTCGTGATCGTTATCTCGCCCTGCAGATCAGTGCGATAGACTTTCGCGTTTATGCCCTTCAGCCGGTCGAGCACGGTTTGCGACGGGTGGCTGTAACGGTTCCACGCCCCCGTCGAGATGATTGCCGCTTCCGGCTTCACGCGCTTGATGAAGTCCTCCGAACTCGCGTACTTCGATCCGTGATGCGCGATCTTGATGACCTTGGCGGTGAGGTCAGCATCCCGGCTGAGCAGCCTCGATTCCGTTTGCTCTTCGGCGTCACCCATCAGAAGCATCGTGAAGCCGCCGTAATCCAACCGCAAAACGATTGAGTTTGCGTTCGGCTCGTTGCCGCCGGCTTTCATTTGATCCTTGGTGAAGAACGGCTCGTTGGGCGCGAGCACCGTCAGGATCGCGCCACCGCCCAGATCCATCTTCTGACCCGGCTCAGCTTTCTGGTGCTGGGCGCCGGACTTTTGCAAAGCTTCCTTGTATTCATCGAAGAAGCTGGTGACCGTTTTCGCCCGCGTTCTTCTCGGGGCCGGAGTCGGCGTCGCTCTCGCACCGCTTCTCGCCGGCGTCGGTGACGGAGCAGGCGTCGACATGTCAACTCCGTTGTCGATCACCGTATCGACTTTAATTCCATTTAATACTTCATCAGCCGCGCCAATGTGATCCGGGTGCGGATGCGTCGCGATGAAGTAGTCGAGCTTTTCAACTTTGTGACGCTTCAACGCTTCGAGCACGACTTTGCCTTTTCCGGCATCGCCGGCGTCGATCAGGACGGACTTACCACCGGGCGCTAAAATCAGAGTCGCCTCACCTTCGACCGGGCCCACATCGAGCATAACGATCTTCAGTTCGCCTGTCGGTTTCGGCGGCTGTGTGCGCCACCAGGGCAATCCCCACTTAACGAATGCGAACGTACCGCCACCCAGCAGGAGCACCAGCACCGCAATCACACATCCGCATCCGCGAGTTGAACGTTTCATTTGAATTTGCGCCAAGTATAGTTCACTTCGGTTTGGAAGTCGGAGTTGCGAGCAGTGAAACTGTGATCCTGGAACAGAAAAATTCTGATGATTGCCGAGCGCTCCGCGTCATCCTCGCGCTTTTGTTGCGGGGAATAGGAACCTGAGCACCTTGTTCATTCTCAGTGCCCACGCAATATCTTCGTGCCTGGCCCGTTTGTCTTCGAAGTAATAAAGGTCTGAGTCGAGCGCCCAGCCCTTCTCAGTCAGCGCATCGCGCAACCGTCTCGCGTTTTTGTCCATCCCTGCGCCTTCCTCGGAACCCACATCGAGCCAGATACGCTGCTCGGGCTTGGCAGTTAACGACTTGACGCTGCGCAAGATGACGCCGCGATCCCACCAGACTGAGGGCGACATGACGGCCAGCTTGCCGAAGGTCTGAGGGTAACGCAGCCCGAGATGCATCGCCATAATCCCACCCAAAGAAGCGCCGCCCAATCCCGTGTGCGCGGCGTCCGGAAGCGTCCGATACTCGCGGTCAATGAACGGCTTTACCTCCTCGACCAGCATGCGACCTGTCTCTTCGCCCTTGCCTCCCTTACCTGAGAAGCGCGTGGGCGTGTACTCGTCCGTGCGATCTTCCCATGTCCCACCGTGTTCGACGCCCACGATGATCAGCGGTTCGATCAGCTGGGCCTCAATAAGCAGCCTCGCCGTCTCGTCAACCTCCCAGATGACGAAGGAGTTTGCCCCGTCGAAGAGATAGAGCACTGGATAGCGCTTCGCCTCATTCGTCAGATAGTCAGGCGGGAGATAAACGAAGAGCTGGCGGGACTTTGGCAGAAATTGAGATTTGAAGTCCGGATGGAAGCGGACATGGGGCGGCAACTGCCGCGTCCTCTGCCCCTTCTGCGCCCAGCCCCACGGGGCGTAAGCGCAGCCGAGCAGCAGCACGACCATGGCCACGACAGGCCGGGCGAGCTTGAGGTTGGAGTTAGCCACAGAGGACACAGAGAAGACCGGCAAAGGCTAAGCGCTAAGGGAAGAGGCAAGGGCTAAGAACAGACGGTTATTGATTCACCTGCACCTGTATCCAGCTCTTAGCTCTTAGCTCACGACGCTTTGGAATTCGCGTAACGCGGTTTCAATATCCGGGCGCGCGACGTCGTAATGCGTGACCATGCGAATCGACGTTCCGAATCCGATCGCCAGGACGCCCCGCTCGCGCAGTTCCGCACAAATGCCGTCAGCGGTCTTTCCGGTTTCGGCCACGTCAATGATCACGATATTCGTGACAACTCGCTCCGGATCGATCTTGATTCCGGGAAGTTCCGCCAATCCCACGGCCAGCCGGCTCGCGTTCTCGTGATCTTCGTGCAGCCGCTTCGGAGTTTCCTGCAAGGCCACCAGACCCGCAGCCGCGATCACGCCGGCTTGTCGCATTCCACCGCCGAGCATCTTGCGCACTGATCGCGCCTGGTCGATGAAGGCTTTCGAGCCGAGCAACACCGATCCCACCGGCGCACCCAGACCCTTAGACAAGCAAAACATCACTGAGTCAACCGGTCGGGCCAGGTCAGCTACCGATTCACCCAGCGCCGTCGCCGCGTTAAAAATTCGTGCGCCATCAAGGTGGACCGGCAACTTCATCGCATGCGCGTGTTCGCAAATGTCTTCCACGCGCGCGCGGGACATCACCGATCCGCCGGCGAGGTTGTGCGAATTCTCGACCGCGATCAGTCCGGTCGGCGCCATGTAGTAAGCCGCATTGGCGTGAAGCGCAGCCGCGATCTCGTCCCATGTCAGGATGCCGCTGCCGTCTTTGCTGTGCACGGGCCGCGCGACGCAACCTGAGAACGCCGCCATTGTGGCCATCTCGAAGTTGTAGATGTGTCCGCGCTCTTCAATGACGACTTCGTGGCCGTGTCGCGTGTGCAACTTCACCGCGATCTGATTTCCCATCGAACCGGTCGGCACATACAGGGCGGCTTCCTTCTGAAAAATCTCAGCCGCCAGTTCCTGCAAACGATTGACGGTTGGATCTTCGCCGTAGACGTCGTCGCCGACTTCGGCTTCGGCCATGGCGCGCCGCATCGCCGGCGTAGGTTTAGTGACAGTGTCGCTGCGTAAATCGATCATATGGGACAGGCTTCAGTCGGTATTTGTAAAAAGGAGACACAGACTAAAGTCTGTGCTACTTGGCGCGGACTTTATCACATATTCACAGGGGAATTCGGGCAGAAACCGTGCTTTTGCGGAAGATCAACGGGTCACGAGGACTCGGGCTGCATGGAAGAATCGTCAGCAGCGGCGTGCACAAAGATGCAACGGCCTTCGAAGACAGCGCCGGGCTCAATAGACAGCGCCACAGTTTCGATGTCGCCGACGACGCGGGCCGATCCGCCGAGTTCGACCTTCCGCTTGGCGCGAATGTCACCGCGCACGCAGCCATTGATCGTCGCATCATGGACTGAGATGTCAGCGTCGACTTCGCCGTCGGCTTCGACGATCAGATGGCCTTCGTCCGAACGGATGACTCCGGCAGCGTACCCGTTGATCCGCAAGTTACCTTCGAAGGCTATCTCGCGCGGCGGTAGCGGCGTCGCGACCGCCACCGAATCCAAAGGGTGATCTGTTTCGTTTCTTGAAGTGTCGCTGACGTTAAGCCAGTCTTCAACGACCTCGTCGGGATCGCGCGCGAGATCCGGGCGAGAATCCTCCGGGCTCAAAATCGGCACGGGTTTGAAGGTCAGAGTTTCCGCTTCCTGTGACACGACGGTCGGTAGCTACCCTGCGGTCTTCAGCATGCGGCAGTCGCCGTGAAAAGTAGCACCGGGTTTTATGGAGAGCAAGGGGGTTGAAATGTTGCCATTGATGACCGCGCCGCGTCCAAGTTCCACGCGCTCGCGCGCGAACACATCGCCGTTGACTTCGCCGCTAATGATCGCCACGCCGACTTCGATCTGCGCATCGACCGTTGCCGCGTCGTCAACGATCAGAGTGCCGCGTTCCGATTGCACCTTACCGCGAATGTGACCGTTGATTCGCAGCAGGTCTTTGAAAGAAAGCTCGCCATCGAGTTCCGGATCGGAATCGGATCGCACACGCTGTTTGACCATCAGTCCGCCGCCACTCGCCGTCAACTGCCCCGATATGAGACCGTCCACGGGCATGTAGCCGCGATAAGTTGCTTCACCGGTAATCACCGGAACGCGAGTCTGGAACGTGTGCGGCTTTTGTGTGGCGGGCGACGCTACGGGCCTGAGTCCGGCGGTATGACGATCGACACCGGCAATGACGTTTGGACGACGCGCAGGGACAGTTTCACCGCTGCTGGATCGCAGGGCGGTTTCGGTCTCTAGCTGAAGAGCCGGCTTGACCAGGGGGCGTTTTCCTTTCTTCGCTCGTACCGCGTCAAACAGTTTTCCGAAAACTGTTCAAGACAAACTTTTAACCAGGGAGGAGTCCGCGCTGACTTGAGGGCGCGCACACTACCACAGCAGGCACCGGCGTTCAAGGGAAATTCTTCAAATTAGGCCACTAACCATTGGCCGTCGAGTTTCGCATGTCCTTTCATGGGCGACGGTCGTTAGTGATGCTCAAGGCGAGGATGTCGGCGCGTGAGCAAATCGCCACCCGCTTCACGGCTTGCGGCAGTTTCTGATTTCCCAAATCCACAGTTGAATTTCCAACGATAAAGGCCGAGCCTAACTTGACCCAGCCCGATCCGTAATCGACGTACACCGGCACGGGCATCTTGAAATTGTCCGACACGCCCGACTGAGTGATTTTTCCAGTGAGGCTAGTGCCCGCTAGTTGGTACTCGAACTTATAACTTGGCATTTCAGTCCCATAGACCCACGCGTCAAAAAACCAGTCCATCCGCCGGTTTCCATCCACATCCATCTGCGGGGTCATGTGCTTTTCCACGATGCGCTTGAAGTCTTCAGTCGATACGTCCAGGTTGTAATGCGTCTTGATGAAGTCTTGCATCATCGCCGAGAAATGACGGTCGCCGGTGCGCGGATCGAACATCATCATCCTCAGCATGTGCAGGATGTATGCGCCCTTGGGATAGATCATGAACCGCGCGACGCCACCGGTCTTTCCGCTGTTCAAGCGGTACCCTTGAGTGACCGGGCCAACCGTGTAAGGTTTCTTGTCAGCCGTCTGCGGACGCGCTTCGATGATTAAGCCGCGCTGGTCATTCCAGAATTTCAGAAAGCGGCCCTCGTCGCGCATGACATACTGGACGTAGAGCGACGTAGAGAACTCGGCAAAGCCTTCGCTCATCCACTGATCGTGATAACTTTTCCAGCCGACCATGTGTCCCCACCACTGATGAGCGATCTCGTGCGGCGCGACGTATTCAAAAAAGTTGTTCGTCGCAGCTCTAACATTCCCTCCGGTGCCCATATAACGCTGCGTTGGATCCAGGAAAGCAGTAAACGGCATATAGATGAGCGTGGGCCATGCCTGTCCGAAATTTCCGGCCGGTTGCTGCGTGAGCGCGAGGCGGGTATAAGGCAGCTTCCCAAAATAAGCATTGAAGATGCGCGTGGCGTTTTGCGTGTCCGCCAGCATCGCACCGCCCATTCCTATCGTGTTCCTCGAGCCTGACGCGCTCATTACTGTCGTGTTCGGCGAGCCCATCTGGCTGGGCATTGACGATGGAGACTCCTCGTTAGCGTAAAACTCGACGTTGTAGCCTGTCTCCGAGTCGAGAAGCTCCTTTTTCTTAAAACTGCCGTAATTAAAGCCAGCGACTGCCAGGGCCACGTTTCCGCTCGACCACTTGACCGTCATACCTCCGCCATCTGAGGCTGGCGGAGCCACGGGTGCGCCCGTGCCGATTACAGTTTTTCCCTTCGGGTAGTGGTAAGTGACATCGAATGTCGCCCGATCACCGAAGGCGGTTCCTTCGTTATTTGGATACCAGGTAGATCGTGCGGGCGTTGCCAGAAAGAAGTTGCCGCCGCCCACGTCGATCAACGCGTCTCCGCCCCCGTACTCAACAATCAGCTTGTAGGTTTTGCCCGCTTGCAGCGGTTCCGGAAAGACCACACCGAAATCGGCGTCCTCGTTCTTCCCTTCCTGAACGAAATCCAGATCGCGGCCGGCTTCGTCCTTCACGCGCGTGACGCGCATCGAGCGAAACAGTCTGAACGGCAGCACGCGCGCACCGTTATCCAATTGGCGAAACGTGATCTTGTCCGTGGACGTGAGCTTCGTGCCGCGAATTACTGTATCAATTTCATGATGGACCAAATCATAAATCCGATGATCCTCGTCGCTTGAAGCGGTGCCCTTGGCATACTCTTCGGCGCGATGAAAAGCCGTCCACAGCCCTCCGTCAGACTCTCCATAGCTCGAGAGCAGGACTTCCTCTGGAGAAACGAGTGGAATCCCGAGCGGGTCATATTGAAAGTTGAGTTTGTTGAAGCGCTTGCCATCGATGAAAGCGGTAAAGAATCCCGGTCGCTGAGGATTGTAAAGATCGATCAGCTTGCGCAGGTCGACATTGCGGCGCAACGTGCGGCGCAGAAGGGCCTGGTTTTCGCGATACGCATCTTGTGCCCGGGCAGCCTGCGCACCATTGGTGGACATTGTGACCTGCGGCGACGCTTTGATCTCGTCGAAGGTCTTGTCGGTAAAATGCAGCACCAACTTTGTAAACGCTTCCTTGATTTCCGGTTCTTTCGTGAACAAAGACAACGTGTGCTTTTCAATTGCCGTAGGCGGCGTGAGATACAGCTCGCCTTCGCCAAAGAAAACCGCGCCCGAGATGCGGTCGTTGACGGCCGGAGTAAAATAGATCTCGCCACTTTTCAAAGTGAACGCTCCGGCATCTCGCTTGATCACCAGATTAGTGACCGTCGCGAACGGTCCGCCAAAATCGCCGTTTGATCTTGCCTGTTGGCGCAATTGCTGATAGTTGGGATCAGTGTTGGCTTTGACGTTCGTCACCGTGACTGTTGCTTCGATGGGGGCAATCTCTAATTTCACATCCAGCGTCACTACCGCGCCCTCTTCAATTTTGAGGTCGTCGTTGCGCGCGTCACTAAAGCCGGCGGCTGAGACCCCCAGCGAATAAACTCCAGCCGGCAGTCCCTCGAATTTGTACCGACCTTGTTTGTCAGTGACCGCCGTGAAATTCTGATTCGTTAGCGTGTCGATGATCGTAACCGTTGCGCCTGCAACGATTGCGCCCTTAGGATCGGTGACCTTGCCTTCGAGTCGCCCGCCTGCGGCGTGGGCGAACGAAAGGGGAAGCAACGCGCATAAGAGCAACAGAACGAACGGGGTTTTAAGTCGATTTGAGGCTTTCATAGTTCAGTTCGAGTCAAACGTGTAATTTGCCGGTCAGAGAGGATTTCAACGGGCGCATTCTAGCTCACGTTGACTCGGTGCGTATACATTCGCGTTGGCCCGTTTGTCAGTCGCGTCCGCAGCGTGGCATTCTGAGGCCGATGTTTGCTGAGAGTCGCATCAAGACGAAATTGCTGCGCCGCATGGGCGAGGCGATTGAAGACTTCGGGATGATCGAAGATGGCGACCGCGTCATGGTGTGCATGTCGGGCGGCAAAGACAGTCACACGCTGCTGGATTTACTGCTCGATGTGCAGAAGCGCGCCCCCGTAAATTTCGATCTGCTGGCGGTTAATCTCGACCAAAAGCAGCCGAACTTTCCGGCTGAAGTTTTGCCAAATTATCTGCGCGAACGCGGCGTGCCATTTCGTATTGTCGAGCAGAACACTTACGCAATCGTGAAGCGGCTGGTGCCGGAAGGAAAGACTTACTGTTCAGTCTGTTCGCGTCTGCGGCGCGGCATTCTTTACAACATCGCAGTCGAGGAAGGCTGCACCAAGATTGCTCTGGGCCACCACGCCGACGATATCATCACCACGTTTCTGCTAAACGTTTTCTACGTCGGTACTTTGAAAGCGATGCCGCCGGTGCTGCGGTCGGACGACGGACGTAACACGATCATTCGCCCGCTGGCTTACTGTCGTGCCAGCGACATTACCGAGTTCGCGTCCGAAATGAAGTTTCCCATCATCCCCTGCGATCTCTGCGGGTCGCAGCCTAACCTGAAACGCGCGCGCATCGAACGGCTAATCACGGACCTGGAAAAAGAGATTCCGAATATTCGCGCGTCGATGTTGACCGCGCTTGGCAAAGCGGTGCCGACTCACCTGCTCGACCCAAATCTCTTCGACTTTAAGAATCTCTCCAGCGGAACCGGCAATGTCGAAGCCGAACTCGATCTCGTTCTGGGCCACACGGACAACGAACCTGCACTCGTCGCGATCGCATAAACCCGCGAGCGCTCCAGCACAACTGGACACTTCAAGGCTTAACAGTAGAAATGTCACGTCGGGTGCATCCAGGCGTTGCCGTGCCTGCGGTGTCCTGACCACCCGCCGCAATCTGTTTCACCGTGTCTCCCGCCCGCAATTCGACCGTGCCCTTTGAGACTGATACCAACGTATCGCCGCAAGTCGTGTCGACCAGGAACTCCGCTCGATTAGGGCTGACAGCCTTAACGGTGCCGTCATTAGTAGTCGCCGTGGCACTCGTGCCCGATGAAGTTGATAAACGCACCCGGCCCGATGAAAGCATTTCCACCGTGTAACCCGAATCGTCAAAACTTAACTTCATCGTCGTTTCGGGCAACACTTCAACGCGTCCCAGCTTGCCCAAACTCACCACGGCACTGGAATTTTGTCCTGTAACGATGCTGGTCTCCGACACGATTTTTAGCCCATTAGTAGCCGGAACTTCGGTTCCGTCGGCCTGCTTCAGCGTGACCGTGCCTCTGACCTGCATTACTTGCGCGTGAGTTTGTTGGAACGCACCAGCAACCCCCAGCAGAACGACAACAAACACCCACATCCATCCCTGTTTACCGCGTTTCATAGACACCTCCGAAGTTCAGTTTTGACTTGGTTCAGCGCCGAAAAGCTTACCTTAAAAGGAGGCGGACAAATATTGCGACTTGATAATCTTCTCAGGCGGCCAATTGAGTAAAACTATTTGATTCTGCGTTCCCTCAGCCCGACGATGAAGTACCTTCATCGTCGCCGCCTAAGCCGCCAACTGCATGACTGGCCACCGGGTTTGTGATTAAATCGGCCCGATGGTGACGACCAAAAAACGCGAACTGGATCTGTCGGCATTTCCGTCCGGAACGGTCACCGAATACACAACGTTCGTTTGCCTCGCCTGCATCTTTGATATCTTCACCAAACAACTTCAGATGGCGCCGCGCACAGCCTTTTCAGAAGTGAAGCGTCACACGCCGACCGTCGAAGAGCTCACCAGCCGCGGCGCGATGCGTCCGTACTTCGACAGCGACGAGAAGAGTCCACATTGTCCTTACTGCGGTTCCGCGAAGCGTTGGCTGGCGCGTTTCGACACCTATTGCATCGAAGGCGGCAAGACGACCGACGCCGCCCGACGAGCGCTGATCAAGAAACTTCCCACCGCCGGCGAACAGTTTGTTGTGGTCGAAAAGAAATCCGACTCACGGGCCGTGTTCTTCGAGTGGCTCGACACTTTGGGGATGAATGTTGAATTGCAAGACGAAACCTGGCTGATCGAAACGACGCGACGCTATCTGGAACGCCGCGATCCGAAAACGAATTGGGCGGAAGTGTTTGAAGGGGCGCGCGCGGTGCGTCGCTCGTCCCGACTGACCGAAGGTTGGGAGCGCGATGGCGCGCGGCTGTTTCTCGCGCCCCAGCTCTACAGCGAAGCGATTCTCATCCAATACCTTGTCAGCCGTTCCCACACACATGGCGGATTGACGCTGGAAGGCCGGCTCACTTTGATGGATTTGCTCCGTCGTCTGCGCTACAGCGGCTACCTCGACCGCATCGGAATCACCGAAACAGATCCGGGTGAAGTGTTCGAGCGAGTTGTCGATCACATGGCGGCAACTCACGAGTGGGCGAACGCCGACTCAGTCAGGAGGGCCGCAAAAGGAAAAGGAGTCAGTACCGCGAGCGGTAGCGACCGGGTTAAGAGTTCGAAGAAAAAGCCGGCCAAGAGAGCTTCAAAGTCTCGCAAGACCAAACCGGTCCAGCCTGAGCCGGATGAGATCGTCTCTGAACCCGTTAAGCTTTACTACCTCATCGATCGTCGCGAGTTTTTGGAAAAGGTGAAGAGTGTTTACGCGGCCTATGCGTGATGTGGAGTGCGTCGGATCCCTCTCCCAAAGGGAGAGGAAACAAAAAACCCAAAGCTCACATTTACGCCTCACGATCAGCAATCAAGTCAACAATCGAAATCAGAAGTTCGGCAGGCCGATTGATGTTCGTCGCCGCATCGCAGGCGGAGCGGCGCACAATATCAATTTGACGTCGGGTCGCGTCGATACCGTGGACCGCCGGGTAAGTCGCTTTACTGGCGCGCGCGTCTTTGCCCGGCGTCTTTCCCATGGCGCTGGCGCTTGCCGTCACGTCCAAAAGATCATCGGTGATTTGAAACAGCAGCCCAAGGTTTCGACCGTAATCGGTGACCGCTTCCAATTCTTCATCGTTCGCGCCGCCGATAATCGCGCCGCAGCGTGCGGCGCCACAGATCAGCGCGCCCGTCTTTTGCAGATGGATCTGATCGAGTGCCGTCGCGTCTACTGATTGCGCCTCTCCATCCAGATCGCGCGCTTGCCCTGAGACCATCCCGCTCGGCGTGCCCGCCGCACGCGAAAGTTCAGCAATGACTCGTACGCGAATCTCGGTCGAAAGGGTTTTGTCTTCCGCGATCGTTTGAAACGAGAGCGCTTGCAGCGCGTCGCCGGCGAGAATTGCCGTCGCTTCGCCAAACTTGATGTGACAAGTCGGACGCCCGCGCCGCAGATCATCATCATCCATCGAGGGCAGATCGTCGTGAATCAGCGAGTAGGTGTGAATCATCTCGAACGCACACGCCGTTCGCAGCAACTGATCGCTGGTGGCGCCGAACGTCTCGCCCACCGCCAGCACCAGCGCGGGCCTAAAGCGCTTGCCGCCCGCAAACACACTCCAGCGGATGGCGCTGTGAAGCCGAGCAGGGTCGGCTGTCTCTTTGGGGATTAGCTGATCGAGTTCCGTGTCGACGAGTAAGCGCGTGGAAACGAGAAATTCTTTCGCGTTGATTGTCGAAGCATTAACCACAGAGGACACAGAAGAAGAAATAATCGCCAAATTACTCCTCGCTCTTCGATGCTGGTTCACTCTCAACATCGAACGGGCGGATTGTGGGCCGGCCCTGATTGTCGCGGGTCAGGATCTCAATGCGGCGTTCAGCTTCGTTCAGTCGCTCCTGACACGCGCGCGAAAGCTTTACGCCCTGCTCGAAAAGCTCGAGGCTTTTTTCCAAAGGCAGATCGCCACGCTCAAGCTCACGCACAATGCGCTCGAGTTCTTCCAGCGACGTTTCAAAGTTTGGCGCGTTGTTGTTGCTCATATCTTCGTGGCACAGACTTCAGTCTGTGTTTGTCAGCGGCGGAATCACAGGCTGAAGTCTGTGCCACTAAGGCGACGGGCTCGGCGACGGTGTTTGCAGCTCTCGCAAACGGCGCATGATGTCGTCCTGAACGTCCGAGCCGCGTTGTGACAAACCCTTCTTCGCCGTGTCCGCGATTATGTTCGTCAGACGGTCGTCGCGAATCGCGATTACTCGCCAACGGTCTTCCGCCTGCTGCATTGTAAGTTGAATCTGCTCGTCTTTGAACTTGAGATCGACAGTGGCGCTGGCGCCGTCCTGTTTGATCGTGGCGAAATACGACGCGCCCAACGCGACGAGAAAAACAGGTTTGCCTTTGGCCGGCTCAGTGACGCGACGAATCTCAGCCGGCAAGACCTCGCGCAGTGTCTCTTTCAACTTCGGCGTGATATTCGAAACGATCTGATCGATTTGCGACGGCACCACGCTGTTAAGAATTGAAGTCCCGCTGACGCGCGACCGCACGTCCGAAACAAAGCCTTCGGAAATTTTGTCGAGGTCGAGAATGCGATCCAATTCCGCACGGTCATCACGTTGCGACGCATCGACCAGCAACGCGAGCGTGTAAGCCGGCTTTGACTTGAGGTGCTGCCACCAGAAAAACGCGCCCACGCCAACGCCGATGAGGAGAAGAAGAAGTATGACGCCGATGATTCCCAGAATTCGACCCAGTCGTCCGGATTTCCTGGCGCGCGGGCGCCAACCCGGTGGTGGCGGCTGGTTAAGGTCGATGACGATGCGATTACGTTTACTTTTCATGCGTCTGGGCAACGGTATCAGGTCAGTACCGGGAGCGGTAGCGACCGGATCATCAATTCAACGTTCTGTTTTGATCCCCTCGCTATCGCTCGGGGTACTGACACTCTCAACCCGGCAATCCACCGCGCCCTTCCAAAGCCGAACGCGTAGTTCGTCGCCGGGAGAAACGGCGGACGCCTCGCGCACGATCACTCCGCTCGCATTCTGGGCGATGGCGTAACCGCGTTCCAGAGTTCGCAGCGGCGACATCGCATCGAGCTCGGCCGCGGCGACGCCGAATTGGCTGCGCGCGCTTTCCATCCTCGACATGATCGCCGCAATGCGTGCCTGATTCAGCCTCTCAAAGCGCGCGCGTTGTTTAATTGTGCGGCTCCGCAACTCCGCGGGCGACAGCAGCCGCGCCGCAGCGTCGAGCCGCCGAAACGCGGTTTGATACACCCGCGCAATAGACTCGCGCAAACGATCTTCTCTCGTCGATACGCTCTTCAGGGCATCGCGCAGCCGGGCGCGGACTTCTTCAAAGCCGCGCGCAAACGTCAGCTCCTGCACGCGCGCACGTTCAGCCGCGATGCGAAAGTTAACCAGCCTGCGCAAGCCGCTGACCAACTGATCGAGCGTCGTGCAAAGCTGTTCTTCATGCGCCGCGACTAATTCTGCCGCGGCTGAAGGCGTCGGGGCGCGCAGGTCCGCTACGAAATCGGCGATGGTGAAGTCCGTTTCGTGGCCTACCGCCGAAATCACCGGAATCGCCGACGAGCGAATTGCGCGGGCCACCGCTTCTTCATTGAAAGCCCAAAGGTCTTCAATCGAACCGCCCCCTCGGCCCACGATGAGCACGTCGATCGTCGCATCGTCGCGGCCATCACGTTTCGCGCGTGCATGGTGATCGTTTAGGAACCTGATCGCGCGCACAATCTCATGCGACGCTCCTTCGCCCTGCACCCGCGCGGGCGCGAACAACAGATGCACCGTGCGCGTCCGGCGCGAGATAACGTTGATGATGTCACGCACCGCCGCTCCGCTCGATGACGTGACGACGCCGATACGGCGGGGAAAATATGGAATCACGCGTTTCAATTCCGCCGCGAACAAACCTTCTGCCTGCAAACGCTTCTTCGTCTGCTCAAACGCCAACTGCAAAGCGCCGGCGCCGACCGGCTCGAGCGTCTCGACGATCAGTTGGTATTCGCCTTTTTGTTCGTACACGCTGATGCGGCCGCGCGCGCGAACCTGTAGTCCATCTTCCGGGCGAAACCGAATTCGTTGATTGCTGCTGCGGTAACACGCCGCGCGTAACTGTGCGAACTCGTCTTTCAGAGTGAAGTACCAGTGCCCCGACGTGTGGGGACGGAAGTTTGAGATCTCGCCCTCAACCCATACTGACGCAAAGCCTTTTTCCAGTGTGCCGCGAATTGACGCAGTCAAATCCGACACGCTCAAGGGAAGGCGTTCAGTTTCTTCAAACAGAGATGCGAGAAGCGATTGCTGCATGCGCGTCGGAATCCAATAAAGCGCGCCGGATCATAACTCATTCGCCATGCAGTGTCAGACTGTGACTAATTTTTCCGCGGGAGACGCGGAGCCAGCGTATAATCACCTGGTCGCTGACGCGATGATTGAAATCCGTAGCCAGCTGATTCAAGCCTTCGATGCCCATACTCCTAATCGCAATCGTTTTTTTCATAGTGCTGCTTATTGCCGGAGTCTACCTGGAAGAGCTCTCCTGGAAACAGGTTGTTGTTTGGGTCGCGATCGCGGTCGTCGCGTATGTCGGGTTAGTGTGGTTTGTAGATGAGTCAGCGAACCTTTTCAGCGCTGCTCTCGCGGTAATCGACGTCGTGCTGGCCGTTATTATTTTTAAGGAGTATGTCGGGAGATTATAAGGTCGGTACGCACGCCTCCGGAGTGCCGCTGATGCGAAGCACGCCGGAGGCGTGCGTACCCTCAAAACCCCGGCGCCATTAGGTTCGTCACGGCGACGGAATTCTTGATCTGCTGCTTACTCATCCATTCTTCCGATTGCGCGATCAGTTCCCGTCCTTCATCGCCACCGCGCAGTTCGCCCAGCCGCCGGCGCGCCGCCGCTGCGTAAAGAGCCATATCCGCCGCTACAAAGCCATCGACCGCCTGCTTCGTCAACGCTTCCGCGCGTGAAGTGTCGCCTCGCTGCTTCGCGAGCGCGGCGTAAGTGAAGTTCGCGAGCGGATTCGACCACGGCATGTCCTCTCGCGCGATGCGGTCAGCGCAGTTCCCGGCGATGCGCAAACGCTCGTCGCGCTCTCGGCCAAACGCGCTGGCCAGCGCCAGGCGCGCGCGCAGATGCAGCATGTCGATGCGCAGGCCCTGCGTGCGCAGCAGCAGGGATCTTTCCAGCGGCTTAACCTGTTGGTCAATGTGTTTCCACGCGACTTCGAAATCGCCGGTGTAAAGTTCAATCTGCGCGAGGGCAACGAGCGATGTGTAGTGCTGCAGGTGAAAACCTTCGCGCGGCCATTGGGTCATGGCGGCGATGACCTCGTCGCGCGCACGGTCGGGATCGTCGGTCGCGAGCCAGATTGGATTGAGCCGCGTACGCAGGTCAGTGGCGGCAAAAATGTTTCCCTGCTCAAGCGCTA
This sequence comes from Pyrinomonadaceae bacterium, assembly GCA_036277115.1. Classification (NCBI taxonomy): domain Bacteria; kingdom Pseudomonadati; phylum Acidobacteriota; class Blastocatellia; order Blastocatellales; family Pyrinomonadaceae; species Pyrinomonadaceae bacterium. The sequence goes on from DASUNM010000023.1 coordinate 1,031,109, forward strand.
CCGAAAGTAACTGCGGCACTCGCCGCGCCACCTCAGTCAGCTCGCCCAGAAACATTAGCGACGTCAGCATGAAACGGTGGGCCACGGTCAGCTCCCAGGCCGCGCCGGTGCACTGATCGCGCAACACCTCAGCCGCGCGTTCGCACAACTCAGCCGCTTCTTTCCAATGGCCGATCAGATATGCACTTAGTCCGCGCGCCCAGATCGCCAGGCCGAGTGCGTGTGGATGTCCTGAGCGTCGCGCCAGCTCTTCGGTTTGATCTGCAAGCTGCCGCGCGCGCGCAATGGCTGGTCCACCGCGCGTAGCCATCTGCACGGTCTCGAAAGTCATCGCCCGCGCGACGCGATAGACTTCGCCGGCGCGCAGCGCTAACAGCACGTGCCGGCTCTGAAATTCTGCCCCGCGTATCAAATCGACTACCCCCAGGCCGGCCGCGACCGACCAGCAGATGTCGATGCGATGCAGTTCAGCTTCTGAAATGGCCGCCGCGTCACGCTCGGTGAAATCCAGTCCGCGCATCGAAATCCACGCGCGCCGCACCAGCATCGACAACAACGCGCGCTTGGGACCTTTCGGTAATTTGAATCCTGCGGCCTGCAAGACCTTCTCGAAAACAGCGAGTCCTTCCTCGACGTGCCCGCCCATTAGTAACTGGGCGCCGGCGCGTTGTTGCAACTCAAGCGCGCGTCTGGGCGCGGTTGACTTCGCGGCTTCAAGAAACTCAGCGGCCGCTTCGGCCGGTCGTCCCGCGTTGGCCAGAGCATCTCCCAAAGCGATCTTCAAATCGACAACGTCAGTCCCCGCCGGCGCCAAATCAATCGCCCGCCGGAAATAGAGCGCGGCTCGATCAAAAGCCAAAGTGCTCGCCGCTTTTCGCGCCGCGGCTTCCGCATGAAAAGTTGCCCGCGCAAGTTCGCCTGCCCCGAGATAGTCGTGGTACAGGGCTTCCGGATCGTCAAAGCTGCGAGCTTCAATCGCTTGCGCCAGCCGCCGATGAATTTGCTTTCGGTCCGCATCGGGCAGCAGGGCCCGCAGCGTCTCGCCGATGCGATCGTGATGAAGCTCGATTCCGTAAGCCGTGCCGCCCGTGCGAACCAGCTCCGCCGCGCGCACCGCGTTCAGGATCTGTAAATCGTGCTGCTGTGCGCCGCACGCCGCGAAGGCGACGTCCTGGTTCACCGGGCGCGCCGCAACTGCGAGCACATTGAGCAGCCCGCGCGACCCTTCGGGTAGTTGCCTGATGCGTTCTTCGAGCATCGTCGCCAGACTGACCCCGGTCTCGCCCGCCCGTTCAGCGATCGAAACGTAGTGACAGAGTTGTTCGACCAGAAACGGATTGCCCGCGGCTTCCGCCACGACGGATTTTACGAAGAGGTCACCCTCGACTTTCGCGGCGGCAAGCAGTGACGCAGCGAGCTCTGAAGCTTCTTTGTTGGACAGACGATCGAGAACTATTTCGCGACAGGATTCAGTGCCGGCGTTTTGCACTAACTGCTTAAGGAAAGTCTTTGTCTCGAAATCTTCAGCGCGAAAACCTCCGATGAGCAACAGCGGTGGCGCATCGGGTGGTCGCAGCAGGTCTTCCAACAGTCTGATGCTGTCGTCGTCGGCCCACTGCAAATCGTCGGTCCAGATAATCAGTGGCTGCCGGCGGGTGAGCGCGGTCAGCATCTCTCGTAACGCGCCAAATGCGTGGCGGCGCAAGGTGAATAGATCGCCCGTCTCAGCCCCCGCGCGCTCGTCAAAGATGGCATCCACTTGGAGGAGTACGGGAAAGCTTCGCGCCAGCGCGCGTGCATGACGGGGCACCAAAGCCTCAGCACTTTCGCGTGGCAATGACGCCAGGTATTTGCTGAGGCTATCGACAACGCCGTCGAGCGCCTTGTACGGAACCGACTCGCGCTCGTAACAGCGGCCCTGAAGAATCAGCGCGTCCGGAAAATTCTCTTTCGCCTGTTCGAGAAACGCCTGCACGAGCGTGCTCTTGCCCATCCCGGAAAGCCCGCGCACGTAAACTGAGACCGCCTGGCCGCGGCGCATGGTGCCAAACGCATCATTCAGTTCCCGAAGCTGCCGCTCGCGCCCGACAAACGCAGTTTCTGCAACGGACACCGCGAAAGAGGATCGGCTCGCTTTGAGAAACCGCAGCACGGCGCGGCCTTTGAGACGATTCTCGGGCCGCCGGCGCAGCAAGTTCATGCAGAGTTCGTTGAGATCATTCGGAACTCGCGGGTTGATCTCGATGGGCTGAATAGGCCGGCGCGTTTGTTTCCGAATCACGACTTCAAAGAATCTTCCGGTGAAAGGAAGACGGCCGGTGAGAGCTTCGTAGAGCATCACGCCGACGCTGTACCAGTCGCTGGCTTTTGAGATTGGCAGTTGCGCCCCTTGTTCGGGCGACATGTAATCAGGCGTGCCCACGAGCAGGGTGTCGCGCGATGCGGGTTCAACGTCTTCGACCAAACCAAAGTCTAAAATTACGACGCGCCCTTCGTCCGTGATGAGCACGTTCGACGGTTTGATGTCGCGATGTAGCTTTCCGACTTCATGCAGGTGATGCAAACCCTCGGCAAGTTGCCTTAGCGCTGAACGCAAACGCAGCTCATCAAATTCAGGTATCGGCGTCCAGGAGGCCGGCGATTCAGCAGAGACCGACATTTCGCCCGATTCAAACAGAACATCAGAGCTGTCGAACTCGACGGTATTGGCCTCTAAGATCGCCCGCTCATCACCCCGGCGAAGCGTGGAAGATCCTTCGCCGGTTTCGCCTTCGCCTTGACGTCTGATGTGCTCAATGAACTGGACGCCCTGCACGAGTTCCATCGTGAAAAACCAGTGACGTCCGGACGACATCAACTCGTAAAGCGCGGCCAGGTTCGGATGTGAAACGTCGGCGAGCTCGCGGAACTCGCGCTTCAAACGATAAATGTGCTCCGGTTCGGCGCGATTCAAAGTCTTCAACGCCACCGGTTTATTGGTCAGCCGGTCGATTGCTTCGTAGACGACGCCCATTCCGCCCGCGCCGAGTTTGCGGCGCAGACTGAAGCGTTCAGTCCCGCGAAATTCTTTAGCTGCTTCGACCATGGCCCGGCGATGGAAACGACTGGCGGCGCGAGTGATTGACAGATGCGATTGTGCCTTACATGATTTGCCGCGATCAATGTTTGACCGCCCACGGCGAGATTGGAAGGAGTTCACATGGACTGGCGCGTGCTGCTCACGACCTTTGGCATCATTTTCCTGGCAGAGATGGGGGACAAGACGCAACTCGCCGCGATGACCATGGCGGCCGACAAGAAACGGCCGTGGGAAGTTTTTCTCGGCGCGTCGCTGGCGCTGGCAGCAGTTTCCGCTGTGGGCATTCTGGTTGGCACGGCGCTCGGTCATTACCTGCCGCTCGATTGGATTAAGCGCGTGGCGGGTGCGGCCTTTGTTGTAATCGGTGTCTTGATACTCCTTGGGAAGTTCTAAGAACATTTTCCATTTGTCATATGACATCTTTCATTTGCCATTTATTTGAGCGCGTTGGCACCCGCGTTTTTGCGAATGGCCCGCTGACAAATGGAAAATGAAAAATGGAAATGATTTTTTGATCGCGCATTAAGCGCAACAACCGCAATGCCCCAGACACCACACACGGAAAAACACTTCACGGCCGGGCAGACTGTTCGCGACACGGTGATCGGAATGGCGGACGGATTAACCGTGCCGTTCGCGCTGGCCGCGGGCTTAACCGGCGCAATTGATTCGGCGAACATTATCGTGACCGCGGGCTTTGCTGAGATTGCCGCCGGTTCGATCGCGATGGGCCTCGGTGGTTATCTCGCGGCGAAGAGCGACGCGGAGCATTACGCGAAGGAGCGCGAGCGCGAGAAGCGCGAAGTTAAAGAGATCCCCGACGAAGAGATGCGCGAAGTCGCGCAGGTCTTCAAATCCTACGGCTTGAGTGACAAAGAGAGCGCACCGATCGTCGAAGCGCTCTCGAAGAATCCGAGGAAGTGGGTCGATTTCATGATGCGTTTCGAGCTGGGCCTGGAAAAACCTGATCCGAAACGTGCATTGGCCAGTGCGTTGACGATCGGAGGCGCCTATGCCGTGGGGGGCTTGATTCCACTCTCTCCTTACGTCGTTGCATCGGTTTTCCAGATCATAACTGTAACCACGGCGCTGTTAGTTTCCGTGAGCCTAACGTTGATCGCGCTGTTTGTTTTCGGCTTCATCAAGGGTCGCTTCACCGGCACCCGGCCGATGCGCAGCGCTCTGCAAACGGCTTTTATTGGGAGCGTCGCGGCGGGAGCGGCTTACGGAATTGCGCGGTTGATTGGCGGTTGACACGCCCGCGAGATGGCAAAAATCACACGTCGTTGGTTAGCAGTACCGCTCATAGCGCTAGTTGTGTTCATCAGCGCCTTTGAGTTGTGGCATCGCTCGACCGCCGGACACTTTGTGGCTTACGGAGCTCACACTCACTTACTGAGAGATCCCGCGAATATCGGCATTCCGGGAATCAATTCAATGTACGCGGTCGATGTTTTCAATTATGGCCTTCTGCCGATAAGCCTGAAGGGCTGTAAGCAGGGAAGTGACATCTCGCCTTACTACGAGATCGTCTATCGATATCAATTAGAAAGGTGGGACCCAAGCGCGGCAGATTGGAAACAAATAATTTCGCTTAAAGCGAGCGATTGTCCGAAAGAAGCGCTAGTTTCTTCAACGCTATGGCCAGGGCAGTCAGTCCGAATCGTGGACTGGGAGGCGACGGCAGCAACGGACGGACTTCGGGTCGGCGACAATGCACGGTTCGTGGCGCACGCGCTGTTCGATACTGATGACAACTCGGCCGGGCAAAAGACATTTATCTCGCAACCTTTTCCCATTGATGAGGAGCCAACCGACAGATCGACCCAATACAGAATTAAACACTGAGTCAACGATGAACCTCTACGTCGGCACCAGCGGCTACAGCTACAAAGAGTGGAAGGGCAATTTCTATCCGGAGGATTTGCCGGCGAAAGAGATGCTCGCGTATTACTCGCGCCGCCTGCCGGCCGTGGAGATCAACAACACCTTCTATCGCATGCCGCAGCCGAACATGGTTGAGAATTGGAGAGATCAGGTTCCCGAGACTTTCCGCTTCTCGATCAAAGCCACGCAGCGCATCACCCACATTAAACGCCTGAAGAACTGCGCTGAGGAAACAAAGTTTCTGATCGAGACGGCGTCATTGCTGCGAGAAAGATTAGGCGTCGTGTTATTTCAACTTCCGCCGAATTCGAAAAAGGATCTGGAACGGTTGCGCGAGTTTCTCGAGTGTCTGCCGGAGCCGACGCGCGCTGCCTTCGAGTTTCGTAACGAGTCGTGGCTCGACGACGAAACGCTCGACCTTCTGCGACAGAAGAATTTTGCGCTAGTCGTTTCGGACACAGACGAGAAGCCGCTCACGTCAATCACCAACACGGGAGACTGGGGCTACCTGCGTTTGCGCAAGACTTCGTATTCAGATCAGGAGTTGGGGGATTGGATGAAGCGTGTGCAGGAGCAGAAATGGAAAGACGCCTTCATCTTTTTCAAACATGAAGACGAAGGCGTCGGACCGAAATTGGCGGCGCAGTTTTTAGCGTTGTCAGAACCACCTGCGGCGCGGGGTCCCCACGCGGGCATCCCGCGTGGGGTGCAGGATGCGGGTGGTTGAACTTTGCCCAATCTACAACCGCCCGCTACCCCGACAGGTCGCGATTCTGACTTCCTTTTTACTCAATCTTAATGCCCGAGCTATTTAATCTTCACGCCCGCGCCGACGCGGAAGTTGTCCTGCCGCTTGCCGTTAAAGTACGTCGGCACCCAATCCACCATGATCGGCCGGACATCGATGTGCTCGCCGGCGTGGATGTCTACGCCGCCGCCGAACGCCATCGCGAATGCCGTATCAGCCTTCTTGTGCGGTGACAGACGATCGTCGAAGTTCGCGCGGATGTGCGTAATGCCGAACAAGGCGTGCGCAAACGGGGTCGCGACGCGGTTTCGCGCATTGAAGCGTGGCCCGATCATAATATCGTAACGCTGCACGCTCGCATTGAAGACCCGGCCGCTATTCCGATCAACGTAACCGGTGTCGTCAAATCCGGCCGTGAAGCTGGTGACGATGCCCACGTTGCGGTGCACGTTCTGATTGAACTCACCGGTGAAGCCGTTGTAGCTGGTCCGCTCGCTCGCGAAGTTGACGCGCGCGCCGTTGAAAGTGGCGCTGCCCGATCGATCGAAATGGTTCGCGTTGTTGAAAGAGCGCTGGTGAGCGTAACCAATGTAGAACTCATAAAACGAGTAGTCTTTATCCTGCGCGAGAGCGCACGGCGCGCAAATCGCGGCGATTAGGAGCAAGAGAAAAATTCTGGTCATTCGGAGCGCCTCCTTGTTGACGCGGCTGGTTTTGAATTGAAAGATTACCGGTATATTAACACTACCAATCGGGAAAACATTCCCAGATTTTCCGCAAATTATCTCTTTTCTGGTTAAGGAGAGGTCGTTTTCGCGGTCCTAATCCGCTGAGATTCAAATGAACTTCCTGCAAAAATCTTTAATAGTCACCGGGTTGCTTGCGCTGTGTGCCGGGTCCCCTCTGGCCCAATCAACCGCGGATCCGGTCAGAGAAGCTCAACGGCTGACGCGTGTCGCGCAGGTTGCTCAACAGCAGGGCCGCTTTGACGACGCCATTAAAGCGTATCAGACGATTACGGTCGTCGCTGCGAGTTCCCCGCGCATTGCTGCCGCAGCCCATCTGGCCGTCGGAAACGTCTACATGATGACGGGCCGGTTTCCGGAAGCTGCGACGGCTTATCGAAAGTCGATTGCCCTTGACCCTGCGTCTGCGGAAGCCTTGAACAATTTGGGGGAAGCTTTGGGCGAGCTGAAACAGTACCGGCCGGCCCTCGAAGCTTTTCAGAAAGCAGTCGCGGTCGATCAGAAGTATTTGAAAGCGCGCTACAACGTGGGCGTTACCTATGATCGCCTGCGGCAGTTCAAGTATGCGGAATTCATTTACCGGATTCTGATTCGAGATTTTCCCGAGTTCGCGTTGGCCTACGACAGTCTCGCCGTGTCGCTTTCAAAATCCGGGCGCCCGCGCGAAGCAGTTCCGTTTCACGAAAAGGCGATCGGCCTGGCGCCGAAAGACCCGTCGTTCTACTTCAACTTTTCGCTTTCCTACCTGATGCTTGGAGATACGAAAAAGGCGCAGGAGCAGCAGCAGAAACTTCGCGCGTTGGATCCGGCGATGGCTGAGCATCTGGCGATCATGATCGCCAAACGCCCGCGGTAACTGGGATGCGGCTCCCTCTCCCACTGGGAGAGGGCTGGGGTGAGGGAGCAAATCTCTAGCGGCGGCAATAAACCCACTTATCAACGCGAGGCTTCGCCTCGCGGATTGTCGTAGGTAGAAGAATCACTGATTCGGGCGTCTCGGCTCCCGTTAAGCGGAGGCGAAGCCTCGCTGGATTGGCAGGCGGGCCCGCTAAAGCTCCGCTCCCTCACCCCGGCCCTCTCCCAAAGAGAGAGGGAGAAAGAATCCTAGAAATTTCCGCCACAAGCTTCGTGCCCGCAATCGCAATCGAGCTCGATTGTGTCGCCGGTGCCTTCACAAGACGCGCTGCAGTACTTGCCGTCTTCCGGCCGTGGACACGAACAGGGCGGGTTCTTACAGGTGTTATCGTCAGCCATGATTTCTCTCCTGAAATCTATTGATGATTGGTTGGAACGAGCGCCAGAGCTTAACACATCCGGCCAACTCAACCCGAACGAGTTTGCCGCAACGCGCCCGTTTGGCTAACATCGCCCGCCACCAAAGACCAAGGGAGTGAACATGAACGCTACTGTGATGACTAAAGAAATTCCGCCACCGCTTCAGATGCTGCAACTGATTTCCGGATTTTGGGTTTCGCGTTGCCTTTACGTCGCCGCCAAGCTCGGTATTCCTGACGTGCTGAAGGACGGACCAAAGTCAGCCGGCGAGTTAGCCGCGGCCACCGGCGCGCACGCGCCGTCACTGTTTCGGGTTCTGCGCGCGCTCGCCGCCGTCGATGTGTTGACGCAAACGGGCGACCGCTTCGGCAACACGCCACTGTCAGAGACGTTGCGCAGTGACGTGGCGGGATCGCTCCGGGCTTTTGCCATGACTGAACTCGGTGAAGAGCACTATCCCGCCTGGGGCGAGCTGATGCATAGCGTGCGCACCGGCGAAATCGCGTTCGACAAGGCCTTCGGCGAACCGGTTTGGGAATTCTTTGCAAAGCATGAAGAGAACGCAAAGATTTTCAACGACGCGATGAGCGGCATGACGGCCCAGGCCGAACAAGCACTACACGCGGCCTACAGCTTTGCCGGAATTAATACCCTGCTTGATGTCGGCGGCGGTCACGGGGGATTGATTACATCGATCCTGAAGAGAAATCCGAACATGCGCGGAATTCTTTTCGACTCGCCGCAGGTGGTCGCAGGCGCAAACGCGAAGATTGCGGACTCAGGCGCCGCGGACCGATGCGAAGTTGTCGGCGGAGATTTCTTCCAGGCCGTGCCGCAAGGCGCCGACGCGATCATCATGAAGTGGATCATTCACGACTGGAACGACGAGCAGTCGATCGCCATCATGAAGAACTGTCATCGCGCGCTGCCTGAGAACGGCAAACTGATTCTGGTGGATGCAGTCGTCCCGCCCGGAGACGAAATGCACTTCGCAAAGTTCATCGACCTGAACATGCTGGTGATGACCGGCGGCCGCGAACGCACCGAAGAAGAATTTCGGCAGCTCTACGAAGCCGCCGGATTCCGCCTCACGCGCATCGTCCCGACCGAATCACCTTTCAGTGTGATTGAAGGCGTCAAAGCGTAAGAAGAGAGTGCCGGAAGCTCGATTGTGGTGAGGACACTTTTGAGAGGCTCGCGACCGTGGCCAGCGAGCTTCCGACACTGGCGAGCTTCATTCCGGCGCACCGCGAGACTTCAGAAGCTGAACAACCTCTTCCTGTCCATATCGAATGGCCATCGCCAGGACCGTGTTTCCGTCATTGTTCTTGATGGCCATGTTTGCGCCGGCGTCCAATAGCACGCGCACATGCTCAACCTCATTCGCACGCATTAAAGCCGTCCAGCCGTTGCGGTTCACCGCGTCAACTTCGGCGCCCGCGTCAATTAACGCCTTGATTCCTTCCGGCGTACTGTATTCAGCGGCAAACATCAACGCGGTTGTATCGTCATCTTTTGCATTTGCCTCTGCTCCAAGTTTGAGCAAGAACTTGAGTGTGCGGGCATCGCCGTGCCGGGCAGTAAGAACCAAAGCTGAATTCAAATCGCTCTGGCCCAAATCAACCGCCGCGCCTGCATCGATCAGGAGCCGTAGGTTCTCGCCACGGCCTTCGCGCGCCGCAATCAACAACGCCGACGCGCCTTCATCGTTCGCTCGATCCAGCGGTACGCCGCGTTTGACGAAATATCTAAGAACGTCAGCGTCCTGATTTTCCGCCGCGTTCATCAGGACGGTAATGCCGTGGTTGTCCCTATCGTCCGCCTTTGCTCCTGCGGCAATCAATTCCTTCACGACCGCGAGATTACTTGAGCGAACCAGCTTCATGAGTACACTACGGCCCGAATTGTCGCGAGCTTTAACATCGCAGCCCATTTCGATCAGCTTCTGGACAAACTCGACCGGCGCCGCGTTTCGCAAATGCATCAGCGGCGTTTCCCCTTCCTGGTTCGCGCTGTTCGGACTGGCGCCCGCTGAGATCAGAATGTTCACCATAGTGAGATTGCCATTCGCAATCGCGTAGGCGAGTGCGCTGGTGCCAGTTGCTTTGTCGCTCGCGTTGATGTCGATGGTGCCGGGAATATGCTCGACAAGTGCTGCCAGGTCATCATTGAAGGCAGCTTTAATTAGAGGATCAGCCGGTTGGCTTATGCGGATTCCTCCCATTGTGACGGTTTCGAACTGGCGTTCTTCCATTACAATCTGCACTTCTTCCAGAATCTGAGGAACCTCGACGGCAAGATCCACGGTCTTGGTGGATGCGGCCGGCAGTTCGATCTCAATCGGCTCTTTTGGAGCAAAACTTGCCGCGTCAACAATCAACGTGTACTGCCCGGGTTCGAGCAGCGAGAATTTGTACGAACCATCTTCGCCGGTCACGCAAACGAAGGCTGCGCCGCTTCCTTTCCTGGACAGAATCACACTGGCTCCCATGACGACTGCTCCGTTTGGATCTCTGACGGTGCCGGCAATGGTGGCTTCGTGCGCGATCGGTAAGGCGACCGCCGTTGCCACGGGTGTTTGGCGCGGGCTTTCAAAACCGGTTCCCGACTGTGACTGTACCGCGCTCGACAAGGTGAGCGTCGCGCTGAAAGCTCCGGCCGCAATTCGCGAGGCGCGCCGGGCGATCTGATGCACTTTGCGCGGAAGCTGCTTCGTCAGCAGACGTCCGCCAGGACTCGTCACAAAACGCACGCATAGTCGTCCTTCGGCACGCTCGACAAGACGCATCGCTTCGGGTCTGGTCAAAGCAGAAAGATTGGTGACGTCGAGTTTGCAGTGCTCGCAAAATCGCACCCGATCGTTACCGATCATTGAATCCCAATCGGCGTCGCAAGGCGCAGGAATATTTATTCGATCGAAAGAATGGATTGACTGTGGCATAGCTACGCTCCTTCAACGCTCGACAGCTCACGCAATCGAATTGGGTTGAACCTGGGGAGAGGCTCCTTGTCTTAATGCAGACTTAGACCTTCAACCGGACATTTCTGTTCCGGCATTTAGCTTGCCCTTGAAAAATAAACGAACCTGAGGAGGCGTTCGGACTTGCGCAATCACGAGCCTGGAGAGTCGCAACGGATTGTCGCTGAGATGCGCAGCCGTTCGCTCTGGGTTGTTAGCGAAGAAAAGAAATTTGGAGGGCCATGCGAAAAATTGTAGCGGCGAGGTGCAGAAATGAAAACTTGGAATTCGATTCGAGCAAGAATGAGTTTGTGCATCAAGGTGAGCATGCGCGTGTGCGCACCGAACTAAAGTGCGCGTGCGATTTGCGCCGCCACCCGCGCGTTGTTTTCCAGCAAAGCAATATTCGCACGCAAGGTCGCGCCCGCGCTTTGCTCAGCCATGCGCGCCAGCAGAAACGGCGTGAGATCGCGACCCGCGACTTGCTCACGTTCCGCTTCCGCCAAAGACTCGTCGAGTACGCGCTGCAAAAGATCCGCGTCTACTTCTGCTGCGGCGGGAACCGGCACTGTCACGAGCAATGCTGATTCCATCCCGAGTTCTCGCTGCGCGTTGAAAATCTCGACCACTTCCTCTGGCGAATCGCAGCGCGCATCAACCGGCAAGCCACTGCGACGCGAATAGAAGGCCGGCAGATCATCGCATTCGTAACCGACGACTGTGACGCTGTGCGTTTCCAGCCACTCGCGCGTCGCCGGCAAATCCAAAACAATCTTTGCGCCCGAGCAAACGACAATCATTGGCGTGCGCGCCAGCTCCGGCAGATCCGCGGACACATCCGACAGCGAACCACGATGGACGCCGCCAATACCGCCGGTCGCGAAGACGCGAATGCCGGCTCGGTGAGCAATCCACATAGTTGACGCAACAGTCGTCGCTCCATTCCACCGGCGCGCCACGGCGATGGGGAGATCGCGCGTGCTGACTTTCTTCACGCCACCTGCAGTGGCGATCAGTTCGCGTTGCGCGGCATCTAATCCGATGCACAGCTTTCCGTCAATTACGGCAATCGTTGCCGGAACACCGGCTTCCGCACGCACAATCTCTTCCAGACGAAGCGCCGTCTCCAGGTTCTGCGGCCGCGGCAGGCCGTGCGCGATGACGGTGGACTCGAGCGCGACGACGGGATTGTTCGCGGTAAGCGCTGCCTTTGCCTCCGCGGCAATCTTGATTAAGTCAGAACGCATTAGCTGGATAGGTTAGAGTCGGGCTACTGCCCGACCGATGGCGGGCGGTAGCCCGTCTCTAAACGGTATTATTCGGTAACAAGAACACTAATTCTTGCGCAGTGAGAACACGGTTCCGCCGCCGTTGCGCTTTGCCCACGATACATCGGCATCAATCATGCTGGCGCGCGTGCGAATGTTGGCCACACCCCGGCCGGAATTCTTGCGCGCGTCCGCTTCATCATAGCCGCGCCCGTCATCTTCGATTTGCAACTCGAACTGATTGCCGGGCGCGATGCCGGCGCTCATCTTCACCCGCTTCGCGTTAGCGTGACGGCAGATATTGCTCAAAGCTTCCTGTGCGATTCGATAAACCTGGATCTGGGTGCTCTGCGACAGCTGAAGTTTTTCCTCGATCGCGTCGTCACAAACAAAATCGTATTCAAACTTACATTCAGGCGCCGCTTGCTCAACCGCATGCGCGAGCGCGAACTGCAACGCCGCCGACAAACCGACATTTTCGAGTGCCGATGGACTCAGATCTTCGCAGATGCGCCGCACCTCGTGTGAAATCGATTCAATCTCCGCGCGCAAAGCATTTGGAGCTGAGGGCGCTCGATTCGGACGCGCCGTCGCGGCGTTCAACGGTATCTGATCGACGAGCAACGCGAGATGGCGCAAATCCGCCAGGGTCTGATCGTGGAGATCGCGCGCGATGCGACGCCGCTCAGCTTCCGTTTCGTTCGCGAGTCGCAGGCGCGCGTCCGCCAGCTCGCGATTGGCTCCGGCGAGTTCCGCACTCGTCCGATGAATGCGCCGGTTCTGCACGTAACCCCACACGAGGGCAATCAGCGCCAGCAGCAAGAGAACTCCGAGCGCCGTCGAGGTCCAGGGGAATGGCGCGCGCGCGACGGTAAATTCAAACGAGAGGGGAAGGGCCGGCGTCAGATCTTTCGTGAATGCGCGCGCGACTACTTTGTACTTGCCTGCGCTCAGCTGCTCCATAGGAAATTGTGAGTCCTGCGAAAGCTTCTGGCGGATAATTTTTCCCGTGTTGTCGTACAAAGCGAACGCGTACTGAAACTGCTCGGGAAAAGTGCGGCTGCTAATCGCCGTGACGTCGAGGAGCAGACTGTTCTGCGGATAATCGAGATGAAGTCCCGCTGGAAGTTCGCTTTGCTGGTGAATCCTCTGGCCAATGACCCGTGAAGGCAGAACGGTGGGCGTGCCGCGACTCGGTTGATAGCGCACTACTCCCCGATTCGTCGCCGCGATCACCCGTTCGCTGCCATTTTGGTCGCGGGTGCTGACCACGCCGAACACCCGCTGCGACGCCAGTCCCTGCTCGATGTCGAAACGCGAAACGACCGCGCCGAATTGATCGTCGAGGGAGACCCGCAGGAGTCCGTTGCCAACTGTCGCGCACCAGACCTGTCCGGCCCGGGAATTGTCGGCACTCGGAAAAAGAGAGCGGGCTTGTACCCCGGGCGCGAGCTCGCGCAGCTCTCCTGACTTGTAAAAGAAAAGACCGCGCGCGCTCGCCAACCAAAGCCCATCACTGTCCGCCAGGGCCGACCAAACTGCGTCGCCTTTCAGTCTTTCGAGCGCTGTTTCCGTGCGCGCTTCTTTTCCGTCCCAGAAAAAAACTCCAGCGGTGGCTGTTCCAATCACCAGCCGTCCAATCGGATCGCGACCGAGCGCCGTCACTTCGCGCAAACGATTGTCGGTCGAAGGCGCCGGCCACACGAACGTTCGTTGTGAACCAGCCAGTTTCTCGACGCCGTAGCCGTAAGTGGCAATGTAAGTCGCGCCGTCAACGTTCGCGATCGCGCGCACGCTGTCGCCTTCGGGCAGGTTGTTGCTCGACGGCGAGACACGTGCAAACGCGAGTTCGTTGCGATTCGAGGAAGCCAGTAGTCCGCTGGACGTGCCAATCAACACGCGGCCTGAGTTGTCTTCGTTGATGGCGTAAACGATTCGCCGGCCGACATCGGCAACCGGCGACCAAGCGCTTTCCGCTGCGTCGTGCATGAAAAGTCCGGCATTTGTTCCGGCGAGCAAACTCCCCTTTGACGTGTGCCAAAGCGCGCGGACGTAATTCGCGTTAGCATCGTTGGCAATGGCTTCTGTCCGGGCGGCATTCGGATCGTAACGGCAGACGCCTTTGTCGGTGGCGAACCAGACGACATCCTCGGCGTCGATGAAGACGCCGTAAACATGATCGGAACGCAGCGCGCCCCCCGTGCCGACAAAGGTGAACCGCTCGATTATTTTGCCGTCGCGCAGGTGAAATGCTCCGCGGCCGTCAGTCGCCACCCAGATGTCTTCGCCGGCGCCGCGCGCGATTGCCGTAACGGGACCCGTCGGAGCGTTTGCTCGCACCGGCTTGAGCGGGTCGCTTTGATCGAAGATCGCGCTTTCTTCCTTACCTCCGCGCGCGCCGACCCACAATCGTCCTTTCGCGTCCGTTTCCAGCGCGTTGATGAAAAAGCTCCGCGGCCTGCTCACCAATTCCTTTACGTCGCCGTTTTCGATCACCAGCACACCGCGACTGTGCGTGCCCACGTACAGCTTGTCGCCAACCATTGCGAGGCTGGTAATTTTCAGTGGCCCGGGCTGATCTTTGTCGGCGCTTTGGAGTGGTTCAGTTGGAATTGCCTGCACGGTAAAACTGACTTGCGGGACTCCCTCGCCGGCCCTCATCTCGCTCACCGCGCCAAGCTGTACCCGGCAGTCAAAAATCTGGCCATTCTCGCTCGCCATCAGAACGTGGTCACGGTCGCGTGTGACGATGGTTGTGATCGCTTTGCCCGACGTTTCTTTAATCGGGTGGGCCTTTCCATTCGCCATCCAGGCGGCGCCGGTGTCCGTGCCAATCCAAATCGCTCCGGAATCATCAATCTTCAGGGCCAGCACTCGGCCCTTCGGCAAACCTTCCGCAATAACCGCATGCGTTCGGCGACCATTGAACATCGCCAGCCCGCCATCGGTCGCAAACCAGGTTACGCCCGTCTTCTCCTGCGCAATCGCCCGCGCTCGATCCGAAGGCAATCCGTGGAACGAAGTCAGCGCACCCCACTGATGCAAATTTGGCGGCGGCGTTGGTGAAGGAGAAGGTGTCGGCGTGGGCGAAGGGGTCGGACTTGGCTGTGGTTGCGCGGGCGGCGGCTGATTTTGGGAAAACACCCGGGGCAGTAGCCCGACCGTGAGGGAGGGCGTTTCAATCAGCAGAGAGCCGAAGATAGTGAGCAGGAGCAGAACCGCCAAAAGCAGATGATGAGCAGCAACTCGACTTTCATTCTCACCTGGCTTCAGCCAGGTGAATGGGCTGCCAATCTTTTTTCCTAACCGTTTCAACGGTTTCACTCTTGGAACGTTCTCCTTTGAAACAGCTTTTGGGAAAACCGTTGAAACGGTTCAATAGGAATAATGCCCGACTGTTCACCCGGCTGAAGCCGGGTGAGAATGAGAAGATTTTTCTTTCTTAACACTGTCACTTTCGCCGCGTCTTCGCTTCTTCCCGCTTCTGCTCTTCCGAAAACTTCTTCCGATCACGGTCGATCCAACCTTCGAGGTCCGCGGCGGCCTTTTCCAGTTCGTCGCTGTTCAGCAGTCCGCGGCGCAGCGCTTCAAAGAACGCACGCGTGCGCACGTTATAGGCGAGCTTCTCGTAAGCTTCCGAGTCTGTGCCCTCGGGAATTGAGATGAAGAGTTTCTCGTAGAGCGTGGCCAGACGGCTTTCCACTCCGCGCAGACTCAAACTGCACTTGCGCGCGATGGCCCAGTTCGAAAGTCCGAGCGCGAGATAGTAAAGCGCCTCGGCTTCGAACTCCGTCAGCAAAGGCCGTTTGAAGGAATCCTTGAACGCCGGATCGATCATATCGGCGCCGTCTTCCAAAACCGCAGCCACGAAACGCAGGAAACGCGACTCGGGATTGTTCTTATGAATGAAACCGTAGGCCGGCGGCGGATCAACCGACTTAACGATCTTGCGAATCTCGTTGATGTAAATCTCGTGCGGGAACTGGGTCCAAAAAATGATCCGCGCTTCGGGATAATCACGCCAGATTGCGCGAGCGGCCTTTACTCCCGAAAGCTTCGGCATCTGAATGTCGAGGATGCAGACTTCGGGCTTCTGCGCGAGCGCCAGCTTCACCGTCTCTTCGCCGTCACCGGCTTCAATCACCGGAGTATGCGAGGGAAAGTCGCGCTCGAGTATCTCGCGCAGATAAGCGCGTTGCGCCACGTTGTCTTCGGCAATCAGGATGGACATTGTCATGATTCTAAATCGCCAATCGATGTTTTGGGAAAGCTCGCGTCATCCACTGAATTCATTGCGTCAGCATCCGCCGCAGCTTGCGAACCTCAGGCGTTGATTCGCATTCCTTTAAATAAGCGAGCAACCACTCTCTTTGACCACGCCGGTTACCCGTCGCGATCTGAGACAATTCCGCAAAGTTGTATTTGACGAAATCCTCCCCGTACAACGAATCAATGTTGTAAACGGAGTCAAACTCGTGCTGAGACAGATCGGAGCGACTCGCATCGAGGACTGGTGAGCCGCTGCTTAGCTTCTTAATAAGGGTGGCGCGCTGACGCTTGCTGAACAGTTCTGTAACAGGACTGGTGTCATAAGCGGGCATCGAATAACTTACGGACAGGTCGAGTTCAACTATTGCGCGCCCGTGGCTGACTTCCAATGAGACCGGCCGAGCGGCGAACTCTCGGGTCGCGCCGTCGGGCGCGCCCGATTGAATACCCGCAGCCGAGTAACCAGCGACTTGTCGCAGGCGGCCGCCGCTAATCTGAAAAATGTAATCAATGTAGAGCGCCACGCCGCTTCCTGACGCTCCCTGTCCGCGAATGACCAGCCATGGCTTGCCCCCGCTCAGAAGGATCATGTGATAAGGCTCGATGTATTTTCCCCAGACGTCTGCATGGCCGAGCACCTTCCACTTGTCTGGCCGTTCGATGGCTTTAAAGACGACAAATCGCACCGCCTCTCCCTCTACTACTCTCAGGAGTGCTTCATTGCGCGGTTCGTTATCGAGATCGTAGAAGAACGTCTCCGCCTTACAACTCGAGCATTCGGCTACTGCACGTGGCGCGTCGTTATCCTTAATGCCAAGGGCCTGCCAAACTTTGGTCAGATCCGCATCAGGGTGGTTGCTGATAAATATCTCGATGTCGACTGGTGAGAGACTTTTCGGCATTGACTGATCATCTTCCGGCTCCGTAAACCGGGTAAACGGAGGATCAGGACAAACTGGAGCCGGAGCCGAAACTTGGTCGCGCCATTTGCTGGTCACGCGTGCGCGGTTTCGTATTGTGGTGGTCGTAGTGCCAACCGTGAAGGTTAGTGCCGCCACCAGTAGCTTCAGAAAAAGTCTTCGCACTTCACATGAATATGCCGGTTACCGCTTCCGCTCAATGTGGCAGGCCACATTAGCGTCCGCGGCTGCGACTGAGGACGAGGCGCTATTTCCTCCGCGCCCGACGGTAGATGAAGTTGTAGACCGGTTGTTGGCGCAAGGTGGATTTAATGCGCCTCTTGAGCTCGACTCTATCGTCGAGACGGTAGGTTCGATTGTAGATTTGCCAGCCTTCTTTCCGGCGGCCGGCGTAGATGTGAGTCAGCACCATGTGGAGCACGGCTGAACGGATGGCAAACTCATCTTTGATGGTGTTGCGGCTGTCTAATTTCCTAATTTCGCCAAACAGGTAATTTCGAAAGCGCGGATTGGCCGGAAGGTACTTTTTGCGTTTTAGATCATATCTAAAGACGATCTCAGGCAAAGGGATCTGACTCATCGACATTTTGTCTTGCAGCGAATAGAAGTCCGTTATTGGGACGATTACCTCAAACACTCCATCCCCATCGAGATCGACGATCGTCATGTCGTCACCCTCTCGTCCTACCGACCAGTGCATTCCATTGAAGATTATTCGCGGCTTGCCGGCGAGATTAACTATCCATTGAGCGCCACCACGAAAAATGTCTTGTGAGATCACCGCCTGTTTTGTGGGCCCACCGAGAATCGAAACCAATCCAAACCTGACGGCATTGCCGGCTCCGAAATAGATATCGCCGTCAAATCGAGCCAGGACTCTACGGTTACGTTTCAGAACAGCATACGAGACATCTATGGAAAGCGCGGTTTCCGTTCCAAGGTCGAGTTCTACCTCTCGCGTTCGCTTCTCGAGGACGTAGCTCTTGTAACGGATGCTCTCAGCCGAACCAAGCACATCACCAATCCAAATCTCAGTTTGCTTCTTCGGAACCTCGCGCCCACTCGCCGTGAGCGGTGGGCACGCTGACATCAACGAGGTGAGCAGAACAACGATCTGAGAGAATCGCAGCATGGCGGTACAGTCGTTCTACGCCCCTGCGAAGATCGTCTCAATGTGGTTTTCCACGTTGGACCGCCCGGCTGTGCCGCTTCTGACTAAACCTGTCTTGTGGTAAATCTCTACGCCATGAAAAGACCATTCGCAGTCGCACTGATCTCCCTGCTCGTTCTCTTTTCAATGCCGGCAGGCGCCCAGACAACCACCCAATCGCCTCCAGCGAAACCGGCGCAAACAGAAGCGCCCACGCTTTCGCCAAGTGACGCCGCCCTCTGGCGACGCGCGCTCGCGATTCATCGCAGCGCAATCGTGGTCGATACGCACAACGACATTCTGTCGATGATGACTGATGACAACTACGATCTTAGCGTCTCGTCCGTCGGGAAGTACCACACCGATTTCGCGCGCATGAAACAGGGCGGACTGACCGCGGAGTTCTTTTCGGTTTATGTCGATCGCAAGTACGTGACCGAAGGCGGCTCGGCCCGGCGCGCCCTCGACATGATCGATTACGTCTATCGCGCAGTGGAACGGCATCCACGCGAACTCCTGTTTGCGACTTCCACGGCGGACATTCGGCGCGCAAAAGCGCAAGGCAAGATCGCTGCGCTGATGGGAATTGAAGGCGGCCACGCGATTGAAGACTCTTTGATGGCGCTGCGTGATTTTCATCGACTCGGCGTGCGTTACATGACGCTGACGCACAACAACACGAACAACTGGGCCGACTCGTGCTGCGACGCCGCGAAACACAACGGTCTGTCGGACTTTGGCAAAGAAGTAGTGCGCGAGATGAATCGCATCGGCATGTTGGTCGATGTGTCGCACGTATCTGACAAGACGATGAGCGACGTCCTGGACATAAGTACGGCGCCGGTGATTGCTTCGCATTCGTCGGCGCGCGCGCTCGCCGATCGGCCGCGCAATATTCCGGACGAACTGCTCCGACGCTTTGCGAAGAATGGTGGCGTGGTGATGGTGATGTTTTACCCCGGCTTCATCGACAAGAACGTGATCGCCGCGACCAAAGAGCGTGCCGATCGACTGAAGCCACAGTTGGATGAGCTGGCGGCAAGATACAAAGACGATCCAAAAGGACTCGAAGCAGAACGCGACAAGCTGTTCGCGGCGAATCCTCTGCCGCCATCGCCGCTTTCGGTTTTGATCGATCACTTCGATCACGTTGCCAAAGTTGCGGGGGTGGATCACGTGGGTATCGGATCAGATTTCGACGGTGTCGCGAGCCTGCCGGTGGGAATGGAAGACATCTCGAAACTGCCGAGCATTACTTTCGAGTTACTGAAGCGCGGTTACAGTGAACGTGATGTGCGGAAGATTCTCGGCGGAAATTTCATGCGCGCGTTTGCGCAGGCTGAACGGGTCGCGCGCAGAAGCAAGAAGCTCAGCGGCGACGGCAGCGTGCGAAGAATTAAGTGATTTGGAGTGCGGCGGCTCCCTCTCCCTCTGGGAGGCTGGGGTGAGGGATCGAAGCTTTAGCCGCTAAGAAAAGAAAAATAGTTTTGTTTTTCGCGCCCGGCCCTCACCCTACCCCTCTCCCAAAGGGAGAGAAAACAAACCCCAATCCAATCCAATCCAAAGCGCCGACTAGAGCACTCCACGCGAGATGCTAGCGCGGGGACCCCGTTCCGGCACGCTCCAAACGCGACACGGCCCACGAGTGACTTTATTAAACGTCACGCGTGGGCCTCGGGGTGTGGACAGCTCCGTTGATTACCGTTTTTCTTGTTCGTTCTGGCCGCCTTCTTTGTAGCTGCCGCCGTCACCGCCAACGCTTGGATCGAAGCCGCGCTGGCCCGCTTGCTTATCCTCCTGGGCACCCTGTCCGGGTTCCTGGCTGCCTTGTTGGCGGCCCTTGTCACCGCGCTCACCGGCGGTGCGATCATCCTCTGGATTCCGACCCGGCGCCTGATGGCCTGTGTTACCAGTACCTTGTTTCATTCCCTGCTCTCGTTCTCTGTCGTCTGCCATATCATTCCTCCCCTTTTGGTGTTCCGTGAATTGAAATGTCAGGCCGTCGAGATGCGGCCTCGCACAGAATTTCTTGTCTTCAACCGCCATGCCAAACACGAAAGTGCGTATACATCGAGTTCGCATTCAAGTTTTCCAAAATGTCAGCACTCAAACGGTACAGTGTGCAAAATAAAATAGAACAGCGAAGTGCAGACGCCATGTGGAGTGGGAGTGAGGCCTACGGCGAGAGAAGAAAAAATGCGTTTAATTTCTCTTCGCTAAAGCTGCGCTCCCTCACCCAGCTCTCTCCCAGGGTGAGAGGGGGCAAACTACGAACGTGCTTGCTTGAAGGAGTCTGCGTAATCTGCGTACTCTGTGGATACCGATGCGCGCGGGAATTTACATCCACACTCCATTCTGCCGATCACGCTGCTCGTATTGCGATTTCGCGACAGGAATGTTCGAGAGCGACGTCGCCGATCGCTACGTGCGAGCAGTCGTTGCAGAGATTTCCCGCTGGCGGGAAGTCGAGCCATCCGCGGCAGTCGACACGGTCTACTTTGGCGGCGGCACGCCATCATTGCTGACCGTTGAGCAGCTCGAACACATTCTGAACGCGGTTCGCGGGGCGGCACGCACGCCTCTGGCGTGCAGCATGCCGGAGGCATGCGTACCGACGTTTGACGTTGCTGCCGATGCCGAGATCACGCTCGAGATTAATCCGGGAGATGGCGGCGAAAACGCCGATGCGCAGCGCAAGACCATGAGCGAGTGGCGTCGCCTCGGAATCAATCGGGCAAGTTTCGGAGCGCAAACGTTCGATGATCGGGAGCTGAAGATGCTCGGACGAACGCACGATTCGGGCGATATCAGCAAAACGTTTCAGCGCCTGCGTGACGCAGGATTCGACAACATCAATTTCGATCTGATTGCCGCATTGCCCGGACAGACATTGGAAGGCTGGCAGCGGAATCTCGACGAAGCTCTGCAACTGCGGCCGGAACATTTGTCGCTCTACCTGCTCGACGTACACGAAGGCACGCCGCTGCACGATCAAATCAACCGCGGCATGCGCCCGCGCCCTGACGAAGATCTCGCGGCTGAGATGTACGCGCTCATGATCGAGCGAGTCTGCGCCGCCGGCTACGAGCATTACGAGATTTCCAACTTCTGTCTGCCGGGGCGCGAGTCGCGTCACAACACGAAGTATTGGAGCGGCGCGCCGTACTACGGTTTCGGGAACTCGGCCCATTCCTACGATGGCGCGCATGGGCGTTGGGCCAACGAACGTGATGCGGCAAAGTACGTCGAGCTGATAGAGAAAGATCAATCGCCTATCGTCGAACGCACGGAATTGACCGAGGAAGACGCGCGCTCAGAAGCGATCTTTCTCGGATTGCGTCTACTGCGTGGAATCGATTTGAACAGCTACCGCGCGCGGTTCGGCACGGATTTGCGCGAGCAATTCAATGGCGAGCTGGATCGCTTAAAGGCGGGAGGCCTGGTTGCGATCGACGAAGAGCGCTTGAAGCTGACCACGCGCGGGGCTTTGTTATCGAATGAAGTTTTTGCCGCGCTGGCTTGAGTGGCAGCTCTCATTCTCACCGCGCTTAAAGCGCGGTGTTGTCGCGACAGTTGGTAAATCTGAAACCGTTTAAACGGTTTCGAATCTTCTCGCAACGAAGGCACCGGCTGAAGCCCGGTGTGAATGAGAAGCTGCCACTTAGATCTCGTGAACCAGCAGTCCATCCCTTAATTTCGGCTCGAACCAGGTTGATTTCGGCGGCATGATCTCGCCGGCGTCTGAAACGCGCAGCAAATCCTCGATCGTGGTTGGATAAAGCGAGAAGGCGACCGCCGCTTTCCCTTCGTTAACCAACTTTTCCAGTTCGTCAGTGCCCCGAATCCCGCCCACGAAATCGATTCGTTTATCAGTGCGCACGTCTTTGATTCCGAGAATCGAATCGAGCACCCGATCCTGCAAAATGCTTACGTCCAGTGACTCAACTACTCCTTCAGGACGCGATGCGCCATCCGGCAAACCCAGTCCGTGCCAGCGCCCGTCGAGATACATACTCCATTGGCCACGCTCTTTCGGTGATGGCGGGGCGCCGTCTGTCACCTGGAAAGCTTTACCCAATTCCGAGAGAAAACCGGCGGGTGACATGCCATTCAGATCGCGCACGATCCGGTTGTAAGGAAGAATCTGCAACTGCTTATCGGGAAAGAGCACGCACTGAAAGAAGTTGTATTCTTCGTTCCCGATGAAGCTGAAGCCGTGCTCTTTCAACTGCGCGCGGGCGCGGCTGGCACTGGCGGCGCGGTGATGGCCATCCGCGATGTAAAGGTTAGGCACGCTCGCAAACGCTTCAACGAATGCGCCCGTGTTCGAAATGCGCCAGATACTGTGACGGATGTCATCATTAGCCACGAAATCGTAAAGCGGCTCGTTCTGCTGCAAGGCCTCGTTAACCAGTGAGTCGATGTTCGCCTGGGTGCGATAAGTCAGGAATACCGGTCCTGTCTGCGCGCGCAGCACCAGCATGTGTCGCGTGCGATCATCCTCCTTGTCACGCCTCGTCCGTTCGTGTTTGCGAATGACGTCGCTGTCGTATTCATCGACCGAGCAACAGGCAACGACGCCGATCTGCTCGTGATTGCCCATAATCAGGCGATAGAGATACAGGCTCGCTTCGCTTTCCTGCTCGAAGGGACACTCCTTCTTCAGCAGGTCAAAATTCGTAACGGCCTTGGCGTAAACTTCATCGCTGTAGATCGGCGTGCCGTCGGGCAAATCAATTTCCGGACGCGATACGTGCAGAAAACTTTGGGGATTGCCCGAAGCCAGCGCGCGCGCCTCGTCGGTGTTGACGACGTCGTAAGGCACCGCGGCGACCTGATGCGCGCATTCAGCCGCAGGGCGAAGCGCATTGAAAGGACGAATGACTGCCATCCGCACTCCTCACTTGAACTGGAATGTTGAAAGCTTTGCGTAAGACTAAACGCGGCTAAGTGGATTTGCAAAGCACCCCGCGAGCGTACTCGAATCACACCGGCGTGCGGCCAAACTCGCGCAACAGCGGCTTCAGGCTGTCGATCACCAACTCGTGCGCGGCGCTGTTCGTCGCCACCACTCCATTGCGGTTGTCGATGCGCGCCGCGTTATAACGAAGAGGCTTGCCGAACAGATCAGTGAGTCGCCCGCCCGCCTCCGTTAAAACGATTTCCGGAGCGCACGTGTCCCACTGCTTCGTGCCCGGCGAAAGATGCAGATAGAGATCGGCTTCCTGTTCCGCAATCAACCCGACCTTAACCCCGACCGATCCCCTGCGAGTTTCGAATTTGAAACCGAACGAATCGACCACGCGCTCCATGCGCGGGCTGCGGTGCGAGCGACTCGACGCCAGGACCATTTCCGCCGGATCAGTTTTGTTAGAAACGTGCATCCGCTCAGCCTGTTTCCCGTCCCTCTCTAGCCACGAGCCTGCGCCGCGCACCGCGCGATAGAGGACATCGCGCACGGGTTGATAGACAACCCCGAGGACGGCTTCGCCGCCAACCGCCAGACCGATTTGGACGGCAAAATCTCCATCGCGTTGCACAAAATTCTTCGTGCCGTCCATGGGATCGATTAACCAGACGCGCTCTTTGTTCAGACGCTCGTCGGTGTCAACTGACTCTTCCGCGAGAATGCCGTCGCCGGGAAACTCATGCGCCAGTCGCCGCACGATGAGATCGTTGGCTTCGCGGTCCGCGGCGGTCACCTCTTCCATTTCCAGCAGCGCATTCACTTTTTGCTCAACGAGAAACGGACTGTTGTAGTGCGCGAGCAGAACCGCGCCCGCAGCGCGGCCTAGTGCGGTCGCGACTTCAATTTCGCGGTCGTAGTTGATTTTGTCCACGGCTGGTTGATCTGACTACACGCTAACACAAGGCATCGGTTGATCGAAGTCACGCGCGCTTCTATAGTCATGACCAACTCAAATCAAGATATGAGCAAAAACGACTGCGCGAAAACAGATGGAACTGCGCGTTATCGCGCGCGCTTCAAAGACGCCGCCGACGGCCACTTTCGGCAGGCGCAGGATCTTTGGCTGTCGTCCATCGGCGTCGGAACGTATCTTGGTCAGCCGGATGAACTCACGGATCGGCGCTATACCGAAGCCATCCTGCGCGCGGTCGAGCTGGGTGCGAACGTCATCGACACCGCCGCAAACTACCGTTTGCAGAGAAGCGAACGATCGATTGGCGCGGCGTTAACGGAATTGCAGACCCGCGGATTTCCGCGTGATGAACTTGTGACTTGCACCAAGGGCGGCTATCTACCGTTTGACGGCGCGCCGCCAAGCGACGTGCGCCAGTACGTCGAAGACAACTTCATCAAGACCGGAATCGCGACGTGGGGTGACATCGCCGGCGGCTCGCATTGCATGACGCCCCGATATCTCGAGAGCCAGTTGGAGCAGTCTCTGCGCAACATGGATCTCGACTGTGTTGATGTTTATTACGTGCACAATCCTGAATCGCAGTTGTCGGCCGTTTCCGGCGAGGAGTTCTCGCGGCGTCTGCGTGCGGCGTTTGAGTTTCTCGAGCAGAGTGTCGCGCAGGGCAAGATTCGCAATTATGGTGTCGCGACGTGGAACGGCTTCCGGGTCGAACCAAACGCCCGCGGGTACCACTCGCTTGAACAGATGGTCGAAGTTGCACGCGACATCGCCGGCGATGCGCATCACTTCCGATTCATTCAATTGCCGGTAAACCTGGCAATGCCCGAGGCGCTGTTTTTTAAGAATCAGAAATTTGGCGATGAATGGATGACTGCGACCGATGCGGCGCACAAACTTGGCGTCACGGTCATTGCCAGTGGTTCAATTTTGCAGGGCCAGGTCGCGCGCGGCTTACCGGAAGCGATTCGCCAGGCGCTGGGGTCGCTTGCCACGGACGCGCAGGCCGGTATTCAATTTGTGCGCTCAGCGCCGGGAATCACAACCGCGCTGGTGGGAATGAGCAACGTCGCGCACGTCGCAGAGAATCTTGAACTGCTGCGCACTGAACCGGCTGCGTCTGCGACGGTGATGGGTTTGTTCGAACAGGAAGAGTAATTTGGAGTGCGGCGGCTTGACGCCGCTTTGGATTTATTAGGAACGGGAACTAACTTTGCGTTCCTTTGCGACTTGGCGCCTTTGCGTGAACCTATCTCACGCCAAGACGCCAAGGCGCAAAGAACCGCCAAGAAAGAAAAGCGCCGTCTAGGGAACCCACGCGAGATGCTCGCGCGGGAACCCCGCGGTCGGCGCACTCCAAAAAATGAAAATTCTAATCGCTGACAAATTCGAAGAGTCCGGCCGCATCGGCTTGCGCTCGATTGGTTGCGAGATTTCGTTTCAGCCTGATCTCAAAGACGACGCACTGGTCGAAGCGATCGCCAAAGAGAAGCCCGACGTGCTCATCGTGCGCGGCACAAAAGTTACCGAGCCGATGCTTGAAGCCGGGCCTCTTAAGTTAGTGGTGCGCGCCGGCGCGGGCTACAACACGATTGACGTAGCCGCGGCATCTCGGCGCGGCATCTATGTGGCGAACTGTCCGGGAAAGAACTCAATCGCCGTCGCGGAACTCGCGTTCGCGTTGATGCTCGCGCTCGATCGCCGCGTCGCCGACAACGTGATCGCTTTGCGGGCCGGTCAATGGAATAAAAAGGAGTTCTCGAAAGCGCGCGGTCTGTTCGGGCGGACGCTCGGCCTGGTCGGCGTCGGCAAGATTGGACAGGAGATGATTCCGCGCGCGAAAGCTTTTGGTATGCCCGTTATTGCCTGGAGTCGCAGTCTGACGGATGAAAGAGCTGAAGAGTTAGGCGTGGAACGAAAGGATTCGCCGCTGGAGGTCGCGAGGGCCGCCGATGTCGTGAGCGTCCATGTGGCGCTGAAGCCGGACACGCGCTCGCTGATCGGTCCCGAACTCTTCAAGGCAATGAAGGAAGGCGCTTACCTCATCAATACCGCGCGCGGCGAGGTTGTCGATCAGGATGCTTTGGTGGCAGCGATTCATGCGAAGGGCATTCGCGCCGGGCTCGATGTTTTCGCGGCTGAACCAACTTCCGGCGTGGCCGAATTCACTGATGCGATTTCGCAGGAAGCAAGCGTTTACGGCACGCACCACATCGGCGCCTCAACCGATCAAGCGCAGGAAGCCATCGCTGCCGAAACCGTGCGTATCGTGAAGTCTTTCAAGGAAACCGGTCAGGTGCCCAACGTCGTGAATCTCGCGGCGCGCACGCCGGCCACCCATCGGCTGGTGGTGCGTCACCGCGATCGGCCGGGCGTGCTGGCCCAGGTGCTCGAAGCTATCAAAGCCGAACAGATCAACGTGCAGGAGATGGAGAACATCGTGTTCGAAGGCGCCGAAGCCGCCGTGGCGCGGATCAATCTGGACAAAGCGCCGTCGAGCGCGACGCTCGATCAATTGCGCGACGGGAACGCGGATGTTATCGAGTTGAATCTATTGACGCTTCAATGAACACAACTCTCATAACGGGCGCGTCATCCGGAATTGGTGAAGCATTCGCGCGCGCGCTCGCGGCCCGCGGGCACAACCTGCTGCTCGTCGCGCGTTCGGAAGATAAGCTGATCACGCTTTGCAGCGAACTCGGCCGCATCCGGAGCATTCACTGTCAGTATGTGGCGATGGATCTGTCAAAGGCGGAATCGCCGGCTAAGTTGTTTGCAGAAACTAAAAAACGCGAACTCGAAATCGATTTGCTGATCAATAATGCCGGATTCGGATCGATGGGAGATTTTGCTGCGCATGACCTCGACCGCGAACTCAACATGATCGATTTGAATGTGCGTTCGCTGGTTGAGATGACGCATCGCTTTCTGCAGCCGATGCGCGCTCGCAAGAGCGGTGCGATCGTTAATGTCGCTTCGACGGCTGGATTTCAGCCCGTGCCTTACATGGCGACGTACTCGGCGACAAAAGCGTTCGTGCTTTCATTCTCGGAAGCGTTGTGGGAAGAAAATCGCGAACACGGAATCAAAGTGATGGCGCTGTGTCCCGGCGTGACTGAAACGAATTTCTTCGAAGCATCGCAAATGAAGCAGAAGCCGCCCGCACGCGCGTCGCAAACAGCCGAGGAAGTCGTCGAAACAGCGTTGCGGGCGCTCGCCCGGGGGAAGAGTCACGTGATCTCAGGCTGGGCAAACTTCTTTGCGACTGAAAGTGAACGCCTCGTGCCGCGTTCACTTGTCACCCGCGCAATTGGATCCGTGATGCGGAGCTCGCGCGGCGATGCGATACAGAAACGTGAGCCATAGTCAGCTATGACCCTGGTCGGTAAATCAATTCCCCGCAAAGAAGGCCGGAAGAAAGTCACCGGTCAGGCGCTCTACGTCGATGATCTGAAATTCGACGGCATGCTGCACGGCGTGACCGTGCGCAGCTCAGTTCCCCGGGGAAGCATCAAGAACATTTCCTTTGATAACCCACCCGCTAACGCAGGCGGTAGTGACCTCTCCATCCCCTGGGATGAATTCACCATCGTCACGGCAAAAGACATTCCCGGAGAGAACTACGTCGCACTGATTCTGAACGACCAGCCCTATCTCGCTGAGAACACGGTGAATCACGCCGAAGAGCCAATCGTCCTGTTGGCTCATCACGACAAATACCTGCTCGAGGAAGCTCGCCGCCGAGTGAAGATTGAATATGAAGAGACGCCCGCAGTCTTTTCGCTGGAAGAGTCACTCGCGCCGAAAGAAATCATCTGGGGCGAAGACAATGTCTTTAAGAAGTTTCTCGTGAACAAAGGCAACGTTGAAGAAGCCTGGGCGCACGCGGACTTCATTGTCGAAGGCGAATACGAAACCGGCGCGCAGGAACAGCTCTACATTGAAACGAATGGCGTGATTGCCACTGCGAATCCGGCGGAAGGCGTGACCGTGTGGGGATCGATGCAGTGTCCCTACTATGTGCACAAGGCTTTGATTAAGTTGTTCGGCCTGCCGGAAGAAAAGATTCGCGTAATTCAAACTGAAACCGGCGGCGGCTTTGGTGGGAAAGAAGAGTATCCATCTCTGATCGCCGGCCACGCGGCTCTGCTCGCATGGAAATCAGGCAAGCCGGTGAAGATGATTTACGACCGTGCCGAAGACATGGTCGCGACGACCAAGCGCCATCCATCGCGCACGCGTCACAAGACGGCGCTGACGAAAGACGGAAAGCTTTTGGCGATGGAGATCGATTTCGTGATCGACGGGGGCGCGTACTGCACTCTGTCGCCGGTCGTGCTGTCGCGCGGAACGATTCATGCCGCCGGGCCTTACTTTTGTCCCAACGTTCGCATCCTGAGCAAAGCGGTGGCGACTAACATGCCGCCGCATGGCGCGTTTCGTGGTTTTGGCGCGCCGCAAAGCATCTTCGCTCTTGAGCGACACATGGACAAAGTTGCGAAGACACTTGGTCTGTCTCCCGAAGAGTTTCGCCGCCGCAATTTCATCAAAGAAGGAGAGACGACGGCGACGAATCAGGTGATCCGCGAGCATGTTGATTTGGACGGATTACTGAATCGGGCGTTTGAGTTGACTGACTATCACGCGAAGCGCGAGCGGTTTGCGGAAGAGAACGGTACACAGGCCTCCGGCTTGCAGCACGCCGGAGGCGTGCGTACCAAAAAAGGCATTGGCTTTGCCACGTTCATGCACGGGGCGGGATTTACTGGTTCGGGCGAGGTGTATCTCCAATCCGTCGTCGGCGCTGAAGCTAACGCCAATGGCCAGGTGAAAGTGCTCGCCGCCAGCACTGAGATCGGCCAGGGCACGAATACGATCTTTGCGCAGATTGCCGCGGAAGCCCTTGGCATTGATTACGATCTGATCGAAGTTGCCCAGCCGGACACCGGCAACGTCCCGAACAGCGGCCCGACGGTCGCGTCGCGCACCACGATGATTGTCGGCAAGCTGGTTGAATCGGCGGTGCTTGGTCTGAAACAGACTCTGGTCGGCAGCGGCTTGCTGAAAGAGGAGTCTACGCAAGCTGATTTTCAAAAAGCGTGTGCGGAATACACTGAGAAGTTCGGCGCGCTTAAATCTACCAGCCAGTATCAACCGCCGCCCGGCATTCGTTGGGATGATGAAAAATACGAAGGCGACGCGTACGGTGCGTTTGCCTGGGCGGTTTACGTGGCCGAGATTTCCTACGATCCGCTGACGTATGAAGCCCACGTTGATGATTTCGTCGCCGTGCAGGAGATCGGACGCGTGATGAATCCGGTGCTCGCGGCGGGCCAAATCGAAGGCGGCGTCGCGCAAGCCATCGGCATGGCGCTTTACGAAAACGTCGTCTGGCAAGACGGACGCATGGCTAACGGCCAAATGACGAACTACATTATGCCGACCGCCGCTGACCTGCCACCGATTCGGGTTTACTTTGAAGAGAACAGGTACGCGTTCGGTCCCGGCGGCGCTAAAGGAATCGGCGAACTGCCGATGGATGGGCCGGCGCCGGCGATCCTGAATGCCATCGAGAACGCCACGGGAATTAGTTTCAATCGGATTCCACTGATGCCGGAAATGATCCTTCAAGTCGTTTAACGAGATGTGGGATTGGCAGCGAGTTCTGTCATTGGTTCTGTCGGGAGTAATGATCGCATTGCTCTTTGCCATGTCCGCGAGTATTTCAGACTTTTGGGGCGTGCTTTTGTATGCGATGTGGCCAGTCGTTTTGTCCTTGGCGTGCATCTGGTTTCCAGATGAGATCGACGCGTGGTCCGATCGACCAGGTCCAAGATGGATGGTTAAGGCAGTGGGTTGGTTAGTGCTCTTGATAACTCTCGCACGCTTTACGCTTGGTTGGTGGATTACTTAGAACATGAGATCGCAGTTTAAATGTACGGTCAATGGGAATGCACTGGAACTCCAGGCTTATCCAATGGAGCGTCTGCTCGACGTTTTGCGCGAGCAGCTTCGTCTGACCGGCACCAAAGAAGGATGCGGCGAAGGCGAGTGCGGCGCGTGTACCGTGATGATCGACGGTCAAATCGTCAACAGTTGTCTGGTTCCGGTGGCGCAAGTCGAAGGCTGCGACATTAAGACGATTGAGGGCATCGCGGTCAGCGAAAGCCAACTTCACGCGGTACAGCAGGCATTCATCGATTGCGGCGGCGCGCAATGCGGCATCTGCACGCCGGGAATGGTGATTGCCGCCGTCAATCTGCTCGAGAAAACGCCGAACCCGACTGAGCCCGAGATTCGGAATGGTCTTGCCGGAAACCTTTGTCGTTGTACCGGGTACATGAAAATTTTTGAGTCTGTTGTGCGTGCGTGCCAAAGATAATGAGAGGTTACGTTCCTACTTACAGCATCATTTCTCCCGCGAAGCTGGCCGAAGCTCTCGATATGCTTGCGCAAGACAACGGCGCCTGGAAACCTTTCGCGGGCGGTACTGATCTGATGGTGCTGCTCGAAGCCGGGAGACTTCCGCACAAAAACTATGTCAACATTTGGAATTTGAAAGAGCTGCGCGGAATTGAGGTGACGGACAATCAGATCACGCTGGGCGGACTCACCACCTACACGGAAGTTCAAAACCATCCGGTTTTGCAGCAAGAGTTTCCGATGCTTTGTCAGGCCGCGAAGGAGACCGGCGGCATCGCCATCCAGAATCGCGGCACGCTGGGCGGCAACATCGTCAACGCTTCGCCAGCCGCGGATTCGCCGCCCGCCCTGCTTGCGTATGACGCTGAGTTGGAACTTGTTTCCAAAGCAGGCGCGCGAAGAATTCCATACTCGGGGTTCCATAGTGGCTACAAGCAAATGGATATTCGTCCTGAAGAATTGTTGCGCGCGATTAATCTGCCGCGCCGGACGAAAGGACTGACGCACTACTATCGGAAGGTTGGCACGCGGAAGGCACAGGCGATTTCCAAAGTTTGCTTCGCGGCAGTTGCCGGTGTGAAAGACGGCGAAATCGATCACGTGCGGATCGTGCTGGGCAGTGTGGCCCCGATTCCGCTTCGCTGTTTCAAGACGGAAAAGGTACTACATGGCCAGCCGCTAAACGGCCAAACGATTGCCGCCGCCAAACAGTCGCTCGTCGATGAAATCTCTCCTATCGATGACATTCGCTCTACCAAAGATTACCGTTTGCAGGTTTCCTTGAATCTGCTTGAAGATTTCCTCTCTCACTTACGCTAGGTACGCACGCCTCCGGCGTGCTGCATGCCAGAGGCATGCGTACCGGGTTAACCGTTTTCCAGTGGCAGTTCAAAACTTCCTTGCGTTAGAATCCCACCAACGCTTGCGCTTGAAATCTTTTGCGTACGTTACGAAAGTTCGCGTCGTCGTTCTGGCGGCGCTGCTCCTCGTTTTCTCTCAGGGCACATCTGGTCAAAGCACCCGGCCCACACCTGCTGAATCTCCGCGGGAGTTCAACATGCTGGTCCTCGGCGACTCGATACTCTGGGGCCAGGGGTTAAAAGAGCAAAACAAGTCCTGGTATCTGGTGAAGAGCTGGCTGCAAACCAACGGGCACATCGTGCGCGAGCGCATCGAAGCTCATGCCGGAGCCATGATCGGGACTCCCGGCGGAGAAATGCCGAAGTCTCTGACAGTCCACGGCGAAATAGCCAACGCTTATCCGACGCTTCACGATCAGATCGATATCGCAGTCCGGTCTTACGTCGATCCATCGCACGTCGACCTGGTGCTGGTCGATGGCTGTATCAACGACGTTAACGCGCGCCGGTTTATGAATGCGGGCAACACGCCCGAAACAATTCAGGCGCTGGCGCAGGAAAAGTGCGGGGCGCCAGTCGAAGAACTGCTGATAAGAATCGCCTCGACCTTTCCCAATGCGCACATCATCATCAGCGGTTACTACCCCGTCTTCTCTGACAAAACGCCAC
This sequence comes from Pyrinomonadaceae bacterium, assembly GCA_036277115.1. Taxonomy (NCBI): domain Bacteria; kingdom Pseudomonadati; phylum Acidobacteriota; class Blastocatellia; order Blastocatellales; family Pyrinomonadaceae; species Pyrinomonadaceae bacterium. The sequence continues at coordinate 1,063,244 of DASUNM010000023.1, forward strand.
GGGATTTCTTCATGCGGGCGCTGGCGAAAAGGTTCTATGCGGCGCTAATTCCCAATGGGCCGAAAATCAATTCGCGAGAAATGCTGGCGCAACTGACGATCATTTCCACGGCCTGGTACGCCGCCTCAAACAGCACTTTGAGCGATGCCGTCGCCCGGGCAAACACGCGTCTCGTGGCGCGTGGGACGCGTCAACGCGTGATGTTCGCTAAGGTAACGTTCGAACCCGAACATGCTTTCTCCGCCCGTAAGTCACAGCTTTGGGGATTCGACGCTTCTTTTTTGAGAAAATTATTGGTGCTTTTGACGTTAGGTAAAGTGGACCTGCGAACTAATGACGAGGTGAGCAGCCTGCGCTCGACCGCCTGCCGGGACTTTTACAAAAGCATTCCGGGCGAGAGCGAGGACGAGAAGAGATCGCGTAAGGACCATTTGATGGTTTGTCGTCTTGCCGCCATTGCGCACCCCAACCGTAAAGGGGCCGTCTTGTACGCCGAGGCGATCAAAGAGCAGCTGAAAAATCTACTTCCCAATCCCGGCTGGCTGCGGGCGACGGCCACCGGCGCGACCGCGCAATAAAACTTTCCATTGCACGCAGCCTTCTGCGGTGATAAATCTGGGCCGGATTGAAAGGAACGGGGATGAATCCAAATCCAATCGAATTTCGCAGCGGGGTCATCTCGCCGGTTGAATGCGTGAAAGAGGGCTGGCAGCTAATCAAGGACCAGTACTGGCTCTTCCTGGGACTAACGCTCGTGGCGATGCTCGTCGGTGGCGCGGTTCCCGTCGTGATCATCGGTCCGATGATGATCGGACTTTACATGTGCCTGTTTGCGAAGATGCGGGGCGAACCGGTCGAGTTCGGAATGCTCTTCAAAGGTTTCGATTATTTCACGCAGGGTTTGGTGGCGGCTGCAATTCAGACTGTGCCGGTAATCCTGATTATTGCGGTTGGACAGGTCATCTTCGTGGCGTTCACGATGATCATCATGCCAACGCAGCGCGGCGACGTGATGCCAGCGGTGTTCTGGGTTGCCCTGGTCGTATTGGTGCTGGTTGCAATGATCGCCAGTCTCGCCATCCACGCTCTCTTTATGTTCGCCTATCCGCTGATTGCGGACCGAAACATTCCGGGCCTGGACGCAATTAAGCTTAGTTACCGCGCCGCGCTCCAAAACCTCGGCGGCATCATTGGCTTGCTTCTGCTGGTCACCGGACTGGGAATCCTCGGCGTGTTTGCCTGTTACGTAGGCGCTTTCCTGGTCATGCCGATTAGTTTTGCCTCGTACGCCGTGGCCTATCGCAGAGTCTTTCCTGAAACTGGTCCGCTTGCCGGCTCCGCGCCGCCACCGCCACCCGGAAGCTGGGCCGCCTAACGATGCACGCGACGGAACTGGTAATTCGCGGACGCCGGGTCGCTACCGAACATGGAGTCGGCCCGGCGTCAGTACATATAACCCGCGGCTACATCTCTTCCATTTCGATTTTCGAAGACGTCCCCGCCGGCGCCGATCTGGTAGAAGCATTCGATTCGATCGTGATGCCGGGCCTGGTCGATACGCACGTCCACGTCAACGAGCCTGGTCGCACCCATTGGGAAGGATTCGAGACGGCGACGCGTGCGGCCGCCGCCGGAGGTGTGACGACGATCGTGGACATGCCTCTGAATTCGATCCCGGCCACGACAACTCCCGAAGCCTTCGACGCGAAGATGAAAGCTGCAGCGGGCAAGCTGCATGTGGACACCGCGTTTTGGGGCGGCGTGGTGCCGGGAAACACGAGTGAGTTGGCAAACCTTTGGGAAACAGGCGTGGTCGGCTTCAAGTGCTTCCTGATTCATTCAGGCGTTGATGAGTTTCCGAATGTCACCGAGAAAGATCTGCGGGAAGCCATGCCTGAGTTGGCCCGGCTCGGCGCGCTGCTGATTGTGCACGCGGAATTGCCCGGCCCGGTTGAAGCATGCTGCCAAACAGCATCCCAGTTGCCCGTTCGATCGTATGAAACTTTTCTGCGTTCAAGGCCGCGAGAAGCTGAGAACGAAGCAATCGCGACAATGATCCGGTTGTGCCGCGAAACCGGCTGTCGCGTGCACATCGTGCATCATTCGTCGGCAGACGCTTTGCCGATGCTGCGCCAGGCGAAAAGCTTCGGGCTGCCGATTACGGCCGAGACATGCCCTCATTATCTTCACTTTGCCGCCGAAGAAATCCCCGATGGCGCGACTGAATTTAAGTGTTGCCCTCCGATTCGTGAAAGTGAAAACCGCGAACAACTCTGGAACGCTCTCCGCGACGGCACGCTTGATTTCGTCGTCTCGGACCATTCGCCGTGTCCCCCTGACATGAAGCTGCCCGAGGAAGGCGATTGCATGAACGCCTGGGGCGGAATTTCTTCTTTGCAGCTTCGCCTGCCGATTATGTGGACTGAGGCCAGCGCCCGCGGTTTCATGATTGAGGACCTGGTTCGATGGCTGTGCCGCGAACCAGCGCGACAAGTTGGTCTCGAAATTCTGAAAGGCGCAATCAAAGACGGCTGCGATGCCGACATCGTCATCTGGAATCCGGATCGGGAATTCAAGGTCGAGCCGGCGATGCTGCATCACCGGCACAAGCTGACTCCCTACAATGGCGAAGTTCTGCGCGGCGTTGTAGAAAAAACTTTCCTGCGCGGGCAGATGGTTTATGATGACGGGCGATTTTTCGGACCGTACGGATCATTGCTCTTGCCGGAGCGAAGTCAGTACCGGGAGCGGTAGCTACCGGGTCTCAGGCATCGCGACGGTCGAGTTTGCAATGACGCTACCCGGTCGCTATCCCGACGCCTCGGGAAACTGACATCACGGCGTCCGGTCCGCCAGTTCCTATGGACTTCACCGAACTAATCGATCTGGCATCCGAACGGCTCGGCGGCACTGTGCTGCACGCCAACGACGAATTCTTTGCGCCAAAAGAGAACCTGCTAAAAGCGTCGGTTCCCGTCTTCATCGAGGGCAAGTACACGGACCTCGGCAAATGGATGGACGGCTGGGAGTCACGACGCAAACGCACGCCCGGATTCGACTGGTGCATCGTTCGTTTGGGACTCGCGGGCGTAATTCGTGGAGTTGTAGTCGATACAGCGCACTTCAAAGGCAATTATCCGGAGCAGTGCTCGATTGAAGCCTGCGCGGTCGATGGCCTGCCCACCACCGAACAACTGATTGACGGCTCGCAACAGTGGACTGAGATTCTGCCACGCGCCAATCTGAATGGTGATTCCCACAACCCGTACCCGATCAGCAGCGACGAACGTTGGACGCACCTGCGATTCAACATCTTCCCCGACGGCGGGGTGGCGCGTTTGCATGTGTACGGTGAGGTTGCACCGCAATGGAACCGCTTGCGGCAAATCGGCGGTGATATCGACCTTGCGGCCGTCGAGAATGGCGGAATGGTGCTGACTTGTAGCGACATGTTTTTTGGTCACCGGCACAACCTGATTATGCCGGGACGTGCGGCCAACATGAGCGACGGCTGGGAAACCAAGCGCCGGCGCGGCCCGGGACATGACTGGACGATCATCAAGCTCGGCACACCGGGCCGCATTCGACGGCTGGAAGTAGACACGTCCTGGTTCAAAGGAAACTTCCCCGAGAGCTGCTCGCTGGAAAGCTGTAACGCCCCGGACGTGCCGCTCGAAACGATGCAGGATCCTGCGTTCACCTGGAAGCCGGTGCTGGCGCGCACGAAACTGCAGGCGCATACGCGCCATTTCTTTGACGAGGTGATGGAGACAGGGAACGCCTCGCACATTCGCTTCAACATCTTTCCGGATGGCGGTGTCAGCCGTTTGCGGGTGTACGGGACGATTGAGTAGTGAACCATTGACTCATTGATCCATTGAGTCAGTGAATCAATGGTTCAATGAATCAATCGATTGACCGAATTAACGAACTACCGGCAGCGCAGGCGCAGTATGAGTTTCTGAAATGTTGCGGCTCGACAGCATGGGCGAAGGCAATAAGCGATGCTCGTCCGTTTGCGAATTCGGACGATCTATCGGCTAAAGCTGACGGGATTTGGTGGAGCTTAAGCGAGGAAGACTGGCTCGAAGCTTTTCGCGCCCACCCAAAAATCGGCGAAAAGAAAGCCGAGGCCGCTCAATCGGCTGAGGCGCAAAGGTGGTCGGCGCAGGAACAATCGGAAAGCGAGCGCGCGGCAGCCGAAACGAAAGGGGCGCTGGCGGAAGGAAATCGCGAGTATGAACGGCGTTTTGGCTTCATCTTCATTATCTGCGCCACGGGCAAATCGGCGGAAGAGATACTTGCGGCGCTGCATGGCCGCTTGAATAACGATCCGGCAACCGAACTGCGGATGGCAGCCGAGGAGCAGCGAAAAATTACTCAACTAAGGTTACAGAAGCTCCTGGAGAATTGAATACCCGAATGGCGACCCTTTCGACTCACGTTTTGGATACTTCTCGCGGGCGACCGGCGGGCGGCATAGACATTAGCCTCGAACGATTGAATGCCGGTGAAGGGTGGTCACCACTTTCGCAAAGCGTCACCGATGACGACGGCAGGGTGAAGCAGTTCGTCTTAAGTGAGCCTAATCTCGGCCCCGGCACTTATCGACTCGTGTTTTCAGTGGAAAAGTATTTTAAGGAACTGAATCAGCAGACCTTTTACCCGGAAGTTTCTGTCGCGTTTTTGATCGAACCCGGCGCAGAGCACTATCATGTGCCGCTTTTGATTAGCCCGTTTGGATATTCGACGTATCGTGGGAGTTAGGTTTTAGGACTTTGGTCTTGGCTCAATCGTGGTTTCAAAGACCAAGACCAATGACCTAAGACCTAAAGCAGCAAGATGCAAATCGATCCAACCATCTCAGAATGGCTCAACTTCATCGCCCGCTGGATCCACGTGTTTGCTGGGATCATGTGGGTGGGGACGACGTACTACTTCACCTGGCTCGACGCGCGTCTGACCGAAGAAGAAAAGGCGCTCGCCAACACCGGAAATGCCGCGCAGATTTGGATGGTGCATAGCGGCGGCTTCTACGTCGTGGAAAAACGAAAGGTGCCGGACGAGCTTTCGCGGAAGTTACACTGGTTCAAATGGGAAGCCGGCACCACCTGGTTGAGCGGCTTTGCGCTGCTGATCGTTGTTTATTACCTCGGCGGCGGAGCGCTAATTGACCGCGACGTCGCTGATATCGGCCTGGGAACCGCCGTTGGTATCGGCATAGGGGCGCTGATTGTTGGCTGGTTGATTTACGACTTGCTGATGATTTCGCCGCTGGGCCGCAACGAAAAGCTGTTTGCAGTAATTGCTTACGCGTTGATTGTTGCGGCTTCGTACGGCCTGACCCGCGTTTTCAGTGGTCGGGGCGCCTACATTCATCTCGGCGCCATCTTCGGGACAATCATGGCCGCGAACGTTTGGATGCGCATTCTGCCGGCGCAGCGAAAGATGATCGAAGCCATGAAAGCCGGCCAAAAACCGGATCAGAAGCTGGCCGACCAGGCTAAGCTCCGTTCAAAACAGAACACCTTCACGGCCGTCCCCGTGGTGATTCTCATGCTCAGCAGCCATTTCGGCGGCACAACTACAGGCGGCTACGACTGGATCCATTTAGTGATTTTGGTTCCGGTGGGCTGGCTGGCAGCAAAGTTCATTCGCCGGGCTTAGCGGGCTACTTTCCCATCTTTACGATCTCTTCAAACTCAGCTTCACCAACGGGGCTCACTGATAAACGCGATTGGCGCACGAGTAACAAGTCACTCAACTTCGCGTTCGCTTTAATGTCAGCAAGCGAAACTGGTTTCGGCAGACGCTTCACCGGTTTGATATCGACGGCAATCCAGCCCTCTTCCCTGGCAGTTGGGTCCGGATAGGCAGCTTTCGACACACTCGCGATTCCCACGACACATTTATCTTTTCCCGAGTGATAAAAGAAAACCGGATCTCCGACTTTCATTTGCTGCAGGTTGTTCCGCGCCTGAAAGTTTCGCACTCCCGTCCACTGTGTACTTCCGTCGCGCACTAGATCGTCCCACGAATAATCTTCCGGTTCCTGCTTCACCAGCCAGTGACCTTTACTTTCTTTCCCCGCTGACTTCATTGCGATCGTCTCTCAGTTTTGATTTTCGAAATCGTTGGCTAGAATTCTAATCCTAAATTCCAAATAGAGGATCAACCAAGTGGCAACTAAACTCAAAGAAGGTGACAAGGCGCCGGACTTCGCTGTGCCCGACGGCGAAGGAAACACTGTTCGTTTGAAAGATCTACGCGGCAAGAAAGTCGTGCTCTTCTTTTATCCGAAGGACGACACGCCGGGATGCACGAAAGAAGCTTGCGCGTTTCGCGATTCATTTTCGAAGTTCCGCAAGCGCGGCATTGAAGTGCTGGGAGTGTCGCTCGATAATGAGAAGTCGCACCAGAAGTTTGCGCAAAAGTTTGACCTGCCGTTTCGACTGCTCGCCGACACTGAAAGAAAAGTCTCAGACGCGTACGGCACCTACGGCGAAAAGAAATTCATGGGGCGCAAGTACATGGGCAATCACCGCATGACTTTTCTGATCGACGAAAAAGGGAAGATTAAAAAAGTTTACGAGAAGGTGAGGCCGGACGAACACGCGGAGGAAGTTCTGGCGGCGTTTGCGGATAAGCGGACTTGGCAAAGACTGTAAGAGACCAACTTCAGTTGGGTTTTCGTCGCTAGAGTCCGACTAAAGTCGGTACTCTAAACAGGACTCAGGACGAGACGGCTTTTTTCGCGGCGACGGCTTTAGTTGAGCGCTTCCTGCCCCGGGCCGAGGGTTTACGCCCCGGCATCAGCACGCCGACCGAACTGAATGACGGTGAAAGTCCGCGTTTCACCTGATTTGCGGCAGTTTTCTGCAGTTCTTCGAGCGCCTCGTTCACAAAATACATGCGCTGGTGATTCACGATTTGGGTGCGGATTTCGCGCGTCCAGAGCAGCAAATTCGCGAGCGCGTCGCAAACTTCATCCTTCGGAAGTTTTGTGACATGGGCGATCTCTTTTTGCGTCTTTGCGCCACAGCGGATTGCTTCGCGTACGCGATCAGCGGGCGAAAGTTTGCGCAGCATGCGCGCGATGCGACGTGACGAAAATCCTGACTTGGGATCGAGCGTTACTTTTGTCTTGGTGGAAGTGGTGCCGGCTTTGGTGCGGGCGCTCTTGTATTCACGCAACGCCTGACGACTTAAAGCGATCTTCTGTCTGATGCAGCGCTTGCAGTAGAGATTCAGTCCGTCCTTACGTGCGCGGCAGACACCAAACTCTGAAACCGGCAACGATTCTTCGCAACGGGGGCACCGCTTTAATTCAAGGGCAATTACTTCTGCTGCATTCGTCATCATCCGCGCTCCGACACTATTTCGAACAACACGATTCCAACTGACCACTCGAGCCCCGATGACAATCGAGGCTGCTTGCGCCCTGGTTCGATCGAACCCCGTCGGTGTGAAACTTGGCGATGAGCTATCGGGGGAGTTGAATTTCGCAACTCTTTTACGATCCGAAAGAAATTGCTAATCGGCTTCGTAAATCAAAACGCAAAAGCGTTTCGAGTTAATCGCGAATTGGCTGACGGTTACTTGCGAGGGTAAAAAAATAATTGCGTTAAAACTGCTAATCGTTTCGTCAACTCGATCGCCGATACTCATCGTTAACCAGCAAGGGACTGGAATTATATGTAGGAAGATTTTTTTTGCAACTTCCAAATTGATTGAGTGCGATCAAATCATCAAACACGATCATTTTACGGTTGCGAAGACTTAAGAATTTCTTCTTACCTTCGCAACATGTGTAGTGGTGACAGTTAGAAGAACGCTTGCTTCAAAGGCACTACTGATAAATCTGCGATCCATGATGATTCTCCGCGAACGACAACCGAAAGATTGCTAATGAATTCATTGCATTGACCAGAACACATAAAGCGTTCGCCGTATGTTTCGCGCAACCCATGCGACTAAAAGGAGCTTGGGCCTACTATTAGTTGGCGGTTGATTGGAAGCGTTGTGAACCATCAACGTGGATGATCGAAGTCGAAATCAAAAATCCTTCTGATCCGTTATCGATTAATTCAGAAAACAATCTTCAGCTGCGCGCCGCTGACTGGAGCGCAAGCGTTCGCTTGCCAGTTCTGCAAGGAAGGCAACCGAGACCGTTGCGCTCCAGTCCGTAAGTGCTTCCGAGGAGAAGTAGTTCGCGGGAAAATATTACGCCCTCCCTCACGGTCGGGCTACTGCCCCGCATTTTGCTCGAGTTAGCAAGACTGTGAATGCTGTCGTGTTGTGCAAAATGCCCTAAGTTGTTGCGCCTTCGCCGGTTTTGCTGCTGCGGGAGTCTTCGTCCACAGGTTTTACACAGCGCCTGTGGAAGCTTGTGAATAGGTCGGAACGCCTACTTTTTTGGCCGGTCTTTCAAACGAATGACAAATTTCAGCCCCGACCAGACGTCATTGATCGCGCAGACCTTCACGTCAACCAGCCCCTTTGCCAGACCGAGTTCTCTGACAACGTTGTCACTAAGATCCGATGCGACTCCGGACGTTTTCTTAGGCCAGCAAATCCAAAGCATGCCGGTCGGACGTAACTTCGCTGCGTAACTTGAAAACGTTCGCTCCAATTCACGCTTGGTTGTAACGAACAACAACACGATATCAATCGGTTTGCGCGCGCGTGAGTTCACGGTGACGTTCGCCGGCAGAATCAACTCTTTAAAAACTTCGGCGGGCGCGTTTACAAAACGAAGGTTGAAACCGTCTTTGATACCAAGTTTTTTGGCGAGTGGTGTTCCAGAATATCCAGCCATTAACGTTTTACGTCGGCATAACTCCCTCCCCGCAAGCGGGGAGGGTTGGGTGGGGTTAGCGCCGGTGCCAACCTCTCCCTCTTCCCCTCTCCGCTTGCGGAGAGGGGGGAAAGAAAACGCCGTCTACAAACACAATTGAGAGCACTCTTTCAAAATTTTAAGATCCAGTCGCTAACTTTGACCGGTCAAAAAACGGGGCGATACTAAACTTGGAAAGCTTTGCGTTCAAGATGTTTGTGCTTCTGACATACGCGCTTTGCAAAATTCGCAACTAACAACCAGGGATGCTGATTAAAAAGCCATCTGACATTCAGTCGAGCGAGATCACCGATCAAAAAGTGTATCTCAATCGGCGCTTGTTCATGCGCGGCGCGATTCTCGCCGGATCAGCCGCCGCAACTGGTTTGATTTACCGCAAGTTGAATCCATCGGCTCCTGTCGTCGAGTCGCGTCCGAAGATCGAGGTGGTTACCACGCCCACGGATGAAGCAATTCGCAACGCCTTTAAGACGAAAGAACCTCTGACATCGCTCGAAGACATCACCAACTACAACAACTTTTACGAGTTCTCGACCGTTAAGGAAGAAGTTGCGACCGCCGCGCGCGGTTTTGTTACGCGACCTTGGACGGTTGATGTTGGAGGTCTCGTCAGCAAGCCAAAGACATTTGACCTGGACGAGTTGCTGAAGCTGGCGCCACAGGAAGAGCGGATTTACCGGCTGCGCTGCGTTGAAGGCTGGTCGATGGTGATCCCCTGGGTCGGTTTTCCCTTGAACGCGCTGCTCAAACAGGTTGAGCCGCTCTCTACGGCCAAATACGTGGCGTTCCAAACGCTGCTCGATCCCAATCGCATGCCGAATCAGAACACGGGCGTACTCGATTGGCCGTACGTTGAGGGGTTGCGGCTCGACGAAGCCATGCATCCGCTGACGATTCTGGCGAGCGGCTTGTACGGCGAGACTCTGCCGCCGCAGGATGGCGCCCCGATTCGGTTGGTTGTGCCCTGGAAATACGGGTTTAAAAGCATTAAGTCAGTCGTAAAGATTACTTTGGTCGCCGATGAGCCGCCGACGACGTGGAACATACAGGCACCGAATGAGTATGGGTTTTACTCGAATGTAAATCCGGGTGTCAGCCATCCACGTTGGAGCCAAAGCCACGAGCGTCGGATTGGTGAGTTCCGGGCTCGCGAGACGCTTTTGTTCAATGGCTACGCAGAACAGGTCGCGCATTTGTACGAGGGGATGGATTTAAGGGTGAATTACTGAATTGGTCGGTTTCAGTAGTCCGTTGTCAGTTGGGAAACCGAGTCAGCGGGACGATCGACAACCGACAACTGACATTTTTCCATGGACACTCGCTTTACCAAACTGGTTCTGATAATCAACGGCCTCGTGCCGCTGACGCTTTTGCTTTGGGACGTGTGGCGGAAGCAGGTGGGCGCGAATCCGCTCGAGTTTGTGACGCGCACGACAGGCATGCTGACGCTGGTTTTTCTGCTTATCACCCTCGCCGTCAGTCCATTGCGTCGCATCACCGGCTTAAACTGGTTGATCAAGCTTCGTCGGATGCTGGGCATCTTCGCGTTCTTTTACGGCGCGTTGCACCTTTTGACTTACATCGCGTTTGACCGGTTCTTTCGTTTCTCGACCATTCCGGCTGACATTGCCGGGCGACGTTTCATCGCCGTGGGCGTCGCGGCGTTCTTCCTGATGGTGCCGCTGGCAATCACTTCCACTGACGCGATGGTCAAGCGCTTGGGTGGCAAACGCTGGGCGCGTCTGCATCTCCTCATCTACCCCGCCGCAATTTTAGGTGTCCTGCATTTCTACATGCTGGTAAAATCTGACGTGCAGCGGCCGCTGACTTTTGCGTTTCTGCTGGCCGTGCTGCTGGGATTCAGGATTTTCGCGAAGTATCACCAAAGTCGAGAGCGGCTGACCGCCGACTTTAACCCACGCTTATGACTGAGGAAAAGCGAGCAAGCGAGCGCGTCCCGGTGAATCTACCGACGTGTTGGCACGGCGCGACCGGCACATACGAAGGTCGCGTCGAGGATCTCAGCGTTACCGGTTGTTTTGTGAACACCAAAGGCCCGGTTGATGAGGGCGAGATTGTGAGCCTGCTGATTCAACTTCCTTCCGGTCGTTGGTTGCCAACACGCGGAAAAGTCGCGTTTTATCAGCAGCTGACCGGTTTCAGCATTTCGTTTTCGATTTTGGACGACAAAGAGCGCGAAACCCTGAATGAACTTGTCGCGCAGCAATCGCCGAAAGCCTGAACCCGCCCGATGCTCGATCCGACCAAGCGCTTTTCCAACCGCGTAGAAAACTACCTGAAATATCGTCCGCGTTACCCAGCCGAAATCATTGCGCTGCTTGAGAAGGACTGCGCCCTGACGCGTGATTCGGTCATCGCCGATGTCGGTTCAGGCACCGGCTTTCTCAGCGAGTTATTCCTGCGCAACGGTAATCGCGTGCTTGGCGTCGAGCCGAATGCGGAAATGCGGGCTGCCGGCGAACGGCTCCTGGCTGATTATCCGAACTTCTTGAGCGTTGATGCGACGGCCGAGGCCACGACGCTTTCCGACTCATCAGTTGACTTCATAACAGCCGGACAGGCCTTTCACTGGTTTGATCGAGAGAAGACTTACCGAGAGTTCCAGCGAATCCTGAAGACCGGTGGATGGGTCGTCATCGTCTGGAACACTTTCCCCACCGGCCGGAGCGCCCTGGTCAAAGCTTACGACGACGTCCTGGTGCGATACGGGACCGACTACCGCGAGGTCGCAAGCGAGATAGAAAACTCGGGCATTCAGACGTTCTTTCCGCCCGGTCAGTACCAGCGAGCACGATTCGATTTCCAGCAGACGTTTGACTGGAAAGGTTTTCAAGGGCGGCTGCTATCCGCTTCTTACGCGCCGAACGCCGACAGCGCCAATTACGAGCCAATGCTGGGCGACCTGCGGCGGGTCTTCGATTCACATCAGAAAGATGGAGCCGTCGTCTTTGACTACGACACGGTGGTTTATTACGGCCGGCTGAATCGGTAAGAGAAAGCTACTGGACGGGCAACGCACTAAGGCGGGCCATGGCGCGGGCCAAATCCAGACGGGTAAACGCGGCTTGCGGACTAAAAGCCGTACCATTCGACTTAATTAGTCCATTCTGAATCGCGACGGCGACGTACCCACGCAAAGATGAAGGAATGGAAAGGGTATCCGTGAAAGTCAGCGGGTGTGTTCCCGTCTCGGCCTGTTGCTGCAAGCCGGCGGCACGAACCAGAGCCACCACAGCTGTCAGTCGATCAACCGTGACATTCGGCTGGAAGGTGCTGCCGGTAATGGATGGGAACAGAGCTCCGTTTGGTCCTGCCTGGGCGCTCTCAACGAATAACATCGTCGATCGATCGCGCACGTCGCTGTAACGTGACTGCGCCGGCAAATACTGAGGTACGCGCCCGCCCAACACCATCGCCTTTGCTAAGTCACTGCGCGTGACGGCAAATCCCGGACGGAAGTGTTGGCCGACGGGAGCCATGACGAGCGAGCGAAAACTCTGCTGAATTCCGGCGACCGATGAGCTATCAAGGCCACCAATATCCGCCAGCGCCGGGTAACGGGCCTGGGTCACGCTCACAAATCCGAAGTAGCTCTGTCCCGCATTGGTTACGCCGTTTTCGGTGATTGGCACCGGCGCGCCCGCAGGGCCGATCACATTTGCGACGCGCGCAGTCCAAACGCCCCCTGCCGGCGAATTAATCACCGAGCTTTGACGGCGTCCGGTAAGTCCCTGGGTGATTGCTTCATTGGCAATGGACTGCTCGCGTCCCGTTGTATCCAACAAAGAAAGGCTAAGTTTGCTGGTGCTCAAGAGTCCGCCCCACGCCACCTGCACCGACGCACGTAAAGCATCCTGCGGCAGCCAGACTGGCGAATCGTTGTATGCGCCCGGGACGACTGAGCCGCTGAAAAGCTGTGGCGTGCTTTCTTCAAACTCGACCTGATTCTGGAAAGCCAGCCCACGCCATTGACCGAAGCGTCTTTGCGGGAACGCTGCCTCAAGAACTGCCGCGTGACTGTTCAGCATTCCTGCGCCCACTTCGTGGATGTAGTAAGCCGTCAGCGGTGTGGCGGTGCGTTGCAAAATGTCGCGAACCTGAGCCGGGGTAAGTTGCGGGTTTGCCTCAAGCATTAAAGCAATTACGCCCGCGACGTGTGGCGCGGAAAAACTGGTGCCGCTGCCGGTCGTGTAATACGGCAGCTCATTCGCACTCAATTTCTTGTCCTCGACCAGGCCTCCGGCGGTAGTGATTGAGGCGACGGTGGCGGGCCGCAAACTAACTTCATTAACACCGGGCGCAACCAGCGTCGGCCGAAACATCGGACTGCCGAACTCACCGCGGGACGAAAAGTTGGCCAACTGGCCTTGAATATCGGTCGCGCCCACGCTAACGACCCACGGAGCCACCGCATACGGGTTTATTGAATCGTCACCCGGCCCGGTATTACCGGCGGAAAAGACCACGTTCACGCCGTTATCGGTGAGCATCTTCGTAGCTATGTTTACCGGGTCGTTAAAATCAAAGACTGTTTTTGCTGAGAAGCTGCAATTGACGACGCGTACATTGAAGCTGGACGAATTCGCCAGCAGGTAGTCAAAGCCCGAGAGAACAAAGAACAGATTAGCGTCGCCGGCACTCAGACCGAGGATATTTGCTCCCGTCGCTACCCCCGCATATTTCCCGGCGGACTGCTGTCCGTTGCCGGCGATCACACCGGCGACGAATGTTCCATGACCGTAAACCTGGTCCGTGCTGGGCAGGTTAGGCGAGGCGACCGGGTAATTGAAACCAACACCCTGCCCTTGCGTGTCGGCTAACTTCACATTGTTAACCACGCGGCCTGCCAGATCGGCATGAGTGCCGTCAACTCCCGTGTCGAGCACCGCGACGGTGACGCCGCGACCACTCACTGCCACTCCGTGATTCGCCACCGTCAGCTCGTTATTTCTTTGCACGCGGTCTATTCCCGTTACATTTCGGGTAGCCGGTTCGAGATCCCAGCGAAACGTGCGGTTTCCATAGATTGAGCGGACGGAAGCCAGACGAGAAATCGCACTCAGCCGAGCTTTGGTGGTAGTCACCGAAATCATCGGCAACACCTGGTAACGCGTGCCCCCGAGAACTCCTATGCTCTGCAAGTCTGCAATATCCGCGTCCGTAGGCCGTTGGTGATAGACGATTACCGCGGCGACGTTGCTGTCATCGGTCACGTTGTTCAGCAGCACTGCCAGTTCCGGATCCACGCCCGCGATGCCCACGCCGGCTCCGTTATCGTTGAGCGCTGCCATCAGCGCGGCTGTTCCAGTCTTCACAAAACTGTCGGCTCCACTAATGGTGATTCCGTCAGCACCGCTAACCGTGATGCCGTTGACGCGAGTTATCGTGACCGAGCCCGGCGTAATGGAAAAGATCACGCCGTCGGCGCCCGACGCGGTGATGCCGTCGGTTCCCGCAACTGCGATCGTGCTGTCGGCCCCGCTGGCCGTGATGCCATCTGATTTAGCTATGCCGCGGGTGTCAGCGCCGCTCGCGGTGATGCCGTTAGTGCCAGTGGCGATTACGTTATCGGCGCCGCTGGCCGTAATTCCGGTGGGGTTTCTGATGGTGACCGAATCAGCTTGATAAGTATTTCCGTCGGCTCCACTGATGGTAATTCCATTCGGGCCCGCCGCCGTAAGGCTATCCGCCCGGTTAATGGTGGTTGAATCTGCGCCCGAGGCGGTGATGCCGTCCGCTCCGCTGACCGTAATGCCATCAGCCCCGGAAGCAGTGATTCCGTCTGCGCCGGAAGCTGTAATGCCGTTTGGTTTGAAGGCGAGAAAGCTGTCAGCGCCGCTGACGGTGATTCCTGAAGTGTTAACAAAACTTACGCCGTCGGCGCCTGAGGCGGTGATGCCGTTTGAGCCGAATATAGTCAGACCGGCGAGCGCAGGTACGCTGCTCAGTATGACCACCAGAGTCAGCGCCAGTGCGGTTCTCGCTTTGTTGAAAAAGAGACGGCCCATCTTAACAAGCCTACGCCACGGTCGGGTCAGGACAGCAGCTTGTTCGTTTACAAAATCGGAGGCGGTGTAGTTGTCAAAATACAGAACTGAGACGACCCGTGATTCTAAATTGCTTACTCGCGAGGGTTTGTTGCGTTCGGCTTGCATTTGAGTCGTGCTTTTCCTAAATCCCGCCAAATTTCCGCCGAAATTGACCCTATTCAGCTTTCCATCAGTTCACGAAAAGCGTTCTGTGTCTGCATTGCAGGCTCGACGCCGAGCTCTTTTTGCAAGAGTTCCCGCAAAGTTTCGTATTGCTCTTTCACGGCGACGCGGTTCCCGACCGCGGCTTGGGCGCGCATCAGCATGCAATGGATGTCCTCGCGGAACGGGTCCTCGTGCAAGATCCGCTTCGCCAAGTCCATCGTCCGCGGCCATTCCGCCTTCTTTTCGGCAACGGCGGCCAGTGATTCCAGCATTCGCAGGTGCTGCTCGCGGTAATACGAACGTTGCTCATCGACCCAGGGCTCGTAAGTTCCCTGCATGAACTCGCCGCGATACAAGGCCACTGCCTCCTCGTAACACTCAATACAGCGCGCATAGTTACGTTCGCGGCGCGCCGTTTCGCCATCGGCAATTAAGCGCTCCAGGGTGTCTGTGTCGATGCGATAAGAAAACTCGGGATTCAGTTGATAGTCGCCGTCGCGATAGATGATGAAGTTTTGCTTCAACGGCTGGTTACTGTTGAGCGCCTTGCGAATATGCGAGATGGTCGGATGAAAGTTCTTTTCGATCGTTTCGATATTGTCCTCAGTCCAGAACATGTCGATGATCGTGTCCTTTGGCGCGCGATGGTGCCGGCGCGACACGATGAAGCACAGAATGTCGCGGGCGCGGCGGGTGGTCCACGCATCAGCCGCAAAAGGCCGGGCCGGATCGCGGAAGATCTCGACCGGCCCCAGCATGTTTAGGGTTAGATCGACGAGGGGCCGAGGCGTTAGGTCCGTGGCCGTGACGGGTTGCGGCGCGATTGCTGCCACTACCGGGACCCCGGCGCGCAAATCTGCGGGCAGAATTTCCTGCGCCAGGTCTGAAGCGAAAAGCGACGGGCGATGCGCAATTTCCTGCCGCAGCCAATAGTCGTAATCGTATCGCGCGGCGAGATCCATGACTCGCCGCAGGTATTCGAGCATTTGCGGCTCATGACCAAGTTCCGCCTCGCAGGTCGCCAGATCGATGCACGCCTGAGCTTCGTAGTAGTGAAGTCCGCGCGGGCGGAAATATTCGAGCGCGGGAACCAGCTCCTCGAGCGCCGCGCCAAATTCGCGTACGGCAATCCTGATTCGGACATGCGCCAACGTCGCCGTGAACACTCCGGCATCGTCATTGCGCGCCGAACGGAGCTCGATTAGCCGCTCAATCTGGTTGCGGGCGCGTGCCAGATCGCCGGCCTTCAGACTTAGCAGCGCTTGTTCTTCAAACAGTTCAACGCGCGATTGGTCGATACCGGCCTCTTCGTAAGCTCGCGCGGCCCGCTCATAAAACTCAGCTGCGCGCTTTAGCTCGCCGCGTTCACGGTAAAGATTGCCGTAGGCTTCAAAGGCTTCCCCCTGCTGGCCGACGAGATTGAAAAGCTGGCAGCGCTCCAGCGCCAAATCGAGATGCCTTTCGCACTCTTCCATCTCACCGCGATACAGGTGGCACCGAGCAATGTTCAGGTGCGCCCAGGCCTCCTGCGGAATCGGCGCCTCGTGCCCGTCCGTGCGCAGCATGCGACGCAGCCAGTGCAGCGCTTCGCCAAAATCGCCGCGCATCATCGCGGGCAGACCCAGGTTGTGCGTGATCAGCCGAATGTGATGGTCGTCGTTCCGCTCTTCGGCGGATTGCAGCGCGACGCGAAACTCGCGCTCGGCGGCCGTCCAATCGCCCAGCGACACAAAACAGAGGCCGCGCGTGTTCCCGCACTTGGTGCGCACGGCCGACTCAGGTTTCGTCAGTTCAATTGCGCGATCGAGATAATTGAAAGCCGCGTCGCAATCGCCCTGACGTCGCGCAATCGTCGCCAGAGAGTGCAGCGCGTCGGCTTCGCCTTCGTCGTCGCCTTTGGAACGCAGCGCGGTCGCGGCCCGGCGGAAAAGACTTTGAGCGGTATCGAATTCCCCGCGCAGACGCGCGACTTCGGCCCGATGCGCCATCGCCCGCGGCTGCGCTTCCAGCACCGTGGGCGGCAAAGCCTCCGCCAACGAGACAAGCGAGGCGAGCTTGCCCGAGGCAATCCACTCGGCCCCATGCGCGGCGATTACTTCGCCGGCGCGTTCGAAGTCCTCGGCTTCCAGCAAATGGCGCACGCCCTGGTCCCAATCGCCGCGTTCGAGCAAGTGGTCCGCGCAGCGCACATGTTCCGCGGCCACGCCTGAAAGGCCGATCTCCGTGCGCAGACGCCGCCGGAGGAAACTCTGAAACAGCGGATGCAGACGATACTCTTCGCCGCGCGCGTCACTGGCGACCGTCAGAAAAACGTTCCGGCGCACGAGCTGCGGCAGGATGGCCGACGAAATCACTTCGGGATAGAGCCGCGCGCAGGTGTTCACTTCGATTCGATCCAGCAACGCCACGCGCATCAGGTATTGCTGAACGTCCTCCGGCTCAGCGTTGAAGACTTCTTCCGCAAAGTATTCAAAGATGTCGCGTTCCGACTGGTGCAGAACCCCAAGCGGATCGGCATGTCCTTCGCCGGCGGGCGCCTGCCGCTGCGCGACCTGCCGCACCAATTGCAGCGCCGTGATCCACCCGTGCGTGCGTTCGCCGTACTCTTGCAGTTGTGCCGGCGTCAGGGCCAGACCGAACACTTTGCGGAAGAGTTCTTGCGTTTCTTCCGCCGTGAAAAGCAGGTCGTTGCGGTCGATAATCGCTAGCGATTCCTGCGAACGCAGGCGGGCGAGCGCCAGCGGCGGCACGTCGCGCGAGATGATGATGACGTGGACGACATCCGGCAGATAAGTGATCAGCCGATCGACTACCGCATGAACCGGAGTTTCCGTGCCCAGGTGGTGATAATCGTCGAGCACGACGATTAGCTGCTGTTCAACACGCTCAAGAATCTCGTTCAGCAGCACGTCGGCGGCGCGCTCGGGCTCTTGCACCATCTCCCCCGCCTGCAAATACGCAAAGATCGTCTCGCCAAAATCGCTGATGCGCTGCTGAATTCCGTGCGCCAAATAACCGAGAAAAACCGCGGGGTCACTGTCCGTGTGATCGAGTTGATACCAGACGTAGGGCTGCTCCTGTTTGCGCAGAAAGTCGGCTACCAGAGTCGTCTTTCCCGATCCCGCATTCGCGGCCACCAGCGTTACGGGCAGCGACAGATTGGCGCGCAGCCGCTCAATCAGCCTTTCGCGGTACAGCAACTCGGGCGCGGCCCGGGGCGCCAGCAATTTTGTGCGTAGGAAAAACGTGCCGGGCAGCGCAAGCGGCGCCGCGGCAGTGGTCGGCGGAGTAGGCTTGGCAGATTTGCGTTCGCCCTTGGCCATCACAGCTTCGAGAACCCCGACGCGTCGGGGTCGTGGGGTGCGGAGAGTAGCACAGCCAAAACCGGGACTTCTACGCGTCGTTAAGCGTTCAGATAACTGCGCGCCAGAGGCGACGCCGGTAGTTTGGACGGGGGCGGTGGTTATTTCAGGCATTGCTGCCAAAGTTTCGTTCTAGGTTGGCAGTTCGAGCGTTAGTTGACCCATTGAACTGATTGCGGGTCGCGCTTCGATAGCCAGAAAGCTGTCGGCGACGGCACGACCAGCGCGTCCCGGCGTGGCGGCAAAGTTCGCAATCGCCGCGGCCCGGCCGTTGGTTTCGCGCAGAGCGATGCGCGCGTGCTCTTCGCTTAGGCCATAGGTTTCGAACAGGCGCGCGGCCTCTTCCAAATTAAAAGCCAACTCGGTCTCTTCAATCACCCGTAGCATTTGCTTGGAACGCAGACGCCATAGCGGTGCGGGCGGCAGGCTGCGGCACGTAATGATCAAGTGGATCTCTGCCGGCAGAAGCGGCAACAGGCGATGAAAGAACGGCACGACCCAGTCGGCGTCGTAAATCAGGTGCAGGTCTTCGATGATAACCAGCAAAGGCTCTTCCCCGACTGGTCGGGGTTCAGCTAACTGGAAAACGAATGCTTCCGCCAACACCTCGGCGCGGTCGCTCTCGACTGATTCAGTGATTTCCATCAGCCGCGCGGCATCCATTGCCGGTCGCTGTAAACGAAGCGTGGAAATCAGATACTGGCAGAAGACACCAAGTTCAGCGTCAGCCGCATCGACCTTGTACCAGCAGACGGGTCGAGTTGCGCGCCGGGCAAACTCGGCAGACAGAGTCGTTTTTCCCGTCCCCGCGCGGCCATTCACGATGGTGGCGGTGTAATTCGACAGGTTGTCAGTCAAAAGGTTGAGCAGGCGCGGCCGCGAAGTGCGCGGTCTCTGCGTCGGAACCGTGATTTTGTCGTGTATCAGGTGGTTGTCGTCTCTGGGCATCTTTGAATCCTTGCTAACGAGGGAATTCCCGCCGCGGACCCGTTCGGGTCAGGGTGATCGCATTATCCGAAGGTGGCTTGAGGAATTCTTGAGTTCTGATTGCAATCGGCGAATTCGGGCGGAATTGGGAAGAAATTGCACATTGCGCGTCGGCGTCGAGTGCGCTATTTACCACCGGCGTCCTTAGCTTACGTCGGGTCATGCTCACTGACGGTTCCGGTCGCAAAAGCGGCCATCCGAAGGTAGCCAGACGTGAAACGTCTGGGAACGGAGTGTGACGTGAACCGCGCTTCGAAGATGCGCAAAGAAGATGCCTTGCACTCACATTAGCCTTCACATCCATTTGGTTTTCTCAACCAAAGTTCAGAATGGATTCACCGCGAGATCGGCCGCCGATTGTTTGCCTGGCAAAAGGATACGGAGCATTCGCGGTGAGTCCCTCAAACCTTGAGCGAGTAAGGATATATGTCATCAACCAGGAGCAACATCACAGTCGTCTTACGTTTCAGGAGGAATATGTGGGTCTGCTGCGCGCGAGCGGCGTCGCATACGATGGCGATATCTGTGGTGAGAGCTGTGCGCATCTCTGATGCGCGCCCTCGTTTATGCCATCTTTCCAGACGTTTCACGTCTGGCTACCCTGGGGTAGCCGCTTCGCGGCCCAGAGGTTCGGCTCCCGGAATCTCGTTGTTACAAACTCGCTCGCGATGTAAACTCACGCCGCTTCCGAGACCGGTTTTTGCAAAAGGAGTACCGAATCATGATCAAGCGTGCGTTGAGTTTCTTTTTCATACTCGTCACCGCATCCCTGGCCGCCGGGCAAACAACGCCGGCCCCGTCGCCGACAGCGACACCGACTCCGGCCCGACCGGCGGCACCAAAGACTCATCTGAAAGTAGGCGATGCGGCGCCCGACTTTAACTTGCCCAGCACCATCATCGGCGCGGACAACCGTTCTGTGCGCTACAAACTGAGTGACCTTAAAGGCAAGAAAAACGTCGTGCTCGCGTTTTATGTGCTGGCGTTCACCGGTGGTTGAACGAAAGAAATGAAGGCGTATCAGGCTGATATCGCCAAATTCGAAGCGACCGACACACAGGTTTTTGGCGTTAGCGTTGACAGCGTTCCCGCTAATCGCGAATTCGCCAGGAAAGAAGGCATCACGTTTCCGTTGCTCAGCGACTTCGCCAAGCGCTCCGTTGTGAAGGACTACGGCATTTTCAGTGAAGAAGGCGGCTATGGAAATCGCGCGACCTTTGTGATCGACAAGAACGGAATTATTCAACACATCAAGGAAGGCAACGAGGCGATTGACCCAACCAGTGCCATGGACACCTGCAACATCCTGACGCACAAGAAAGCCACGCAATAGCGGCGAGGGAATTCATCATGCAAAGCTATCTCAATAAGACTTTCGTCATAGGCGATCCGCAGGCAAGACTCCGCGAGGGAGAGGACCTGTTGGCGTTCGTGATGGAAAACAACCAGCCGAAGCTAATACCGAACGGTACTGAGGTTCGCATCATTGATGCGCGTGTCCTGCGCGACCTGGTTTTCGTGAACGTCGAGAATTTTGGCTGGACGGCAGCCACCAACCTCAAGAACAAGTTCCTCAATGAGACGGTAGGCGTGTTCCCGCCGCAAGACGACAATCAGAAGGGCGCAAACGCAGCTTGGGATGCGGGCAGGTTCCTGAAACAAATCACGCTCATCCAGATCGTCGGCGCCGACAACCAGTTGAAGTTCATCTCGGAAGACATTGCGGACGAGTATCTCGCTCTGGTAAACGCCGCGGCGGCGGACGGAGTGCTGATGCCGCTGAAAAGCGGCTTTCGAACCTATCCGAAACAGGCGTTTCTTCGTGACGGTTGGGAGCGGCGCCGGCCGGGATTTAACCTGGCCGCGAAGCCTGGCTTTTCAAACCATCAGGATGGATTTGCATATGACTTTGCGATTAGCGGTTATGAAGGAAATCCGCTTTACGACTGGATGAAGCGGAACGGCCCACGTCACGGATTTGTCCGGACGGTGAATAATGAACCGTGGCATTGGGAGTATCGCCCGGCAATCGCCCAGACCGGAGCGTTCAAAGCGCCGGGAGTCACCAGGTAGGCGACGCGATAGAGCTCGAAAGCGAATGCGGCGGCGTTGGTAATTTGCCATCGCCGCCACATTCTTTTCTGCACTGTGGCACAGACTTCAGTCTGTGATATTTCTTGCGCGGGTTAACTGTGTCAGTACCCGGAGCGAACCGGGGTCCCCATGCGGGCAGCCCGCATGGGGTGGTGGATGCGACGGGATCCGCCCGAGTCTCCAGTGGCTCTAGATCCGGTCGCTACCGCTCCCGGTACTGACACCGTGCCCTCTTGCCCCGCGCCTTACCTGAACAACGTCGCGCAGGGCCGGCGCTTCAGCACGTGCGTCTGTCCGTCAGGGTCTTTGACCCGAAATCCAGCGATGCTGACGGTGCCGGTATATTTTTGATCGCCGACAGTGAACTCAACCGCATTCCCCCTGACGGTGGCATCCACAAACTCGGGTTTCGGATCTTCCGCGCCGCCCTGAGCGATCTGCACCATCGCATAGAAGCGGTTGTGCGCGGGAATAATCACGATGCGCATTCCGACCAAATCGCCCGACTCTTTGCCAACCGTGAAGTTTTCATAAACACCCGCAACCGGCCCAGTCTGCGCCGATATATTCGCGGCGAAGAAAACTGAGAAGACCATCACACCTAAAATTGCGACAACTTGCGATTTTCGTTTCATCTGAATCTCCCTTAATTTGAAAATGTAATTTAGAAGAGCTGTTATTGCGTCTTGCCCGCGCGGGCCAGACCTTTATCAATCGCTTCGCGCAAGGCGTCGGCGCTAAGCGAAGTGAGCACGACGCCATTTATAAAAATTGTGGGCGTGCCTTCAATGCCGTATTGTTCGCCTTCTTCGATGTCACGGCGAATGTCGGCGTCAAACTTTCCGCTCGCGAGGTCAGCGTCGAACCGCGCGCGATCGAGCCCGGCCTGGGTCGCAAACTTTTTCAGTGACTCAGGGTCGAGCGACTTCTGGTTCTTGTAAAGCAGATCCACGTACGGCCAGAACTTGCCCTGCGCGTGCGCGGCGGCCGCCGCCTGCGCCGCCTGAAATGCGTTTTCATGAATTGCGCTCAGAGGAAAGTTGCGAACCTCAAAATACACGCGGTTGCCGTAGGCCTTCAGCACTTCCTCGATCACCGGATACATGCCACCGCAAGCACTGCACTGAAAATCCGTGAACTCGACGATCTTAACCGGCGAGTTGATGTCTCCCCGCGAAATGCCTCTGCCGACTGCCACATTGAAAACGGGCGCCACCGGTTCCTTCAAAAGCGTTTGGATCTTTGCGCCGGCCCGCAGGCGAGCCGCCAAGTCCTGCTCCAGTTTTTGTTGCTGTTGTTCCTGTAGGTAATTCGCGATCGCGCCGCGCGTAGCGGCCAGGTCACCGTTTATCTGCGATTTGTTGTCTTCGTAGAACTTCGCGATCTCAGTTTCGCTCGGGGTTGTCAGCTTCTCAGTGACTTCGGTGCGAATGATCACTTCCGGTCCAATGTTTTTCTTGTTTGCTTCCGCGAGTACCAGCGTGTCATTGATGCGACGATCGAGCGCTTGCTTTTGCGCTTGGTAAATCTGGCGATCCAATTTGTGGATGTAGGCCTTCATCCGCTCGTTAATCATTTCGATCCGGATCGGCTGGCCATTGACCGACGCCAGCACGGTCCCCGGCGCAAGATTCGGCGCGTTAACGTCCGCGCCTTTCTGGACCGTGTTCGTCATCTTCAGACGATTGACCATGTCGCCGTAAGCCTTTGCACCACGTTCGTTGCGCAGATAATTCATGATTGTCGGCCGCGCCGCTTCCAAATCCGTGTTCGCAAACTGCGCGCGATTCGCGTCGTACACAGCGCGCACTTCCGCATCAGTCGGCGGCGGCGTTTTGCCCGTAACTTCGCGCGCCAAAAAATCCTCCAGCGGAATTCCGCGCTTCCTGGCTTCAGCATTAATCAGCATTGAACTTACCCGCGCATCAACCGCGCGCTGGCGCGCCTCTCTGATCGCTTTTTCCCGGTCCTGATAAAACGCGTTGAGTTCCGCGTCGCTGCCCATCGCCGACAGAACCGTCGATTCAATGTCCATCAATGTGATCGTCACGTTATCGACGACCGCGAGCACCGGCGAGTTGGTCGACGGCGCGGGCTGCGCCGGAGTCGGCGCCGGCGTCGCCGCGGCCGTTGGGTTCGAAGCAGGCGTCTGTTTCGAAGTCGGATCTGCCGACGGAGGCCGGCCGGCCCTTTTCGCGCGCGGGCGTGGCTGCGCGATAACGGTGACTGCCATCGAGATGATCAGAACAATAATCCAGGGGGAAGTGCGCTTCATGAATTGCATCTTTCTAGTCAGAGTCGTGAGTTGTCAACTCGCGCCAGGCAAAGATTTGTAGTGCGACAACTCCTTCTCCCTTTGGGAGAGGGCTGGGGTGAGGGAGCGAAGCTCTAGCGGCCAAAGAAAAGAAAAATATTCTTTTGTTTTTCATCCGCTAATCCCTCACCCTAACCCCTCCTAGGGAGAGGGAGCTGCAAATCTAAACCAAATTCGCGTTCGCTTAGGCGACAAGCTTCTTCACTGTATCCAACGTGTCTATTTCGGCGGCCATCTTGTCGCGGCGAAGTCTTACGATGCGCGGAAAGCGCAAAGCGTAGCCGCTCTTGTGGCGATTTGAGGGCTGCACGCGGTCGAAAGTCACCTCGATCACGACCGTGGGTTCGACAATGCGGACGCGCCCGTGGGCGTATTCCTGCAAAGTGTGCGCGCGAAACCATTCAGTCATCTGGGCAATTTCAACGTCGGTCAAACCTGAGTAGGCTTTGCCGATGTTCAGCAGTTCGGCGTCGTTTTCCGAACGGCGCACCGCGAACGTGTAGTCCGAAAGCACGTTGCGCCGTTTGCCGTGGCCGAGTTCCACCGCGGTCACCACCACGTCCAGCGTCGCCAGCGCCTTTTTCAATTTCAGCCACTCACGACCACGCCGGCCGGGTTTGTATGAAGACCTGGGGTCTTTAATCATTAAACCTTCGTTGCCGCGTGCGCGCGCCGCGTCGAATTCATCATCGAGTGCGGCAACGTCGCTGAACGCCCGTGTTTGCGACAATCGCACGGTGCCCGCGTTTGTTTGCGGCCCCCCGATCAGTACTTGAAGTTGCGCGCGACGCTCGCGCAGCGGTTCATCGATTAAAACCTTGCTGCTTGCATACAAAACGTCCCAACCCACGAAGACCACCGGCGCGCTTGCCAGCAACTCATCACTGATAGTTTTTCTTCC
This sequence comes from Pyrinomonadaceae bacterium, assembly GCA_036277115.1. Classification (NCBI taxonomy): domain Bacteria; kingdom Pseudomonadati; phylum Acidobacteriota; class Blastocatellia; order Blastocatellales; family Pyrinomonadaceae; species Pyrinomonadaceae bacterium. The sequence goes on from DASUNM010000023.1 coordinate 1,087,974, forward strand.
CAGCCGTTTTTGCAGATCGGCGAAGGGCAGAATCTCTTCGCCACGCGCGGTGATGATTTCGCCGTCGATGATCGCGTCGGTCGGAAGCCTGCTCAACGGCTCGATCAACTCCGGAAATCGCGCCGAGATTTCATCGAGGGTTCGCGAGTAAATCGCCACTCGTCCGCCCTCCACGTGAACCTGCGCGCGAATGCCGTCGAACTTGTCTTCGACGAAAAACTCATCCGGCATTGTGCGTGCGATGTCCGCAAGGTCCGACGCCGGGGTCGCGAGCATGAACTTCAAAGGGTGGAATAGACGCATCTCGAGGTCGCCCAACGCTCCGGCGCGCGCGCGCACCGCTGCTTCGCCGATGTCGCCGCGCAACATGTTGGCGAGCGAGACCTCAGCCAGCGGTTGTTTGAAGGCGCGTGCGATCGCATCTTCCACCAGCCCCTCGCGTAAACCGATTCGCAAGTCACTCGACAAGAGTTTCACCAGATACTTTGCTTCCAGCGGTGTGGCCTTCGCCAGCACCTTAGTGAGCAAATCGGTTTTAGCTTTCTTTCCGCGAGTGCTGCTCAAGCGAATCAGAAGATCTTCGGTGTCGCCGAGACTCAGGCTCGGCGTGTTCGCAGACTTCGCTTCCGTGAACATCTCAAACGCCACGTCGCCCGCATCACCCCAACGCGCCCAGCGCGCGCCAAGGTCGGCGTGCAGACCGGTCGCGTGGATTAGCGCCTCGCTGATTATGCTGCCGCCAACGTTCGTCGTGCGCGCGTCGTGTTGTGCGAACACCTGACCGGCAAAGTACCGCGCGGCGCGGGCCAAATCTTCGTCCGAAAGAGCCGGAAAATATTCGCCCAGCAGCGCCGCCTTGGCGAGTTTCTTCGTGGTTGCGCCTACCTTTTCGGCGACCCGTGCGAACTGCTCAAGTGAATTTGAATGAATAGTTGAGGCCATGAATAACGATCGGAATGCTGGATTTAGTGAGATTGCTGTAGGGTGCACCGAGTTGTCAAAAGCTGTTCAATTACGATTGACAGATCGGACCACGAGAGTACACTGCGAGTTACTCGGGGTGTTGGCCGCAGGTTCCGAGCGCCCTTCAGGAGGTAAACCTTGATACGACAACATAATCAGCCGGCGAAGTTTAGCCACATCGGCTTCGCGTTACTCGCCTGCGTTTGCGCGTCAGGTTTATTCGCACATGCTCTACCAAGTCGGGCACAGACAACTCCAGAAAGAGTCGTCGAATTCAAGATTCCAAATCATGTGCCGATAAAGGTAAGGCTAAAGCGTGAAAAGGAAAAAGCAATTAAAGACCTCACAAACGCGTCCTGGTATGAAGATTTTCAGCTCGAGGTCACGAACACCTCTGACAAGCCGATCTATTTTTTGAACCTGTGGCTAATTTTGCCCGAATTGATAAACCGAAGCGGTCGTCCCGATGGGTTCGTTCTCAATTACGGAAGAATGGACTTCTTAGCTTTCGACACCCGACCGATCTCCACAGACATTCCGATTGCGCCAGGATCGACGTACGTCTTTGAGATCCCGGAACAATTCCAAAAAGGCTGGGCTGCTCACAAACAAAGAGATAACGTGTCCGATCCCAAAAAACTGGAATTATCATTAACCCAGTTGAGTTTTGGAGATGGAAGCGGCTTCATCCGCAGCGATGCGAGACCTTTTCCCTTCAAAGACTGACGGATCTTCCGGTAGCGTTAATAAGAACTCAAGAGGCTAGAAATCCGCCGGCTCATTTCGCCGGGAGTGAACCGAGGGCTGCGGGTTCTCAGGTGGGGATCTGTACCTGTTGCTTCCGACCACGATACAATCCATTCGGACAGCGTGAGGCCGGATCTAAAAGATGTACCTGCTGATTCTCGATTCTCTGGGAAATACTGAGTTGCTGCTGATTCTGGTTGCGGCGCTGATTTTCTTTGGGCCGCGACGGCTGCCGCAACTCAGCCGGCAGCTCGGCAAAAGCCTGTCCGAATTTCGCCGCGCGTCCGAAGACTTCAAACGCACCTGGGAACGTGAGGTCAATGCGGAAATTCACGAGCACGGTATCGATCCCGCAAGTTCATTTCTCGACAACGCCACCAATCGAATTCGCGCCGCACGCGAAGCCGCCGCGCGTGAACTGAACGTGTTCGAATCCGAACCGCGGCCCAGCGCGCCCGAGATTAAGCCGGTCGATGCGGAACTCGTCGAGCCGCGCAATGCCGGGGCTGAGAGTGAGCCGGCGAAAACCGAACAGCCAAAACACGAGTGGATATAATCGCGCACGTCGAAGACACCTGTGATCAAGCCCCTCCCCGCGTGCGGGGAGGCGTCGGGGGTGGGATTGCCACATGCCGCCTCCTCACCCCTAACCCCCCTCGCGCGGAGAGGAGAACACGCGTTTCATCCAAAGGGCCTTTCAGCGGTAAGACTCTTTCAACGCCGTTCGAGGGTTATCCTATCTAACATGTCTCTGCGTCTACTCAATAAACCAGAGAAAGCAGCTCGCGAAGATGAACTTGGCGGGCAGATGTCGTTTCTGGAGCATCTGGATGAGCTGCGCACCCGGCTGATTCGCAGCATCGTGTTCGTATTCCTGGCCGCCACACTGGCCTGGGCTTTCTCTGATCGCATTTACAATTTTCTCGCGCGACCCGTGCAGCGCGCGCTCAGCGAAGCTCAACAGCAAAGGCGCGTGCCGATTGACGGGGTGAGCGGTCAGCTCTCTACCGGTTCGCTCAGTTCACTCAAACCCGGCGACAAGCTGCGTTTCACTTTTCCCGAAGCTAAGCAACTCGGCCCCGCGGCGATTCCCGCCGGCACATCGGTTATTGCGCGCGTCGATAAAGACGCGCAGGGGAACATCGGACTGTTCACCGATGAAGCGTTAATCGCGGGCAACGAAGTCGTGCCGAAAGACGTGCGCCTGCCAATTGATCTGGCGAAAGGGTACGAGAAGGGAACAGACCCCAACGACAAACTGATCGTGACCACCGTGGCGGAATCCTTCGCTTTGTACGTGAGAGTTTCTTTGTACACGGCCATCGCGATCTCAGTGCCGTTTCTGTTGTGGCAGATTTGGGCGTTCGTCGCGCCCGGACTATTTCCGCACGAGCGCAAATACGTGACGCCCTTCGTCTTGTTGTCGAGCGTCTTTTTCGTGCTCGGCGCAGCGACTGCGTATTACGTGATCTTTCCCGCCGCCGCGAAATATCTGCTGGGACTGGGTTCGGATTTTCGTTTGCTGCTGAAGGCGGACGACTACTTTGATTTCATCATCCTGCTGATGCTGGGAATGGGTCTTGTCTCGCAGATGCCGGCAATCACATACGTGCTGGCGCGCATTGGCGTAGTGACTGCGCGCTGGATGCTGAAGGTTTGGCGCTTCGCATTGATCGCCATTCTCGTCATTGCCGCGATCCTGTCGCCCACCGGCGACATCCCGAACATGCTTCTGTTCGCCATGCCCATGGTGGTGCTGTATCTGATTTCGATTTTAGTGGCGCTCATCAGCGGCCGCCCACGGACGGCCACATAGTTCTCAGATCTCAGATCTCAGATCTCAGATTTCAGATTTCAGATCTCAGATTTCAGATCTCCGATCTCAGATCTCAGATCTCATTTCAATTCTTAAATCACAAAAAGTCAGTTGGTTGGAGCGGTAGCAGGCGCGGGGGATTTCCGGCGACTGCCGCCCGCCGTCTGCAGCAGGCTCATCACCCCCATGTAGCCGTAGCCAAAGCAGAACAGCAGCAGGAAAAGAATCGGTCCCCACATGTGCATCTTGATCGCATAGGCGATGGCCAGCACAAAATAAACTGCAAAGCTCAGTTCCAGCAGCGGGAGCCAGCCGTGCTTCCGTTTGTACTTCTTGCGCTTCCACGATTCGTCGTCGCCGGGCTCGACGCTGTACTTAGGCGTGCGCACAAAGTCGGATTTCTTTCCCATGAGCGCTTCCAAAACCGCGCGCGCGTTTGAGAACGCCAGGCCAATACCCAAACCCATCACCAGCGGCAGGTGCAGAAAGCGTTTCTTCGTTCGGTCGAGATACCAAACGGCGCTGCCATAAAACAGCACGACGGAAACTGTCGAGAAGAAAAGCAGCGGCACATCCAGAACCATCAGTTGGTAAAGCCCCTGGTTGTATCGCACCAGCAAGAGCGGGAACTGCATGAAGCTGGCGACGATCATCAGCGGATAGCTGATGTTGCCGGTCAAGCGGAAAAACATTTCCAGCTTCACCAGCAAAGGCAGAGGCGCATTCCAGATGCGGCGATAAAGTTTGAACCAAACTTGCAGCACGCCCTTGGCCCAACGACGCTGTTGCGCTTTGAAGGCGTTGATCTCGACGGGAATTTCCGCCGGGGCTTCTTCGTCCAGCAGGTAAACAAACCGCCAGCCCATCAACTGGGCGCGAAAACTCAGATCGGTGTCTTCGGTCAGCGTATCGTGCTGCCAGCCGCCACTCATCTCGATCGCTTCGCGTCGCCAGATACCCGCGGTGCCGTTGAAGTTGAAGAAGTTGCCGCTGCGATTGCGCGTCGTCTGCTCAACCACGAAATGGCCGTCGAGCATGATCGTTTGCAAACGCGTCAACAGATTGTACGAACCGTTGATGTGCGCCCAACGCATCTGCGCGCAACCGACTGTGGGCTCGGTGAAGAAGTGGACCAGCTTGCGCAAAAAGTCAGGCTTCGGCACAAAGTCCGCATCGAAGATGGCGATCAAATTTCCTTTCGCCGTCTTCATACCATTCTCCAGCGCGCCGGCTTTAAAGCCCGTGCGATCAGAGCGATGGATGTAATGAATGTCGAAACCCTGGGCGGCGAAGCGCGCGACTGTCGCGCTCGCAATGTTCACCGTCTCGTCCGTCGAATCGTCGAGCACCTGAATTTCCATGCGCTCGCGCGGGTAATCGATCTCCGTCACCGCTTTAACCAGCCGCTCGACCACATACATCTCGTTGAAGAGAGGAAGCTGGACGGTGATATGCGGCAACTCGGCTTCGGCAAATTCGCCTTTGGGCTTGGGTGGAAATCGCGAATAGCGCCAGAAGTCTATGACCTGCTTAACGCGATACACGCCGTAAATCGCCAACACGGTAAGAATGCCGAAGTAAACGATCAGCACCGTCCAATCGAACATGTCGAGCTGGTAAAGCGGGCTGATATTGCCGAATGTCTTATCGACCACATCGCAGTATCCCGGAGAGTCAATGCAGATGTTGCCACTCAGCGGCGTCGGGCAATTTGTCCCGTATTCGAGACAGTTTGAGGGGATAACTTCAGTCGCGAGCATTGCTTATCTTTCTTCAGTGAATACCGCTGCCGGTTGGTGGCCGATTCGAACGCGGGCCTTGAATTCTAGCCTATTCGGATCGAATTCCATAGTGAATCCTGGCCCATGGAAGGGTGAGTGGCGCCGAGTCGGGGCAGTCGTTCGACCGTCAGGGAGGGTGCCGATTTCGCTATAAGCACGCCCTCCCCAACGGTCCGGTTACTGCCCCGCGAGTCTCCAATTTGACTGGGCTTTTTGACCGATGACCGGGTGACCGAAACCGGAAATACCACAATTCCTGAAGAAAAACGCAGCTTCGTTCATGGAATGGGCATTGCGATGCGCGAGGTGCGGAGCGTCCTGCTTCTGCTCCCCCTTGAGATGTCACGCACCCGGCTTAATCAAATCTACACTTGGCTCGTCGTTCTGGCGGGCATCGGGGCGTTGGTGTTCTCGCTGGCTGAGTTCCCCGTCAGGCAGCTCGACGTGCGGTTCCTCGTGATGGCCTTGGCGACGGTGCTCGTGGGGCCGCGACTTAGTATTCAGATTCCGCGTGTCCGGGCCCACATCTCAGTATCTGACACCTTCATCTTTCTTACCCTGCTGCTGTTTGGCGGTGAAGCAGCGATCATTTTGGCGACCGTGGAAGCGCTCTGCTCGTCGGTACGCATCAGCAAGCAGGTAAGCAATCATTTCTTCAACTCCGGCGCGACGGCCGTTTCAACTTTTCTTACGGTCTGGTCGCTGCGTCTAATCTTCGGCGAGACGGTCACGTGGCAGGATTCGTACTCCACCAATCACCTCGCCGCGATTTCGGCGATGGCGATTATTCAGTACGCGAGTAACTCGCTGCTCGTCGCGACCAGCTCCGCCTTGAAAGCCAACACTTCGGTTTGGCTAACCTGGCGAAAGAGCTTCCTCTGGACTTCCATTACCTATTTCGCCGGCGCATCAGCCGCGGCGCTCATTGCTCGCTTCATCGGCACCGTCGGCTTCTTCGCATTCGTGTCAACGATTCCGATCATCGCAATTGTTTACTTCACTTATCTGACGTATTTGAAGAACGTCTCAAGCGCGGCCGCGCAGGCGGAACAGGCGCGCCAGCACGTCGAAGAATTGAATAGCCACATCGCGGAACAGGAACGAATCAGTAAAGCGCTGCGCGAAACCGAAGAGCATTTTCGCAACGCGTTTGATTACGCCGCGATCGGAATGGCGCTCGTCTCGCCGCAGGGCTCGTGGCTGCGCGTGAATCGCTCGCTGTGCGATCTGATTGGCTTCACGGAAGCCGAACTGCTCGCGTCGAACTTTCAAGCCGTGACGCATGGCGATGACCTGCAGCACGATTTGGCAAACCTTTACCGGCTGATGCAGGGCGAGACGCTCACTTGTCAGGTCGAGAAGCGCTACGTTCACAAGTCGGGCCAGATGGTTTGGGCGCTCAACAACGTCTCGCTGGTGCGCGACAGTGACGGCGCTCCGGTGCACTTCATTTTTCAGATTCAGGACATCACTGAGCGCAAACGCGTCGAAGCAGCTTTGCAGAACCTCTCGCTGATTGACGAGTTGACCGGTCTATATAATCGCCGCGGATTCATGGCGGTGACTGAACAGCACCTCGCCGCGATTCGGAGGAACAAGCAGCTGCCGGTGATCTTGTATGCCGATTTGGATGGCTTGAAGACCATCAACGATTCGCTGGGTCACCACGAAGGCGATCGCGCGCTCAAGCGGACTGCGGATATTCTCAAAGATACTTTCCGCACGTCGGACATCGTGGCGCGCCTGGGTGGCGACGAGTTCGTGGTGCTGGCCGCCATCGGGCAGGAAGAGGTTGCCGATTCATTGACTGAGCGGCTCCAGGAAAGATTTGACGTCAGCAACGCCCAAGCCAACCGGCCGTATCAGCTTTCGATCAGCGTCGGCGTCGTCCACTTCGATTCCACCGACACATCGATTGAAGAGGTCACCGCGCGCGCCGATCGCAGCATGTACGAGAACAAGCGGCGCAAACAATCGTTTCGGATTACGAACCTCGAGGTCGTGCGGCCGCGAATCGAAGTCGCCGCTTAGGTACGCGCGCGTCCCGCGCGCTCGTAGCACGCCAGAAGCGTGCGTACCAGGGTTGTCGCGCCGTTAGGCGCGAAATGTTTATAGATTTCCGTCCCGTTGGTTTAAGGCGCAGAAAGAACGAAGCCGCTTCGTTTCTTTCTGCGCTGATTTCTTTCCTGGTTCGCGACTATAAACATCTGGCTCCTTCGGAGCCCTGCGTTTACAATGCGACGCCTTGTCTCGATCAGGCAGTTCTAAAACTGGTAGTGACGCGCCCAAGCGTTGGCGCACCCTGGCGCTGCTCGCGATTGCTGAATTGCTCGGCATGTCTCTGTGGTTCAGCGGCTCGGCGGTGGTGCCGGCGTTGGCGCGTGAATGGAACCTGACCGAAAGCGCCGCCAGTTGGCTAACCCTCTCAGTGCAACTCGGATTCGTGGCCGGCACGCTTCTCAGTGCGCTGTTCAATCTTCCCGACATCATCAGCTCAAGACACCTGTTCGCGTTGACCGCAATCGCGGGGGCTTTGGTGAACGCGGCTTTCGGATTGTTCGCTGACGATGTAGACATAGCGATCACTCTGCGGTTCTTGACCGGAATGTTTCTGGCCGGAGTTTATCCGCCCGCCATGAAGATCCTCGCGACGTGGTTTCGCTATGGTCGCGGTCTCGCACTCGGTGTTCTGGTCGGTTCGCTGACACTAGGGAAGGCGGCGCCGTACTTGATCAATGGAATTGGCAGCGAGAGCTGGCGCACGAATGTCGCGCTGGTTTCTTTGCTGGCCGCGGCCGGTGCGCTGATTGTTCTGTTCTTCATCAGCGATGGTCCCCTCGCGCTCCCGGCCGCGCGGTTCGACTGGCGACAAGTCGGAAAAATCTTTCGCAATCGTGGGGTGCGGCTCGCGAGCCTCGGTTACTTCGGCCACATGTGGGAGCTGTACGCGATGTGGACGTGGATTCCGTTCATGATTCGCGCGAGTCTTTCTTTGCGGCAAAGCGAGCCGGCCCTGGCTGAGGTCGCTTCGTTCCTGGTGATCGGTTGCGGCGCACTGGGTTGCGTCGTGGCTGGTTTGCTCGCCGATCGCATCGGTCGCACAGTCGTAACGTCGGGCGCGATGGCGATCAGCGCGAGTTGTTGCTTGCTGATCGGCTTTGCGTTCGGTGCTCATCCGCTGCTGCTTTTAACGATTGCCGCGATCTGGGGCGCCAGTGTGGTCGCCGATTCCGCGCAGTTCTCGGCCTGCGTCACTGAACTCGGCGATCCGCAATACATTGGCACCGCGCTGACAATGCAAACATCGCTCGGATTTTTACTGACGACTGTCTCGATCGAATTACTTCCGCGCGTTGAAAAAATCGTCGGCTGGCGTTACGCGTTCATGATTCTCGCGCCGGGTCCTTTGTTGGGAGTATTGGCCATGCTGCGTCTGCGCGCGCTGCCGGAAGCGCAGAAGATCGCGCACGGCAGGCGTTGAGCTGAATACCACTCGCGTCGAAATGAGGTCAGTCCCACTTGCGTCAGCAAGTGGGTTAAGGACTCACCTGAGGCTTGACCCTTTATTCCATCCGCTGACGCAGATGGTACTGACTCCGATCCCGCTGACGGATGGTACTGACTGCGGGCGAGACGCCCGCGCTCCCAGCGATTTGCAGTCATCGCCGTATCGGCGTTTAATATGCGAAAGAATGATCGGCGCAAAACTTGGGAACTACAGGATCCTAGAGAAGATTGGCGCCGGTGGGCAGGGAACAGTTTACAAAGCGACCGATACGAAGCTTGGTCGCGCAGTTGTCATCAAAGTCCTTCCCCCGGAACTCACCGTTAAAGAAGCCAACCTGAAGCGTTTTGAACGCGAAGCGCGACTGGCCTCGGCGCTCGATCACCCGAACATCTGCACAATTTTCGACCTTAACGAAATCGGTGGCGTGCATTTCATCGCCATGCAGTTCGTCGAGGGCAAAAACGTCCGCGAGCTGGTGAATGGCCGTCCGCTTGATCTGCGCAGCGCGCTCTCAATCACAATCCAGGTCGCTGACGCGTTGGCCGCGGCGCACGGACGCGGCATCGTGCATCGCGACATCAAAGCCGGCAACGTCATGGTCACACCAACCGGTCAGGCGAAGATCCTGGACTTTGGTTTGGCGAAGCTTTTGGACAGTGAAGATCTCGGTGGCATACACCACACCGATTTAACCGAAGTTGGCATTCCGTACGGCACTGCGACGTACGCGGCGCCTGAACAAGCGCGCGGCGAACGGGTTGATGCGCGCGCGGACATTTTTTCCACCGGCGTTTTGCTGTACGAAATGCTCACCGGCATGTGGCCGTTTCAGGGTAAGACGAGCATCGATGTGCGCCACGCCGTGTTGCACGACGATCCGTTGCCGCTCGATCAGGCGCGACCGGATCCGACGCCGGCGCGGCTGCAAGCAATCCTCGATCGGACGATCGCAAAGAACCCGAAGGATCGTTATCAGAAAGCCGATGTGCTGCGCGACGAATTGCGCGAAGTGCTGCGTGACGTCGATAGCGGCACGGCGTTCAATGAACCGCTGGTGCCGATTGCTCCGAAATATTTATCGGGAACGAGTGCGGTTGGCCGCGCGATGCGCTGGTTACGCGGAGTAACGGGCGAGCGGACTTCACAGATGCGCGGATCCAGCTCCGCCGACCGGCCGGTACATGAAACGCCGGTGACGAGCGTGGGCGAAGGCGACCGCAAAAGCGTCGCGATCCTTCCTTTTAAGAATCTCAGCAGCGATCCGCAATCGAGCTTTTACGAATTTTCTCTCGCGGACGCGGTCATTACTGAGCTCGCGCGCGTGCGTTCGCTGGTCGTGCGGCCATCTTCGGAAATTGTGAAGTACCAGGGAAAGCAGGTCGATCCGCGCGAAGCCGGCCGTGAGATGAGTGTCTCAGCGGTGCTCTCCGCTGGTTTCCTGCGCGCCGGCGATCGCATTCGTGTCACCGCGCAGCTGGTGGACGTGAACTCAGGCGAGCTTCTGTGGAGTGACCGCATCGACGCCGACGCAACCGACATCATCAACGTGCAGGACACGATCACGCAGGAGATTTGCGACGGGTTGCGGCTGGAACTGTCGTCGGACGAGAAAGATCGGCTCGAACAGCAGAAGACTGCGAATGCCGAAGCCTACGAGGAATACCTGCGCGGCCGCGACTCGCTCGGCCGGTACATCTATCACACGATCGCGCGCAAAGACATCGACGAGGCGATCGAGCGTTTCGAACGCGCTGCGGAAATGGATCCTTCGTTTGCTTTGGCGCACAGCGCGCTGGGCGCCGCCTACGGCAGTCGCGTCATGAAAGGATTCGGCGAGGCCGACGATCATGCGCTGGCGCGCGAAGCCTTCGACAAGGCGCTCGCTCTCGACCCACATCTGCTGGAAGCCCGCTTGAACATGGTCTTCATCTACTTGTCTGGCGGTGAGAAAGCGAAGGCGCGCGCGGCCGTCGATGAGCTGCGACGGGAAGCACCAAATGATGCGAGCGTCCATTTTGTGCGCGCGGTGGTGGCGCGGCTCGACGGCGATTACGAGAAGGCGCTGCGCAGTTTGGATCGGATGCTGAAGCTGAACCCGAGCGAGCGCGTCGTGGTGAGCTACAATCGATCGCGCATCCTCACTTACCTCTCGCGCTTTGATGAGGCGTTTGCGGAATTAGGCGCCGGCGCCGCCGTCGAGCCGGATCATCCGCTGATCAAAACGTTTCGCGCGCGCGCATTGTACTACCACGGCGAGCCGACCAAGGCGGCCGAGATTCTCGAAGCAGTGCTTGAACAGCACCCGCAGCTCGACGGCATCCGCCCGATCTACGCGACGTTCCTGAGTGCGCTCGGGTTCAGCGAAGAAGCGCGCGCGCAATTAACCGACGAAGTCGTCAAGACAGCTAACACCGATCACGACATTGCGTACTGGCTCGCGTCGGCGTATGCGATGGAAGGCGAGCGCGATCCGGCTTTGCAGTGGTTGCGACGCGCGATTGAGCTCGGCAACGAAAATCGCCCCTGGTTCGAGCGTGACAAGAATTGGGAATCGCTGCGTGACGATCAGGAGTACCAGCGGATTCTGAATTCAATTAACGTCCCGATGTCGCGGGACGAAGCAAATCCCTAATTGGAGTAAGCTTACTGCACCCGGGCGGGCGAGGCGCCCGCGCTCCCAGCATTATGAAAACATTCGTCGTTGGTGACATTCACGGCCGTTGTGCGCAGCTGCGCGGGCTACTCGATCTTCTGCCGCGTGATGAAGCCACGGACACGTTGGTTTTTCTCGGCGACCTCATCGATCGCGGGCCCGATGTGCCGGGCTGCGTCGAGCACGTTTCCAAACTCTGTGGTGACAATCCGGAACGCGTCCGGTGTCTGCGCGGTAATCACGAACAGATGCTGCTGGACTTTATCGATCGCAAGCACACGATTTGGGTCGAGGCCTCGACCGGAGGAGAACAAACTTTCAAGCAGTACACGGGCAAGCCCTGGCGTCTGCGCACGGATGCGGATTTCTGGGCCGCGAGTGACGCGATCGCAGAAGCGATTCCGGCAGAGCAACTCGCATTCATGCGCGAGTTACCGCTTTATCACGAGGACGAATTCGCGCTTTACGTTCATGCGGGTCTGGAAGATGGGAAGCATCCGCGCGACAGCTCACCTCACGCTCTGCTCTGGACACGCAACACCGACTTTTACAAAAGCTATCGCGGCAAGCCGTGCGTGTTCGGTCACACGCCGACGCCCTTCCTGCCGCTGCGCGGACGACTCGGCCGCCACGGCATCTACGTCCACAACAGCGCGATTGGCATCGACACGGGTTACAACCTGCAATCGCCGCTGTCGTGCCTCTCGCTGCCCGACTTCACTTTGTATCAGACGTTTGCCGACGGCCGCACCGCTACGCATCACATCACCGTAATGATTCCAGAAAGTTTGAAAGAGATGCAGCGGAATGCGGCGGCTGGTAGTTAAAGAAGGGAACATCGGCGGTCCAGCGCGTATGCACAGCCAACGACCACGGGAGGTATTATCGGCGCCGTCAAGGATCCCTAGGGCGCTGTCGTCGCGGACGCCACGGTGACGGCAATCGCGTGCTCTTCAACAACATCACCGTTGACGGCAACGACCTGCCGCGACCTACGATGATGGTAACTATATTCTCGGAAGAAAATCCATAGAAGTGAATCAATATATAGCCAAAAAGGCGGTTTTTGGCACGTTTCTTAAACGGAACACCCTTTGCGACGGTGACCTCGACACACGAAGCCGCCGTTAAAGCTGCTAAATGTGGAACTACGAACGGGCTGTCTAACTTTGGAGAGTGGGGCAGCCCGCTTCGTTTCTAGGCGCAGGGGAGTCAGCGTTTCATCCAAGAATTTGGACTAAAAACCAATATAATCTCACCCCAACCACGCGCCCACATCACAACAAGCCCACATAAGGCTGAATAATCGACGCCGCACATACGAATTGCCGGCCGGAACATTGTTTGCCTAAAACCTTAACAAAGTATCCGTCACCGGCACTCTCCAAAAAGTAACACCGGTCGTCGGAAACGAGAGTTCCACATTCAGCTGCGGATGAACTGCGGCTTTGGTGTGTCTATGCGAAATCGGAGCGATATTCCGTCACGAAGCTTTAGAAGAATTAATAAGTTCTTCGACGCCGCTGAATTGTTCGTCGATAGGGTCGCCAAGCTGTTAAAGAGATGCAAACCGCTGGTTATCGAGGTCTTTCTCCTCGTTGAACTCATAGTCTTGCTTGTGTTGGTGATTTTAAAAACCTAGCGAAAGCCTATTCGTATCGCAGGCATTCAATCGGATCGAGGCGGGCGGCTTTGCGCGCGGGCCAGACGCCGAAGACGAGTCCCACGAAAATACTCACCGACAATCCCGAGACAACGGCCCAGGTAGGAACTGAAGCCGGCAGGCTCGGAATAAGCAGCATGATGAGATTGCTGATGCCCACCGCCGACAGCACACCAATCATGCCGCCGATAAACGTGAGCGTCATCGCTTCAAAAAGGAATTGATTGGTGATGTCGCGGCGTCGCGCGCCCAGCGCTTTCCGCACGCCAATCTCTTGAGTGCGCTCAGTCACGCTGACCAGCATGATGTTCATGACGCCGATGCCGCCGACCAGCAGCCCAAGGCTGGAGATCGCGATCGCGATCAACCCGACCATTGCCGTAATGCTGTCGAACTGCTTAACGAAGTTGTCGGCCGTTTTGATGTCGAAGTTGTTTGGATCGCCAAAGTTGACGTTGCGCCGGCGACGGAGGATATCTTCCGACTGCGTCAGTGCTTCATTGAGCTGGCCGGCTCGCGCTTTAATTACAAACAGCAGCCAACCGCGTGCGGGCGCAACCTTTTGCGCGGTGCGCAGCGGAAGATACACGGCATTATCTTCCTCGTTCTCTCCGAAGAAGCCCGCTTTGCGCTTTTCCAGAACGCCGACGATCTCAAAGTTCAAACCACCCATCCGAACTTCCTTGCCGGCGATGTTGCTCTGCTCACCTGGAAACAGTGCATCGGCCGCGTTGACGCCAATCACCAGGACATTCCGGCGCTGATCATCGTCAGCATCGGTTATGAAGCGCCCTTCGCGAATCGTCACATTTGTCAGATCCGCATAATTGGCGGTCACGCCCGTCGTGTTTCCCCAGCGATAATTGTTTCCCCGATAGGTGATGTTGTCGTCGAACGGTCCGCCGCTGTAACCAACGTTCGGCGCCTCAACGGCAATATCTTCCACGGCGCCCGCCTGGGCCTTGATTGCTTCGGCATCGTCCACCGTCAGAGGTTTACGCAGGCGCTCGGCGCGATCTGTGTTTGTGCGCGGGCCGGTGGTGAGGTGAAAAGCATAGATATTGTTCGTGCCGTAATCTTCAATCATGGCGACCAGGCTCTGCCGCATGCCGGTCAGGATGGAAGCCACCACGATGGCAGTGAACACGCCAATAACGATGCCGAGCACGGTCAGAAAGCTGCGAAACTTATTCGAGCGGACGCTGTCCAGCGCCATGCGCAGAACTTCTGTCGGAAAGATTTTAGGAATCTTAAGTTTCACGTACTTCCTAAGTCGCTATTTTAGTGCTTCGTACTTTGTGCTTGGTACTTTGAAAAGACATCAAAGCACGAAGTACAAAGCACCGCCCTACGTAGTTTTTGTCAAAGCAATAATCGGGTTCAGCCGGGCGGCCTTGAAGGCCGGATAAATGCCGGCAATCATGCCCACGCCGGTTGATACAACGACCGCTAAGAGAATGTAGCCAATGGTAATCGTCATCGTGATCCCGGCGACTGCCGTTATCAGGGTGACAATCCCGTAGGCCGCGAGCAGCCCAATCAGACCGCCCATCCCGCAGAGCATGGCGGATTCGATTTGAAACTGCACCAGGATTTGTTTGCGCGTCGCGCCCACCGCTTTGCGCAAACCGATCTCAAACGTTCGTTCCGTCACACTAACCAGCATGATGTTCATCACGACGATACCGCCCACGATCAGAGTGATGGCCGTGATCGGAATCACCACCGCGGCGATGCTGGCGGTGAATTGATCGATTTGATTGGTGAGCCCTTCGACGTCCACTACGCCAAAGTCATCTTCCTCGTTCCCCTTCAACCGGTGCTTGTTGCGCAGCTCCATGCGCGCGTTTTCGATGGCCGCCTGGAAGGTTTCTCGCGAACTCGAGCCGCCGTGAATTTGCAGGTTGTTTCGCCCAAACATCTGCATGTGGGTGGTGGCGGGAATATAGATGTGGCGGTCCATCGAATCGCCAAAGAACGAGCCGCGTGTTTCTTCGACGCCGACCACGCGCATCGGCAATCCACGGACCTTCAGCGTTTTGCCAATCGGGTCCGTGTTCCCAAAATACTTTTCTCTAATTTCCTGGCCGAGCACGCATACCAGCGCCGAACGCGTCACGTCGTCGGGCGAAATGAAACGGCCTTCGTTAATCGTCTTCTGTTCGATCGTCTCCATATTCGCGGTGACGCCGAAAATAATTGCGCCGGGGAACTCGACTCCGTCCTGACTGAGATCGGCCTGCGCGCCCATCGCGACGCCGACCTCCGAGCACGCCTGGCAGCGGTCGCGCACCCATTCGTAGTCGTCCCAGTTCAGCCGTTTATTGCGGCGATTCCGGCGCTCGTACTCTTCATCGCTCATCCGCCCGTGCGAGGCCATGCGCGCAATCATGAAGTGGTTCGCGCCCAGAAGCTTCGAGACGCGCTCAGTCACATAGGTGTTCAGGCCGCTAATCGACGCGCCGACGACCACCACCGCGGCGACGCCGATGATGATGCCGATAAGGGTCAAAAACGCGCGGAGTTTGTGCGCCAGGATGGACTGAAGCGCGATTTTGGCGGAATCGGAATAGACGGAATACAGGTATCGCATCGGTAAATACGGTCTGATTTCAGTACGAGGACTGCCCGCGAAAAGTTTAGACCTTAGACACGGAGCTGGGGTTCCATCTTAAAGACGCGGGATTGGAGAGGTTATTAACGTTAATTTTGGAGTGCGGCGGCGGGCTCTTTCAGCCCTTCAGGCTGACCCATAACCCCCAAAGGATAGTGAGAAGCCCGGCGCACTCCAAATTATTGTATAAAGCCCTTTTTCAAAAGCCACTCACGGACAACAACCTTCTTGTCTCGCCGCGCGCCGTCCACCTCGTAGTTCAGCTTCCGCATTTCGTCGGTGGAAATCGCACCGCCGAGTATTTGCAGGGCGTCGGCCAACGCCGAAACCCGCGCCAGGGCATCTCTGCGGGTCATGAACACCGCTTCGTACGGCGGGAAATAGCGCCGATCATCTTCGAGTTGCACCAGATCGAGAGAAGCAATCCGCCCATCGGTTGAATTTCCCGCGATCATATCGACCTGGCGCGAAGACAACGCGGTATAAGTTAAGTCCAGCGCCATCTCGCGGATTGCACGGAATTTCAAACCGTACGTGCGTGAGAAGCCGGGGTAACCATCCTGTCTACTGATGAAGTCATGCCCAAAGCCGGCTTGCCATTGTGGCGAGTGTCTCGCCGCTTCCGAGACGGTTTTCAGATTTAATTTACGCGCGTCTTCACCCCGCACCAGGATCGCGAAGGTGTTGTCGAAGCCGAGCGGCGGACTTACTTCGACGTTGAATTGTTCGCCGTACTCGCGTCTGACCTGATCGTAGACAGCTTTAGGATCGGTGACGGGCGGGTGTTGGAGAATCGCCGTGAAGGCTGTGCCGGTGTATTCAGGATAGAGATCGATTTGCCCGGCAGTCAGTGCCGTGTGCACCAGGTTTCCTCCCAAGTCAAAACGCCGGTCCACCGTGACATTCTTGGCTTCGAGCATCTGCGCGACAATCTCAGCAAGCAGGACGGATTCCGTGAAATCCTTCGAGCCAACGACTACTCGAGCCCGACCGTCAGAGGCTGTGCCGCGGAAACTCTTTAGCGCCGCATAACCCATCGCGAGCACGCCTGCCGCCAGAACAGTCACAGCCACTACGCGCAGTGGTTTCGGAAATCGCCGCTGACGCGACACGTTTGGGTCAAATCGTCTTTCGATCAACGTAAAGCCGAAATCCGCCGCCAGAGCCATCAACGCCGATGGTACCGCTCCGGCAAGCAGAAGACGATCATCGTTCACCCTTAAACCTCGAAAGATGTATTCCCCCAACCCGCCGGCGCCAACTGCGGCCGCGATGATCGCCACGCCAATTGTGATCACTACCGCGACGCGCACGCCGGTGAGGATGACACTCAACGCGAGCGGCAACTCGACCTGAAACAGCACCTGCCGATCAGTCATTCCCATCGCGACGGCGGCTTCGCGGACATTCGCGTCGACACCAACGATTCCCGTCACTGTGTTACGAATGATTGGCAGCAGCGCGTAAAAGACGAGCGCTACGATCGCCGTGCGTGGACCGATGCCGCCGATGAAGGGAAGTGGAATCAGAAACCCGAACAACGCGAGACTCGGAATCGTCTGCATGACGTTCGCGATGCCCAGCACGGGCGCGCGCAGACGTTTGCGCCGCGTGATCAGGATGCCGAGCGGCAATCCGATCGCGACCGCAATCGCGATCGCGATGAAAACCAGCCAGACATGCTGCGCGATGTGCGCCAGAATGTCAGACCAGTTGGATCGAAGGAATTCGGTCATGGAACATTCAAGGCAAAAGTGTTTTAAGTCCCGTTAGGGACTAAATGTTTATAGAGAACCTACGGAACAACTTTGAGTTCTGAATCTCCGCGAGGAGCGATTATCGCCCCTCGCGGAGAGTAGGTTTCTTGGTGACGCCTACTTCTATAAACATTTCGCTTCTACGGAGCGGTGGCCAAATCCGCTTTCAGCGTTTCCAAATATGCTTGCGCCAATTCGTTCTCGGACTTGACGAATCCTTCCGGCGTTTCGATCAGCACAATCTTGCCCGCCGACATCAACGCGATGCGCGACCCGAGCAGCAAGGCTTCGCGCACATCGTGCGTCACAAAAACCACGGTCTTACCCAAACTGGATTTCAGTTGCGCAAATTCTTTCTGTAAAGATGCGCGCGTCAATGGATCAAGCGCACCGAAGGGCTCGTCCATTAAAAGCAGCGGCGGATCGGCAGCTAAAGCGCGCGCGACTCCGACCCGCTGGCGTTGACCGCCCGACAACTCGCGGGGATAGCGATCTCCAAAGCGAGCAGGCTCGAGTCCAACCAGGGTCAACAACTCTTCAACGCGATCGCGGGTCCGGTCTTTCTCCCAATTCTCCAGCGAGGGCACCAGCGCCACGTTCTCGGCGACCGTGAAATGCGGAAACAACCCGGCTTCCTGAATCACATAACCCGTCCGTCGTCGCAAACGAATTACGTCCCATTCGATTGTCGGTTTTCCGTCGACGACAACCTCACCCGAGGTCGGCGTCAGCAAGCGATTTACCAGGCGCAGCGTGGTCGTCTTGCCGCAGCCTGATTCGCCGAGCAACACAAGTGTTTCGCCTGACTGAACACTGAAACTCAATCGATCGATGATCGGCCCCGACGTGTTAGGTTGGACCGCGAATGTAACTTCGCGAAATTCAACGAGGGGTGTTACTGCGTTAACGTTCAAAGCGTCGCGAGAATATCAGAAACATTCACCAGCGACACTAATTTGGAGTGCGCCGACTTGGCGGCGCTTTCTTTCTCGATGGTCAAAGCGGTGTCAAAGCCGCCGCACTCCAAATTTTTACCGCCGGATGGTAAAGTTTCGCCCAACCCATGAGCCAAATCGATCGAATTCACGCACGCGAAATTCTGGATTCACGCGGCAATCCAACTCTTGAAGCTGACGTCATTCTCGTAAGCGGTGCGCGCGGGAACGCGGCTGTTCCCTCCGGGGCTTCCACCGGAGAACACGAAGCGGTTGAGCTGCGCGACGGAGATCCCAAACGCTACCTGGGCAAAGGCGTCTTAAACGCGGTCCGGCATGTCAACGAAATCATCGCGACCGAGCTAAAAGGAATGGACGTGCTCGATCAACGCGCGGTCGATCGCAAACTGATTGAGATCGACGGGACGCCGAACAAATCGAAGCTGGGAGCGAACGCTCTACTGGGGGTGTCGATGGCGTCGGCGCGCGCGGCTGCGAATTTTCGGAAGCTGCCGCTGTATCGACACATCGGTGGTGACGCGGCGAACACTTTGCCGGTGCCGATGATGAACATCATTAACGGCGGCGCGCATGCCGACAACAACGTCGATTTTCAGGAGTTCATGATCGTTCCTGTCGGCGTTGACCGGTTCACAGAAGCGCTGCGCACGGGCGCGGAAATTTTTCACACGCTCAAATCAGTTTTGAAGAAGAAAGGCTATGCGACGAGCGTCGGGGACGAAGGCGGCTTTGCCCCAAACCTGAAATCGAACGAAGAAGCCATCGAAACGATCATCGAAGCGATAGCTCAAGCCGGTTACGAAGCGGGCCGCGATGTTTTGCTCGCGCTCGATCCGGCGTCGAGTGAGTTCTATGACGGTTCGGCCTACGTATTCAAGAAATCCGACGGGCGGAAACTTTCGAATGAACAGATGGTTGCTTTTTGGTCAGACTGGGTCAGCAAGTATCCGATCATCTCGATCGAAGACGGCATGGCCGAAAATGATTGGGACGGATGGAAAGCTCTGACCGAAGCAATTGGCAATCGGGTGCAACTCGTCGGCGACGATCTCTTCGTCACCAATACCAGGTTCCTGCAAAAGGGAATCGATCTCGGGGTGGCGAACTCGATTCTGATTAAGGTTAATCAGATTGGTACCTTGACCGAAACGTTGGAATGCATTGAGCTCGCCAAGTCGAACGGCCGGACCGCGGTCATCTCGCATCGTTCGGGCGAAACTGAGGATTCGTTCATTGCGGATCTCGCGGTGGCAACAAACGCGGGCCAGATCAAAACTGGTTCGCTTTCCCGCAGTGACCGCATCGCGAAATATAATCAGTTGCTGCGGATCGAAGAGGAACTCGGCCGCGCGGCGCGTTATCCGGGTAATACGGTGTTTAGTCAGAACCGCCTGCGGTAGCGGGCGGTTGAACTCGCGGAAATTGCAACCAACGATCAACCCCCCGCTACCGCAGGTGGTTCGGACTTCATATGAATCTTTCAGACATCAGACGTCTTTTCGATTACACCGAGTGGGCGAACGACCTCGCGCTTGAAGCTGCGAAGCGGCTGCCGGACGACAGTCTCCGTCGCGATGTTGGCTGCAGCCACGTATCGATCTTCGGCACCCTCACGCACACGGCGGGCGCGGAATGGATTTGGCTCGAGCGTTGGCACGGACGCTCGCCGACGAAAGCCGAAGCCTGGCCGAAGTGGACACCGGAAGCGTGTGTGGACATTGCGACCCTGAAAGATCGCTGGTCCGACATTATCGATCGACGCGCGCAACTCCTGATGAACATCGATGAGGATCGTCTCGCCGCCGAGCTGTCTTTTAAGCTTCTGAGCGGCGATCCGAGTTCCTTGCCGCTCATCGATCAGATGCAGCACGTGGTCAATCACTCTACGATGCACCGCGGGCAGGTTGTCGGCATGATTCGACAGTTAGGAATTGAGCCACCTGCTACAGATCTACTCTTCTTTCTGCGTCGAGAGATTTCGCCGAAATAGCTTCGGTGCGCGCGCCTCTGGCGCGCTGTGTTGAGGCACGCCGGAGGCGTGCGTACCGTTATGACCGATACCTGGCAGCGAGACGACTACACCATCAGCACCGATCGTTCGCGTCTGAACATCGAGCTGATTCACAACTTCATTAGCAAAGATTCCTACTGGGGCAAAGGCCGCGCGCGCGAAGTTGTCGAGCGTTCAATCGAGAACTCATTTCCGTTTGGAATCTACAAAGGCGATGAGCAGGTCGGGTTCGCCCGCATCGTGACGGACTATGCGACGTTTGCGTGGGTCGCCGACGTGTTCGTTCTGCCTGCACATCGCGGCCGCGGACTTTCCAAGTGGTTGATGGAAATCATTCTCGCGCATCCGCAGTTGCAGGGCTTTCGCCGCTGGGTCCTCTCGACAAAAGATGCGCACGGCGTTTACGAACGGTTTGGTTTCATCAAGCTTCACCGGCCCGAGCGTTGGATGGAACGGCCCGATCCGGACATGAAGGAGAGTCCGGATTATTGGCAGTGAGTGTGGGTAGGCACGCCGCCGGCGTGCCCTGCGTGGCAGACTAGATTGCACGCCGGAGGCGTGCGTACCGAATGAGAACTCCACTTGCACTCATTATTCTCGACGGCTTTGGCTATCGCGCGGAACGCGACGGCAACGCGATCGCCCAGGCGGAGATGCCTTTCTACAACGAGCTGCTCGAAAAATATCCAAACACTTTGCTGCAAGCGTCAGGTGAATGCGTTGGCTTACCCAGCGGCGTAATGGGTAACTCGAACGTGGGTCATTTGTGCATGGGCGCCGGCCGGGTCGTGCGCACAGATCTTGAATACATCAATCATGAAATTCGCACCGGCGCTTTTGCTCAGAATCTGGTGTTGAATGCAGCGATTGATAACGCCGTCAATCACGATCGCGCGCTGCATGTCATGGGTTTGACGTCAGACGGCATGGTGCATTCGTCACAGGAACACGCGTTCGCTCTGTTGCGGATGGCCAAAGATCGCGAAGTGCGTCGCGTGTATGTTCACTGTTTTCTGGATGGCCGCGACACGCCGCCGCAATCGGCGGACAAATACGTCGCGCAGATGCAGAGCGCGTGTCGCGACATCGGCGTGGGCGAGATCGCTTCAATGGTGGGACGTTACTACGCGATGGATCGAGACAAACGCTGGGAGCGAAACGAACGCGCTTATCGTCTGCTCGTGCATGGCGAAGGCGAGCCGGCTACCGATCCAATCGCGGCGATCAAGAAAAGCTATGAACGCGGCCTGCACGACGAATTTGTTGAGCCAATTGTACTCGTGGGTGCAGACGGGAAACCTGTCGCCACGATTCAGGATGGCGACTCAGTCATCTTCTTCAACTTTCGCGCGGATCGCGCGCGGCAGATCACCAGTACGTTGGCCGTTCCCGGCTTTGACGATTTCCCGACCCCGAACCGGCCGCACACGCACTTTGTTTGTTTTGCCATTTACGATAAGACGTATCCGCTGCCGGTAGCCTTTCCGCCGGAGGCGCCGCGAAACATTCTTGCTGACGTCTTTGCCGGAATCGGGGTGCGCAACTATCGGATGGCGGAAACTGAGAAGTACGCGCACGTCACTTACTTTTTCAATGGCGGGACAGAGCGCGAGTTTCCGCATGAGAAGCGCCTGCTGGTTCCTTCGCCGAAAGTCGCGACCTACGATCTGCTGCCTGAGATGTCGGCCTTCAAAGTTACCGACAAGTTCCTGCGCGCGCTCGAGGAACGCGACACGGACGTGTTCATCGTGAACTTCGCCAATCCCGATATGGTCGGCCACACCGGCAAGCTCGACAAAACAATCGAAGCTTGTCAGTACGTCGACACGTGTCTCGGCTGGATTTCGAAAGCCGTTGCGTCCGCGAAGGGCACCATGTTGATTACCGCTGATCACGGTAATGCCGAGCAGATGCTCGACCTATACACTGGTGAGCCGCACACCGCGCACACATCGAACCCGGTGCCGTTTGTTTTGATCGACAAGGATTCGATCGGTGTAAAGTTGCACAGTGAAGGGGCCTTGGAAGACGTCGCGCCGACGATGCTCGGGCTGTTGGGAATTGAGAAGCCTGCGGAGATGACGGGAAAAGATTTGCGGGAGAGATAGCTTTTCTCTCTTTTGCGTAGCCCAGGCGTTCACGCCTGGGAACGTTTACGTAGCCCAGGCGTTTACGCCTGGGAACGTTTACGATTCCAAACTATATTGAGCCCCTTTTAGGGGCTTATCAACGAGCGTAAGCGCATGAATGGGCGTTAACTTTCAACCCAACTGCTGTCCCAGGCGTGAACGCCTGGGCTACAGAAACACCCGGAATGGCCACCGCAACTGACACACTCGCAGTAAAGAGCACGTCAAGCGCAATCTCGCTTCGCTGGATCATCAGCGCGCGTGAGGACCTCGTGTGGTTCATCAGCTCGGTCGCGTCCAGTTATCTGCTCCTGATTTTGTACGTCACCGGCGTCCTCCCGCTGATTCCGATGGTGGCCGGCTGGGCAATTCTAATCGACGCGCCGCACGTGTTCGGCACCTTCTCTCGCACCTACTTCGACAAATCGGAGTGGAAGACGCGCAAGCGTCTGATGCTCGGCTCGCTTTTGTTCTTCGTAATCGGCCCCGTGATGGTGCTGCTCGGCGCGGGCTTTACATTCTTTTTCATCGCGGCGCTTTGGGCTTATTACCACCTGGTGAAGCAGCACTACGGCTTTATGGTGCTGTACAAGAAAAAGAATAACGACCTCGCGCCGATTGATAACGCGCTCGATCGCCTGTTGCTGCTGTTCGCGTTCAACTATCCATTCGTCGCGTTCATCGCAAACGATCCGACGGCCATGGCCCGCGTGCCGGCGATCTTGAGAAGCGGAGTCAATGCGGTCGCGCTCCTGCTGTTGATTGGGACAGTGGTTCTGGCGACGGGTTGGTTAATACGCCAGGTTCAGCGCCTGGTGTTGCGCCAACCGCTCAACGTTCCGAAGTATCTGTTACTAGCGGCGGCGATACCGATGCACTGGATCGCTCTGCTAACTCCGATGCCGGCAAAACCGATAGCCCTCGTGGCGATTCTCACCATCTATCACAACTTTCAATATCACCGGCTGATCTGGTTTCATAATCAGAAGTACGGTACGCGCGCGTCCCGCGCGCCGAATGCAGGCGAGACACCTGCGTACCAGGCTTACGGCGCCGCCGCATTCATCAGCCGCCGCCTGATCATCTACATCGCGCTCGGAATCATCTTCGGTATCATCTACCAGGGCCCGCGCCAATACTTCGGCTATCTGAATCTCCACACGGGGGACTCACCGGCCGCGCTGTCGCTGCCCATTCAACTAGGCATCGCCTTTCTCTGGGGCTACGCCTTCATTCACTACTATCTGGATTCTAAAATTTGGCGGGTGCGCAGAGATCCCTCGGTGGGCGCGGCGCTGAGAATGTCAGAGCCGTCTGCGTAGCGGGCGGGTAAACGTCGAGTACCCGTGGGTCAGTTGCGAAAGTCACCCACCCGCTACCGCAGGTGGTACTGACTTCTTGCGCTTGAACTTCAGAGGCTTCGCGTTCCGCATTTCCGCGGTGTTGCAGAACTGAGTGAGGACCTGCACAAACTTCTCGGGCTGTTCGGCGGGCGGCAGATGACCGCAGTTTCGAAAGACGATTAAGCGCGCGCCCGGAATGCAATCGCGCAGACGAAGGCCATCGCTGAGCGGCACGTGGGAATCGGCTTCGCCCCAAACAATCAGTGTGGGCATGCGAATCGTATTCGCCTCGCGCGAGACTCGTTCGGCACTCCACCGCCGCATTGACCTCACCATCGCGCGATGCGCGTTCTTCGTTGCGAGAACGTGATGCCGCGCTGCGAGCTTGTGTTCGTCGAGTACGCCACCGCGGCGGCGATGCATGTCCTCGACTCGTTTTCGCAGCACCCATCGCGAACCGAGATACAGTGGCGTCACCACGTCTCCGATCAGCGGCAGACACGCGACCCGCACCATCGGCTCTCTGCGAATGTTGTCGTTACTAACAGTCCCGACCAGCACGAGTCGTTCGACCCGTTCCGGATAATCCAGCGCGATCGTTGCCGCTACTGCGCCACCGTATGACGCGCCGACGATGGTGGCCGTGTCGATCTCCAGACGATCGAGCAGGCTGACAATTGTGTGCGCCTGCCAATCGATCGTGTATTGCCCGTCAGCCGGTTTGTCCGAGTAGCCGTAGCCGGGCATGTCGATCGCGATCACGCGAAAGCCTGCATCAGCCAGGGGCAGAAACACGTCACTCCAGATAAGCGTGGAAGAGATGAAGCCGTGAATCAGCACGATGGCCGGCGCGTCTTCGTCGCCGGCTTCCTGATAATGAACGCGCACGCCGTTGATCCGCGTGAACCAGGAATGCTCCGGATGCGGGATCAGTTTGATGCTTTCGGGCCAACTGACATCACGTGGCCGCGTCAGAAGTTTCGTGGCGATTGCGCCCGCGGCGACGCCCGTAAGTCCGGCAAGTAGATAACGTTTTTTCATCAGGGGCTGAAATATTAACTCGCGAGAGGAACGGATTGAAAGTTCCGAGGGGCAGTGCGCCACGTTTTCAATTCACACCTCGCTTCAGCGAGGTGATGATGTGAACCGTTCTTAACACCACTAACATAGTTGACTCATCAGATTCGCAACCCGAAGGGTTGCTAGAGAGTAGCCGGGGGTCGCAGCGAAGCGTAGACCCCCGGAAACATCGGCGCAAAATACCGCACCCTGAGAAGGGTGCAAGACGGTTCTGTGACCCTTTCAGGGTCAAGAATCATCGATACTCGGTCCCCGGGGTATCGCGCTGCGCGCTCAACCCCCGGCTACTTTCTTTCAGCCCTTCGGGCTGAGCGAAATTTATAATTAGAGTTGCGAGAACCGTTAGCGACCACCTCGCTGAAGCGAGGTGTGATTGAGACTCAGCGGGTTCCAAACAGCTCCGCGTCCTTCTGTTTAATCACAACCTGCGGATGGACGACGCCCCTGGCGCGTTCGTATAAGCCGACCGCCAGCAACTCCTCACAATTTCTAAGACGGATTGCCTGTTCATCAGCCCACGTGCCACCAGTTTCGGCATCAATGGTCAGATCGATTCCATTCAGGAGCCGCGTTTCATCCTCCTTGCGAACTTCAAAGTCCGGCAAATGCGAAAGCGCCTTGTTGGGTGTAATCAATCTATCCGTGACCGTCTCGTTCTCTACGCGTTCTTCAAGCTGTTCCAAAGTGATTGAATCTTCAATCGAGAACCCGCCGGCGCGTGTGCGCCGCAATCCCGATAAGTGAGCACCGATGCCGAGTCGCTTGCCTAAATCTTCCGCCAGCGTCCGGATGTAAGTGCCCGCGGAACAGATAACGCGCGCGTTCAGATCCACCGCGCCGTCCTGGTTCGATTCCCGCTCGCCCGGGGACAGCAGTTCGAATGCGGAGATAGTCACGCGCACCGGTTTCCTTTCAATCTCTTCACCCCGGCGTGCGTGTTCGTAGAGTTTTCGTCCACCGATTTTCTTTGCAGAGTACATCGGCGGGACTTGTTCGATCTCGCCGGTCAAGGAAGCCATGGCCGCTTCAATTTCCGCAAAGTCCGGAATGCTTCCTTCCCCACGAGTGGCGAGGGACTGAGGGTGACGTTGGACGTTGCCACTAACCTCTCCCCCGAACCCTCTCTCCGCATGCGGAGAAGCGGAAACAAGGGGCACGCCCGTGACGTCACCGGTGTCAGTCGCGTATCCAAGCCGAATCACTGCTTCGTATTCCTTCTCGGCGCCGCTGAGAAATTGCGCCAGTCGCGTTGCCCGTCCGACCAGCATCACCAGGACCCCAGTCGCAAACGGATCCAACGTGCCGGTGTGGCCGACGCGTCGCTCGCCGATGATTCGGCGCACGCGCGCAACCACATCGTGCGACGTCATCCCCGCCGGCTTATCAATGATTAGCACACCGTCCATTGGCCGATTGTCCGATGACGAAGAAGCGGGGGCAAGCCCCGGGTCCCCAGCGGGGCGCCCCGCTGGGGTGGAAGACCACCTTCCGGACCTTGAGGCATTCCCAGGTTGCCCAGTCATCCTGAGTTCAAACACGCCGCGCGGTCTCCTCACGGTCAGGACGGTGGTTTACCCCCGCCCTCTGCTGCTATAAACACTCGACAAGAAATCGCATGCGCCAGCGACGACGATCAAAAGCGTCCGATGAAGAGCCGCCGCCGCTCACCCCAGAGAAAGCGCGCGCACTTGTCTTTCAACGCGCCGCGAAACTGCTCGCGGCTAAGCAGCGTTCCGTTGAAGAGCTGCGAGAGAAACTATCGACCACGCGCGGCGCGACTAAACCAATGATTGATGAAGTCATCGCCCGCCTGAAAGGATACGGCTATCTCGATGACGCAAAGTTCGCGCAGAGCTACGCCTCGCTTCGCCTGCGCGAGCGGCCCATCGGCCGGCGCCGGCTGCAACGCGACTTGTGGCTGAAGAAGATTGACAAGCAAACTGCCGAGACGGCCCTCGATGAAGTCTTCGAATCTACGCCCGAAGAAGATTTGATCGAGCGCGCCATCGCGAAACGCATTCGCCTGCGGGGAAAACCCAAGACTCGCGAAGACGCCAAGAAGCTCTTCGATCACTTAATTCGCCAGGGTTTTGAATTCGAATTGGTGAGCGATAAGGTGCGCGCGCTGTCGCAAAACCGAATTGATGATTCGGATTAAGGCCGCTTTGCGCGCAGTCGCGCGCGATATTTCTTGCCGACAATCCCGGCGATGCCCGTCGTTAACAAAATCATTGTGGCCGGTTCGGGAACCGCCGCCGGAGTGAAGTCATATCGTGCCTCAGTGACTGCGAATCCCTCCGGGTTCCCCGCCGGACGCCGCAGCACCAAGGTCGCGATGCCGCTGCCGTTAATCATGGTGCTGAAAATCACCGGGCCGGGATCATTCACATCGTGGACATTTATTGTGCCGGTCATGTCAAAGGGCATTGTCAGCGTCACTAAATCGGTCTCCGCCGCGGAAGCAGGAATAACTACGCCCGCCCCGGTAAACTGCAGAAAGCTATCCTGGGATGCCCAGGACACCTGGACAGTCGTGCCATTGTAAGTAACGAACGACGGCCCTTCAGCGCTAAGGTAAATAAGCGCATTTGGGAGAATAAGGTCTCCCGGCTGGCAAAGCGACGCCGACGAAAGACACGGCGACAGGTTTTGCTGAACAGGCGCGTGAGGATTAATACCCCAGGCGGATAAGCCGGTACCCGAGAAATTGAAAGCTAGTGTGTCGCGAACGGTGCTGGTTACACTCACAGAGCCACTCGTTATTGTGACAGGCTCAGCTTTGGCTGCCGGTGGAAACGTGAGAAGCGACAGAAACGCAACGCCAAAAACGCTAATCAACTTAGCTCTGATTGAGAGCATCGTGGAAGCCTCCTTGTCCGTGCAGACGTAAACAGAGTTCTGGAGGGTAGATATTATTAATGGCGTGCGCCTTTCAGAACCGGATGAGGACTGCTTCGCGGGCCTTGCACTCTGCACTTCAAAGAATAGGTACGCACACGTCCCACGTGCTAGCACGCCGGAGGCGTGCGTACCAAAGTGAAATCTACTTCTCGATCCAAACAATCGGAACCGGCGAGACGAGCACGATCCCGCTCGCTTTTGCGTTCTGAAAGAATGGCGTCACCTCGCCGCTTTCGGTGTCGATCAAGAGCAACTTGTCGGGCGCATCGCCCGCGACCATCAATCGCGCGGAAGAATTGATGAGGAACTTGGCGCTGGCAAAAGTCCAGGTGATCGAGGTGGGTCTTTGCTTCTGCCAGTTGGTTGGATTCAAAAAGAACAGCTCGGTGGTCGTGCTGCTGGGTTGTTCGATGAAAAAAGGCGCGCAACTCTGGGCGGCGCAACCGATGAACCGGCACTCGGAGCACGGCGCGGGCGAAGGGTCGAGAGTTTCGAAACGATCCATGTTCTTCGCGATCAGCAGCGCGTTTTGATCCGCGGAACGAACAAACCCTTCGTTGGACTTCGCGCAGACGGTTTCAATCGACCACTTCCTCGGCCCGTCCTTCAGCTTCACCGCTTCGCCAACGGTCGCTACCGTTGAAGTGTTCGGCTTGAGCGGCTCGGCCCCTTTTTTCGTCGTCAGTCCAGCGAAACGATTCAGCACCAGACGGTCTTCCGAGATCCAATGAGCGCACTCCGCCGTGCCGTTCGGATCGTCGATAGCCAGTTTCGCCTTTCCGGTCACATCAGCTACATACAATTTCGTCGCATTACCGGACTTCTGCTGGTAGCTGAAGTGATTACCGTCGGGCGCCCACGCCAGACACACGCTCTCTCCTTTTACCAGTGATGTGACCGAACCGCTGGTGAGATCGCGAACGCTGATCTCGTCTTTCGTAGCGAAGAGCAAGCGCGCCTGATCGGGACTTGCTACTGCCTCCTTCACCCCGGCCGTCAGCGTCGTTAGGTTGTATCCATCGCCCGCTTGCGTGAGTTCTGCGAGCGCTGCGCCGGTCGATGGATCGCCAGTTAAAAGCAGCACGCGGCCCTTGAACTTTGGGCCGGTGGGTTTGGGCGCCTCCGAACAAGCTGCCGTCAGCCAGCAAGCAAGGAGGCAGGCACCCATTAAGGATTGTCGAAAGCGGTTCACTGGTTACTCAATCTGAATCGAACTCATGAGAGCAGAAAGCCAGGGGCTCCGGTCCTCACAGCCCATTCAAAAGATCCTCGTGCGACTTCTGAATCAAACCGCCCCAGTCAAAGTTCGTCGGCGAGAAGTCTGAATTGATCACCATGACCACTTCGACTCCGTTGGAAAAATGAACCACCAGCGTGTTTATCTCGCCGAGATTCGAGGCTGCCGGATGCCCGCCGGCTTTCCACCACGACGTAATCTTGCCGTCTGGTGAATTGAATTCTGAGGACCAGTCGTAGCTCAAAAGTTCCGTGCGCATTTTTGTCGCCAGCGCGGGCGAAATGATTTTGTTCGTGGTATTAAGCGTCTGGAAAAATTTTCCCAACTGCGCGGCAGACAGAAACCAACCATGAGCGCCACAAAACATGGAGAAGTCACCAAAGTCTCCGCCCTTGGCATTCGGCGCCGCGTGCTTGTAAGTCAGGCCCTGCTGGTTGCCATCACTCGGCATGCAGAAAATCTGAGGTAGTCCCGACGGCGCGAAGACATTCTCGTTCACGTACTTCATGTAAACATTGGACGAGACCAGCGCGTTCTCGGCGTCAGTTTGGGCCTCGGTAAAAGTGCTCGATGCAGGTTTTTTGATCGAACCCTTTATCACCGCCATCAGGACCCGCAGCAGACCAAAGTTCACGTTCCGGTAACAACCAACCCCGATAGCGGGTGCAGGTTTCACATTGTCACAATCCTTCTGCTTATCGTTCACGTCAATCCCGGCGGCTAAGCATTTCTTAAGGCTCTGGTAGTCGTCGGTGTCCGGCGGACAGCGCAGGCCAGCCCGATGCCTAAGTAACTCTCGAAACGTGATCGTGTCGACGCCCGCACCCGGTTTCCAGTTATAGGGCAGGTAATCGACAATCTTTTCGTCCAGCTTCTGATCGAACGTCAGGCCCTTGTTCTTTAGATCCGTATCATCCAGCAGCTTGAATAGCGCCGCCGTCGTGGGGATTTTGCTCACGCTGGCCATCGTGTATTTCACGTCGACCGTCATTTTCATCTCTGGCGGATCCTGGCTGAGGCGCGCCGAGCCCCCCGCTCGCGACACACTTGCCTGGTCCCATTTCGAGATGACGAAGGCATAACCGTAGGGCTTGCCCTTCAGTCCGACTTCAATTTTGTCGGCCAGCTTGTTGAGGTCCAACGGTTTCTTGTCGCAACTGTTAAAAAACGAAAGGGTAAGAGACAAGGCTAAGATAACCAGGATTGTTCGCCGCATTTGGGAAGACCTCCTGAAGCTGCGTTTGAATTAATTTTGAGAGAGTGTCCAACTGAGCGCACGAACTGTCAATGGTTTCCCGGGTCGGAGATCAGGCCGCGCGTGTTTGATACGGAAATGCTCAATATGAAACGCGCGGGTTAAAGACTCGCTGGATCGCCGTGTTAGACTTTTGATTCGTCAGTGTCACTGCTCGGCATTTCCTACTGATCTCCGACCTCTGACCTCTGACTTCTGCTTTTATGACTGGTAACGAAATTCGCGAAAAATTTCTGGAGTACTTTGAGCGGCACGGCCATACGCGTGTGCGCTCCAGCCCGCTTCTGCCTGCCAACGATCCGACGCTGCTCTTCACCAACGCGGGCATGAATCAGTTCAAGGACGTGTTCCTCGGAGCCGAAAAGCGCGATTACGTGCGCGCGGGTTCGTCGCAGAAATGCCTGCGCGCCGGCGGCAAGCACAACGACCTGGACGAAGTCGGCAAGACTGCGCGGCATCAGACATTTTTCGAGATGCTCGGGAATTTCTCGTTCGGCGATTACTTCAAAGAAGACGCGGTCAAGTTTGCCTGGGACCTGCTCGTCAACGAATTCAAACTCGACCCGCGTCGCATGTGGTTCACCGTTTACGAAGGCGATGAACAGGTCGGCCCCGACGAAGATGCGGAAAAGTTTTGGCACGCGGTCGGCGCGCCGAAAGAAAGAATTCTGCGCTTTGGCCGCGCAGATAATTTCTGGCAGATGGGCGAGACCGGGCCCTGCGGCCCGTGCAGCGAGATTCATTACTACATGGGTGAGGATCCGAATGACGCAGAGAATTGCGCGGAGAACGTCAACGGTCCTTCCGACATCATCACTGAGCTTTGGAACCTCGTGTTCATGCAATTCGATCGCAGCGAAGAGAGTCCGGGCCAGTACAAGCTGACTCCTCTGCCTGCGCCTTCCGTCGACACCGGCATGGGCCTTGAGCGCCTGTGCGTTGTGCTGCAAGGCGTGAAATCGAATTACGAAACTGATCTGCTGAAGACCATCGTCGATTTCGTTGCCCAACTCACAGATCGAAACTACGAAGCGGAAACCCAGGAAGGGTTCGCGATGCGCGTGATCGCCGATCATGCGCGCGCGACTGCATTCTCGATTGCTGACGGAATTTTGCCGGCGAATGAAGGACGCAACTACGTGCTCCGCAAGATCATGCGGCGTGCGATTTACCAGGGCAGGCACACGCTCGATTTCGAAGGCTCGTTTTTTCACAAAGTCACGAACTTCGTGATCGATCAGATGGGCGAAGCCTTTCCCGAACTCGAAAGCCATCGCGACTTCATTGGCAAGATGGTGCGGCTGGAAGAAGAGCGCTTTGGATCGACGCTCACGGTTGGTTTGCAGAAGCTGGACGAACTGTTCGCGAAAACCGGAAAGGGGCAATACCCGGATTGGAAGGAACTCGCAAAGCTCTACGACACGTTCGGCACTCCGCGCGATTTGATTCGCGTAGCCGTGGAAGAGCGCGGGTTGCGGACGTTTGACGAAGAGACATTCAATCAGAAATTTGACCTCGCCCTTCAGGAACTGCAACAGGCCAGCGGGATCGGCAAGACTGAACAGAAAACGAAGACGAAACCGGTCTATGCTGATCTGGCCAGCCGCGTCCCGTCTCAGTTCCATGGTTACGAAACAACGCGCGTCGACGATGCAAAGGTCCTCGCGATCATTCGTGGCGATAACGAAGTGTCTGAGCTAGGCGAGGGCGATGACGGCGGCGTGGTGCTGGATCAAACTCCGTTCTATGCCGAGAGCGGTGGCCAGGTTGGTGACGTCGGCACGATCATCAAGTCGGCGGCGAACGAAAACGACACGGCGCTTGTCGCGCGCGTGGCCGATACCTACTCGCCCGTTCAGGGTCTGATCATTCACAAGGTCAGAATCGAAAAAGGTTCGATCAAAGTCGGCGACACAGTTACCGCCGAAGTCGATGTCTTCACGCGTGATGCCACGCGGCGCAATCACACCGCGACGCACCTGGTACACGCTGCGTTACGCGAAGTCCTGGGCGCGCACGTGAAGCAGGCAGGCTCAGTCGTGGCCCCGAATTATCTCCGCTTTGACTTTACGCATTACCAGCAAATGAACGAAGAGGAAATGCAGGAAGTCGAGCGGCTCGTCAATGAACAGATTCTGCGCAACGTGAAAGTCGATACCGACGTCATGCCGGTCGAGGACGCAATTCGCGGTGGCGCGATGGCGCTGTTCGGCGAAAAGTATTCCGGGATGATGCGCGTCCTGACAGTGCAGGGATTTTCCAAAGAGCTGTGCGGCGGCACGCACGTGCGCGCGACCGGCGACATCGGCGTCTTCAAAATCACAAGCGACGAATCGATCGCTTCGGGCGTGCGGCGTATTCGCGCCATCACCGGCTTTGACGCCTACGAACGTTTCCGCGAAGACGAGCGTGTGATTGAACAAGTGGCCGCGAACCTGCGCACTTCGCGCGCGGAATTACCGAACGTCATCGGCCGGCTCCAGGAAGAATTGAAGAAAGCGCGCCGCGAAGCTGAAGAGTTGCGTTTGAAGATTGCGAGTGGCGCAATTGGGACATCGGCGTCCAACGGCGACGAAGCGCGTGACGTGGCTGGGGTGAAAGTTCTCGCGAAAGAAGCGAGCGGCCTCGATGCTGCCGGCATGCGTCAGCTTTCTGACACTTTGCTCGCGCGAATTAAGTCGGGCGTGGTTGTGCTCGGCCGCACGAACGATGGCAAGGTCTCGCTGATTGTGCGCACGTCGGACGATCTCACCAGGAAAGTTCCGGCCGGGCAGGTCATCAAAGAGCTCGCGCCGATTATTGGCGGCAAAGGCGGCGGTAAAGCCGACATGGCCGAAGGCGGCGGCAGCCAACCTGAAAAACTTGGCGAGGCTCTGCAGGCGAGTTATGGCGTGATCGAGCGATTGTTAAATCCATAAGATAAACAGGATTAACAGGATTCACCGATTGTATTCGTTCATTGCATCCTGTAAATCTTGTTAGTCCTGTCTATTCATGTCCGGCGTTTTCACATGCTCCGGCCGAAATCCGACACCCACCAGACGCGCCGGAATCCTTCTGAGAAATGGCCAGCGATTGAACAGCTTCAAAGGCGCCGGAGCACGGAAATCCGTATCGCCGAGGACCCGATCGATGACGTTGTTCTGCATGAACACCTGCAGCCCTTGCGTCATGCGCGTCGGAAAATTGCGTCGCAGTTGCACTCGTTCCAAATCCGCCAACCCAACCGTGTTGCGCGTCAGCCGTTCCGCGAGAATATTTGCCGTCGCCACGGCATCCTGAATCGCGAGGTTGATTCCGACACCGCCAATTGGCGACATGGCGTGCGCGGCGTCGCCGATGCAAATCAGGCCGGGCCGAAACCACTTCTGCAATCGATCGATGCGGACAGTCAGCAACTTGATCGGTTCCCAATCCGGTAACTCCTGCATGCGATCGCCTAAAAACGGCACGACCGAAATTATGTCTTCCCGGAACTGGTCGAGGCCGCGGCCTTTGATGTTTTCGAATTCGCCTTTGCGAATCAGATAGCCGCACTGCCAGTACTCGCCGCGGTTCAGCATCACCATCATCTTGCCGGCTTTGATCCGGCCAAGCGTCTGTTCGCCGTCGGATGGCTTGCGCGACATGCGGAACCAAAGCACATCCATGGGCGCGCCAAACTTCTCAACTTCCAGTCCGGCTTTATCGCGCACGATCGAACCGCGACCGTCAGCGCCGATGGTCAGGTCGGCGCGCACATCCAACTCGCCGTCCGGTGTTTCTGCGCGCACACCGGCCACGCGTCCTTCGTCTTCCAACAGATCTACGACTTCGGCCTGCATGATCAATTTGAATGTCGGATAAAGCCGGGCGTGATCGGCGAGAAAGTCGAGAAAGTCCCATTGCGGCACGAGCGCGATAAATTTGCAGACGGTCGGCAAATAGGAAAAATCCGCGAGCTGCACAAAGTCGTCGCCGATCTGCCCGCCGAGTGCGCGCACTTCGTCGTGCGGCAATTTCAGAAACTCTTCGAGCACGCCGAGCTCGTGCATCACTTCGAGCGTCGAAGGGTGCACGGTGTCGCCCCGAAAGTCGCGCAGAAAGTCCGCGTGCTTCTCGAGCACGACCACCTCGACGCCGGCCCGCGCGAGCAGAAAGCCGAGCATCATGCCGGCTGGACCACCGCCCGCGATGCAACAGCGCGTCGTTATTTTTGTCGGGCTATCCACAGACAAAAGAGTCCAAAGGGAATAACGATTAGTACTTCACGCCATGACGCGCTTTGGGACCAGGGGTGGCCAAATACTTCAAACCGAAACGGTCTAAACAGCCGAAACGCATGGAGAGAACCGATCGACAAGTGCGCCAGACCCGACAGTGTCGCCGCCGTTGGGCGATAACTCAATCGGACGATAGCGATTAGATTAATCGCGATGAACGCGCTGTAGATTACCAGAGATACCGCGCTATCGAAGTTCGAGAATTCCCAACTACCGACCACAAAGCTGCTGCCCGTTTCCAGCCGGTAGTAGTGACACGACCAATGCGGCATCCAAGAGCACGCCGCAATCCCAAAGAACACTCGCAGCCACGACTCGCGCATAAAAAATCGAACGAAGCCTATTCCTCTCCGCAAGCGGAGACGGGTTAGGGGGGAGGTTGACGCGCCTTGCAACCCCACCCCATCCCCCGCTCGCGGGGCGGGGGCGAACTCTTGGGCCATAGATCGACCAAAGGCTGAGCCGTCGGACTTCTATCTCGCACAATAGTCGATGTCAACGGTTCGGCCGCGCAAAACTATCAAATTTCGGCGTCTGCGAGTATGATTTCCCAGCTTTTTAAGCCTTGTGCTTAACCAAAAAGGAGCAATTGATGCGAAGAACGACAATCTTAGTGTTGTCTCTTGTCTGCGGCCTCGTGTTAATGGCCTGTACGACGACCGAGACGAATACGAATACCAATAGCAATACAGCGTCGAGCTCAACTGATAAACCCGCGGCGACAACCACGCCCGCGACGACTACGGCTTCGACGAGCGGCACCAGCATCGGCGTACCGGAATGCGATGATTTCCTCGCGAAGTATGATTCCTGCACCAACAAAGTCCCTGAGATGGTGCGTGCGCAGTACGAGAACGCCGGCAAACAGATGCGAGACCAGTGGAAGAGACTGGCCGACAATCCACAGACAAAGGCATCGTTGGCAGCGGCTTGCAAACAGGCTGTTGAGCAACAGGCCGCCGCCTGGAAGATGTACGGCTGCGCCAACTGACCTAAGCTGTCAAACCTAGAATCAACGGGCCGGTAGGAATATAATCTCGCCGGCCCGTAGCCATTTGAATTTCAATGAGCAACGAGCCGGCTGAATCTGACGTCTCAGCCGGCAGACGTTTTTTTGAATGTCAGAATCCCGATTAGTCGGGATTGAACCAGCTAATAAGCCAATTTCGGATTCCAACTCCAACCACCCGCTACCGCAGGTGGTACTGACTCAACGCTTCGGAGGTACTTCAAATGAAAGCACAACTCGCCCGCGCAGTGGCTGTCGCGCTGCTCGCCATGTTCTTCGTCCAATCAACCTTCGCAACTTGCGGCGGTGGCGGCGGTGGTGGTGGCGGCGGCGTCAGTGGCAGCTCGAGCGGCGGCGGTTCATCGGCGCCGGTTTACCCGGTGCCCTGGAAAGTCCGCAAGGCGAACGACGCGCCGGCGACCGGGCTGGTGCTCTATTGGTTCCCAGCGTCCGAAGCCGAAGTCAAAGCCTCGAGTCTGCGCCAGTCGCGCATCCTTTCGCTTTACGCCACGCAGTGCGTGGCAATGGAAGTTAGCGATGGCGTCAGTACTCCGCATGCAGACAAGCTAATCGGCGAATCCACCCGGCCCATAGCGGCGTTGGCCATGCCTGACGGCACGCTGGTCGGTAAAGTTGAGAACGCCAACGGCAAACTGAAAGTCGCCGACGTCGAAAAACTGGTTGATGGGGAAATGAAGAAGCGCGAAAGCGAAGTCACCTCCCAAATGAACGAAGCAACCCGCAAAGTCACGGCCGGGGACAAAGATGGCGCGATTAAGATTTACAAATCGGTGGTCGAGCAGAAATGCCAGTTTCCTAAGAAGGCAAAAGACGCGGTGAAAGAACTGAAGAAGCTCGGCGTCACGGACGTCGCGAGCATTCCGCCGTCACCGGTGTTTGAGCCGCGTCAAAGCGCTGCGATCGAGCGCGTGATGAGACGCGGGCTTACCGCCGAACATCGCGGTCAATACGAATTGGCGGATCGTCTCTATATGCAGGCGCATCGCATGGACCCAGCTGATCCGACGCCGCTGCGCTATCTCGGTGAGAACTATCGGCACAACATCGGCGACTGGGACAAAGCCCGAAAAGTCTTCAACCAGATTCTGGATATGCCCGCCGATCCGCTTTCGCGCTCGGTCGCCTTACATGGACTCGGCAAGATGACTATCCATGACGGCGAGTTCAAGAAGGGTCTCACCTTCATGGAAAAGGCCGTGGCGGAATATCCGCTGGCGCTCGCTTATCGAAACCTCGCGGTCTTCTGGAATTCGGAAGGCGATCCAGCGAAGGGCAACGAATACACGCAACAGGCGCTGGCGCTCGACCCGAAGGATCCTTACAACATCGTATTCGCGGCGGTCTTCATGGCGGCGAACGGCGAGAAGGAAGAAGCGCTGAAGATTGCGCGCGAGAACATTAACTTGCTCCCGGCGTCGTACAACCTGGCGGCAATCTACGCGCAGAATGGTCAGAAAGAGAAAGCGCTTCAATTGCTGCGCCGTCACTTCTACGTGTACGAACGCTATCAGGCCGTGCGGGCGAAAGAGATGATGGAAGCGCGCGTCGATGCAATGTTCGATTCGATTCGCTTCGATCGCGACTTCATCGCGCTGACCCGCAACGCCGACGGCAAGCTGCCGGTGCCGATGAAAGGGATGCCGGCGACGCAGGCGATGCCGCATCGATAATCGTAACGGATAGCTGACACCGGGGCGGCAGGGTTAACTAACGCCGCCCTTGTAACTTATTGAAACCGTTTCTCTGCGGTGGCGTGTACAAGTTTGAAGTCCGGGGTCTTAATCCCGACTTTCCCGAATGACTTCGTCGCACGTTCTGGATTCATGTAATCGACAATTAACTGATCGCTCCCAAGGAAGCTGTGATGAAAAGCTTCGCATCCCTCAAATACTCACTTTGTAGTCTCCTGCTGCTCGCGGCCGCGACTACCACCCATTCACAACCGAACACCGGTTCAATCAAAGGCACAGTCACTGATCAGCTTGGTGGTCTTGTCGTCGCGGCAACCGTCATGGCTAAGGACAGTAAGGGCGCCACCAGCACGGTCACTACCGACGTGAATGGCAACTACGAATTCCGGACTCTCGCTGCGGGTAATTACGACCTGACCGTCACGGCTGAGGGGTTCAGCACGCTCGAACATAGAAACGTAAGCGTGCGCTCCGCGAAGACCTCGACGGTGAACCTGGAGCTGGTAATCGGCTCAGTTGAACAAACAGTCGTCGTCGACAACAGCATCATCAGCACCGATGCCGACCGTAATGCCGACGCGATCACGCTCCGTCAACGCGAGTTGGAAGCATTGCCGAATGATCCGGAAGCGTTCGCCGCCGCACTACAGGCGCTCGCTGGCCCACCACAGGGCGAAGGCGGGGGTGCACAAGTTAAGGTTGACGGATTTTCAAACGGCCAGGTACCGCCGAAGGAAACCATCCGCAAGGTTCGCATTAATCAAAATCCCTATGCCGCCGAAAATGAATATCCGGGTTGGGGAGGCATCGAGATTTTTACCCAGCCGGGCACCGACAAATTCCACGGTGGAGTATCTTTCAATTTCAACGACGAAAGTCTGAACTCAAGACATCCGTTTGCGAAAGTGCGCGCTCCGTTTCAGACGCGCCAGTGGGGAGGCAGCCTGACGGGACCGCTGGTGAAAAAGCGCGCCTCTTTTACTTTCTATCTCAATCGATACGAGAACTTCACGAACACCGTCGTCAATGCCACGATCCTGGAACCGATCACGCTGAAGCCAGTCGGGTTCAATCAGATTTTTGTCATTCCCGGAGCCTCGACCAATCTTGGCTGGCGAAACGATCTCAAGATCAACAAGAAGCACACGCTCGTTTCGAATTATCAATACGGGCGCTCGTCACAGGATCCTCAGGGTATCGGCGGATTCTCTTTGCCGTCACGCGCTTATCGCACTAGTAACGAATCACACACACTTCAGATTACTGAGACGGCGCTCATTAATGAGAGGACCATCAACGAGACTCGATTGCAGTTCAGTCACCGCATATCCCGGCAAACGGCCAATAATTCGTTGCCCGGGCTGAACGTCTCTGAATCGTTCTTCGGCGGCGGATCGCAGGTGGGTTCAGCCAGTAATAAAGATGATCGCGTGGAGTTGCAAAACTTTACGTCGTGGACTTACGGGCGTCACTTTCTGAAGGTGGGTGGACGGCTCAGGTATGTAAGAATTGTAAGCATCTCGCCGTCGAATTTCGGTGGCACTTACACGTTTACCGGCGGTGTCGGGCCCGCCCTCGATGCCAACGATCAAATCGTGCCGGGCGCTCCGGCGATTCAGCTAACCAGCATCGAGCGCTATCGCCGGACGCTCGTATTTCAAAGACAGAATCTCAGCCCGACACAAATCAGACTGCTCGGCGGTGGCGCAACTCAGTTCTCGATCGCCGGCGGTAATCCCGAAGCTGACGTCGCCCAGACAGACGTGAGTTTTTATTTTCAGGACGAATGGAAGGTCAGTCCAAATTTCACTTTGTCGCCGGGGCTGCGTTACGAAAACCAGAGCAACATCAGCAGCAATTTCAATCTGGCGCCCCGCATCGGGTTTGCCTGGTCGCCGGCGTTTGGTAAACGAAACGCCGGTGCCGATGGCAAGAGTTCGACCGCGAAGCCAGGCGAAACGAAAACCGCATCCGCCCCCAGTCCGCGGAGCACGGTAATCCGCGGCGGCTTTGGCATCTTTTACTCACGAATCGGTGAGAACTGGACGCTGCTGACGAACCGTTTCAACGGTATCAACCAACAGCTGTTCAACGTTACCGACCCGGCCGTCCTGAATTTGTTTCCGTTAGTGCCGCCGGTGACTCTGTTGAATGCTTTTTCGGTGCCCGGATCCCGTCGCGTCCTCGATCCCCGCCTTGCGCCGGAACAAATTTTCCGGGCGACTATTGGCATGGAACACCAGTTCTCGAAGACACTTCAGTTTCAATTAACCTATGCGCATGGCGAGACAAGACGTTCGGTGCGCACCTTGAATATCAATGCGCCGTTGGGTGGGACCTTCAATCCCGCAATTCCTACCAGCGGTGTGCGGCCCTTCGGTCTCGCGGCGGGCAACATATACGAATATAACTCTGATGGCCGCTCGAGATACGACAGCCTGAGCGTAGGGGCGAACGGCAAAATTGCCGGGAAGATCGATTTTTGGACGAACTACTCATTGAATTATTCGCGCGGTAACGATTGGGGGACTACCGGGTCGCCTTTCGACGCGTACGATTACAGTAACGAGTGGGCCCGCGCGAACTTTGACACGCGCCACTGGTTTTCGACCGGCGCAAGTTATCAATCCAAGTCCGGCTTCAGCGTGAACACATTCATCATTGCGAATTCCGGTCCACCGTTCAATATCACGACCGGACGCGACACGAACGGCGATACTTCATTTTCCGAGCGGCCGGCGTTCGCCACCGATTTGAACAAACCCGGAGTGGTGATCACCCCGTTCGGGGCGCTGGATCCGAATCCGACGCCAGGGCAACAAATAATCCCGCGCAACTTTGCGCAGGGGCCGACTTTCTTTTCCGTGAACGTGGGCGCGTCAAAGACTTTCAAGTTCGGACGCGCGACTCCAGCAAAAACGGCCGCCATCGCCGCGACCGGTACACCGGCGGTGGTCTCGGCGACAACCGCTGCGCCGGCCAGCCCCACGCCTGCCGCAAAGCCGCAAAGACCTTATTCTCTGGTTTTGTCGGTCTATGTGAGCAATGCGCTGAATCACACAAACAGGGCCGCGCCGGTGGGAAACATGGCTTCACCTTTCTTCCTGCAGTCGACTAATACTTCCAGCATGTTCATTTTCGGACCCGGTGGCACCGCTTCATCGGGCGGCAATCGCCAGGTTAGCGTGCGCGCCAGGCTCAGCTTCTAATTGCCGTATCAGTCGGTTCATCTCTCAATTAAGGTTCTCTTCCCCTCCTGAGGGGATGGTTCACTTTGAGCCTTCTCAGTCACACCGCGGCTTTAGCCCGGTGGCCCCTGCGGCCATGCAAATTGGAAATCGTTTAGACGGTTTCCCACGCAGTCGCCAGCCTGATCGCCGCGCTAAAGCGACGGCGAGAATGAGAGACTCTCTTAAACTGAACCAGTCCCCAACTAACTCGCCGGTTTGTGCTTTGCTGCCCACCCCTCTATCCTTATCGTTTGCCTTCAGGTGAGTTTTCTTCACTATCGGGACGCAGCAATGGATACAAACAAGATTCGCAATATCGCAATTATCGCCCACGTCGATCACGGCAAGACGACTCTAGTTGATGCCATGCTCAAGCAGGCCGGCACCTATCGCGACAACGAAACCATCGTCGACCGGGTCATGGACTCGATGGATCTCGAGCGCGAACGCGGCATCACCATCATGGCCAAGAACACTTCCGTGCGTTACGGCGATTACAAAATCAATATCGTCGATACGCCGGGCCACGCTGATTTCGGCGGTGAAGTGGAGCGCGTGCTGAAGATGGTCGATGGCGTGATGTTGCTGGTGGACGCGGCCGAAGGCTGCTTACCGCAGACGCGATTTGTGCTGCGCAAAGCTCTGGAAGCAAGACTGCCGGCGATCGCCGT
The DNA here is from genome assembly GCA_036277115.1 of Pyrinomonadaceae bacterium. Classification (NCBI taxonomy): domain Bacteria; kingdom Pseudomonadati; phylum Acidobacteriota; class Blastocatellia; order Blastocatellales; family Pyrinomonadaceae; species Pyrinomonadaceae bacterium. The sequence continues at coordinate 1,129,272 of DASUNM010000023.1, forward strand.
CGTCAATAAGATCGATCGGCAGGACGCCCGCCCCGAAGAAGTTGTGAACGAGATCTACGAGTTGTTCCTGGATCTTGATGCCACCGACGAGCAAATTGAGTTTCCCATTCTCTATGCCATCTCGCGCGATGGGGTAGCCAAAAAGAAACTTGATGATACTTCGGCAAACCTGAAACCGCTGTTCGATCAGATTATTGAAACGATTCCGGCGCCGCATGCGCTGCGCACAGATTCTCTGCAGCTGCTGGTGGCGAATGTGGACTACAGCGAATACGTCGGCCGCCTGGCGATTGGAAGAATCTTCTCCGGTGAGATCGCGCGCAACCAGGAAGTAGTGATCGCCGGGCACGAAGGCACGGTCAAGAAAACCAGAGTGAAAGAGCTTTACGTTTTCGAAGGCCTGAAGCGCGTTCAGGCTGATACAGCCGGCGTGGGCGAAATTGTCGCGCTGGCCGGCGTCGAAGACATCAACATCGGCGAGACGATTACCCATCCCGACAACCCAAAGCCGCTGCCGGCGATCGCCGTGGACGAACCAACCATCGCGATGATCTTCACGGTTAACAACTCGCCATTTGCGGGCACGGAGGGTCAGTTCGTCACCTCGCGTCAGATCAACGAACGCCTCCAACGTGAACTGCTCGGGAACGTCGCGATTCGCGTCGAGGAAACGGATTCGCCCGATCAATTCAAGGTTTCGGGCCGTGGCGAACTGCAACTCGCCATCCTGATTGAGATGATGCGGCGCGAAGGTTACGAACTGCAGGTTTCCAAACCCGAGGTCATCACGCGCCGGGTCAACGGCGAGCTGCACGAACCAGTCGAGTTAGTTGTGGTCGATTGCCCGGAAGATTTTATCGGCGTCGTGACTGAAGCGATGGGCCGGCGCAAAGGCCAGATGACGAAGATGGTAAACCACGGCACCGGCCGCGTGCGCATTGAATTCGAAGCGCCATCGCGCGGGCTGATCGGATTTCGCGGCGAGTTCCTGACGGAAACTAAAGGCACCGGCTTGCTCAATACGCTCTTCCTGCGTTTCGACAAATGGATGGGCGAGATGAAAGGCCGCGGCAGCGGCTCGCTGGTCGCGGATCGCATGGGCACTTCGACTACTTACGCGCTCTATAACCTTCAGGAGCGCGGTGTTCTCTTCATCCGGCCCAACACCAAAGTTTACGAAGGCATGATTGTCGGCGAGAACGCGCGCGCGGTCGATCTGGATGTGAATGCGATCAAGGAAAAGAAACTGACGAACATGCGCGCGTCGGGTTCGGACGAAGCCATGCGACTGGTGCCGGTGAAGGACTTGTCCCTGGAAGAGGCTTTGGAGTTCATTGCCAATGACGAATTGGTCGAAGTAACACCCAAATCAATTCGCCTGCGCAAACGAGTTTTGAAAGCGAATGAACGTCCGAAGAAGGAAAGCTGAACTTGAGTTTTACCCGGACGGTTAGAGCGGCGTCGCCCCGCTGCGGTGTCATCGAGCGAACCATTCCGGTGGCTTTCGTTCTGATGGTCGGAAAACGGGCGCCATGAACCACAGAGTCCCACCGAGATTCTGAAATTAGGAACAGCCTGCGGGTGCGCACACCCTATCTCATTGCGATTGGCAATTGATTGCTCTTCACGCTGCGGAGTTTTACAGCTAGGGACAAATCGCCCCGGCCCCTAAGGTCGTCGGTGAGACAGACCGTGACTTGCGTTATCCAGTTGAAATCAGGAACTTCATTCACGGCTTCGACTGGCAAAACGTAAGTGACATTCTGCGAATCAATGGCTTCTACGGTAATTACTGCCGGGATTTCTCCGTCTTTTAATTCCAGATTGTATCCAAACAGCGTTAACCGCGTGCGTTGATCGGTACTAAAAAGATTCTGTGGGGACGTGACGGCGAAAGGCTCGCTCATCAGGCTTACCGACTCTAACGCCGTGGCTTTTCCGGTGTATTCAAACTGGCGATTCAGATAACTAAGCAAGACTGGCGGCTGCTGATTAACCGGTACGAGACTGACGTGGATTTGTTGGTAATACAAGCCCGTTATCGCTTCGAAACCCGAGTCCGTTCCCACCAGCAGCCAGAGTTCGCCGCGTGAATTGGCATTCACCAACGAAGTGTGTTGATGAGTGCGCTGGATAGAAACATAGGGCCGTTGATTAATGTTGCACGGCTGGCCGTTGGCAATGTTCCCCGTCACCGACGCGGCAATCCCACTCTGCGCTTGATCTGACTTGTCCACGTTCATCCTCAGCCAGGGAAAAACGGTCGGCTTAGCAAACAAAGTCTTTGGCTCCGCCGGCGATCCTCCCGCCTTCAGATAAACGCTTTCACCAGGTGAGCCACCGACACCGCCGCACCCGCTCTGGGCGTTCGACGCAAAAACAATCGTAAAAGTGATTTGATAAGTCTGACCGGCGACGATGCCGTCGTTGCGATCTAATCGTCGTTTCAAGAACATGAACAGATCATCGGAATGATTGTCACCTTGAATGTAGTATCCGGTTCCGCTTACACCCAATTCCGGAGGTAAGTTCTTTATCTCAGCTCGCAGTTCGTACAAATCATTTTGATCGGTAGCTGGCGGGTAATCCGAAAAGCCGGCTTGCCACCCCACAGTACCGTTGCGGAAATCGAAACTTTTGGTGACGGGCTGAGCGGTCTGCGCGAGAGTCGCCGGCGGGCACGCCATGCAAAGCCAGCTTGCCAAGGCGATAACGCTGAATTGCCACACCGAGGTGATAGTCTCGCCCAATCTCATGCTTCTAGTCCTGTTAGGCGGGGTTGCCCGCCTTTTCTACGGCGACGGCGGCGTCAGAACAAGCTTGATCGGTTCAGTATGCACGCCGGCCACGATGGGAGAAGAGTGAGCGTTGGCGAATTTGCCTTTCGTGACTTCCAGCGAAGCGCTGACGGTGAGCGTGAGGCCGGCGTAAGCCTTAAAGCTGAATCGTCCCGCTTCGTCAACCTTGATTCCGTAAAAGACGCTGTCCTTCGGCACCATGTAACCAACATTCGCGTTGGTGACCGGCTTGCCGTCCGGCGCCACAACCTGTCCGCGAATCTCGACTTCAGACGGCAGCGGCGGGACCTTAATATCGAGGTCAATCGTCTCGCCTTCTTTGATAGTAAAGACTCGGGCCTGAGACTTGTCCGTCGTGCCGGGGTAATACATTACCGGGAATGGACGGTCCTGACTGCTCATGCCGTCAAAACGAATTTGCAGCACATAACGGCCCTCCGGGATCAGTTTGAAACTATACGAGCCGTCTTCATCCGCGTACGCATAATCCTCGTGTCCCTGGTACCTTTCTTTGTCAGCTTGAAGCAGGGTGATTTGGGCTTTAGCGACTGAAAGCCCTTGAGCATTGAGCACTCGACCGCCGAGTTTAGCGTTCGACTCAAGCCAGAAGTGCACAACGGCGCACCCGCGATCCGCAACTTTCACTTTTGTATCAGGGCCGCGCGTTGCGAGTCCTTTCGGCGCGGCCGGCACAACCGTATACTCTCCGGGCTCGACGCCCTCGATCTTAAACGCTCCTTTTGCATCAGTGACCGCCTCGGCTTTTTGCGGCCCATCGATCGTCACCTTCACGCCGGCCAGCGGTTCACCGTTCGACCCGCCTGTCTCATTCCGCCGCTCGCGAACAACTTCGCCGCTGATCGTTCCGCCGGCTTTGGCTTTACTTAATCCGCGGATGTATACGAGATCCGGATCGGCTTCCGATATCGCCCGGGTGCGCGTGCAAATATTGGTGTGCAGTTTTTGGTCGCTCTCAGATCGATAAGCGTAGACGAGAAACTGCTGCGCGCGACGAAAGCCGAATCCGCAGTCACCACCGCCGAGGCCCGTCAGCACTTCGACTTCCGCGCCTTCCACGCCGCGAAACGCTTCATCGATCGAAATGCGCACGGCGCGCCGCTGGTATTCGAAGTCGCCTTCTTTCACAGTTACCAGCTTCCCTTCGATCACCGTGCCGATGAAGACGGCCGTAACTTCCCAATACTCCTCGCAAGGAGAGTCTTCCCCGGCGCAACTGCAAGCAGAAACGCGCGTACTGCTGAAGAGCATTAGCACCGTTAAGCCGAGCAACATGAAAACGTATCTCATTTTTGTCCCTTATTTATCGAACGGGGATAGTCTCAATCTCTTGCAGACCTCAACCACGCCAAGCGCTGGTTTTAAATCGGATAAATCCCACTTCGTAATTACCGCCATAGGGCGACTTTACCCAATTGATGCCTCTCACAAGCGTGTAGTGGCCAGCCGCATCATCAAAAAACCACAGGCCATTGAGCTGAACGCGACGAAGTCTATTCTCAAGAAATATCACTCGCTTGACGCTCCAGGCATAAAAGCTGTCGCGGGAGTACTGGCCGAGTTTTTGGACTCCCACCTGGCTATTTCCAAACAGGGCCCGTTCATTTGCCTCGATGTAGCGGACGCCAACTCGCGCTCTGCCTACGTACACCTTCATATCGGACCCGCGCGGCCCGGTAGTCAGTTGGTACACTCCGTCTTGGAGGATTTCGAACTCGGTGCCAGACCCGGCGAAAGTAATTACTGGCCGCCGAAATTCTTCCGCTTCCTCGCCGAAACCTAAAATGATCATTGCTGAGCCCCGCACGACTTCTATGGCCGCGTCTCCGTCCCGTCCGGATCCATAAACAATTTCAGTGTTCGTAGTTAGAAACAGCGAGCAGGTCATATACAACGCGATCTCAAGCCGGCCACCGTCATCCGTCCTGACCACGTCGCCGTATTTCAAATCGTGGCCGTTCTCAACCGCGTGCCAATCAGACTGGCTATCTCGGACAAAGACTCCCGGCTGAACGAAACTTACAAAACCGCCCAGAGCTCTCACAATACTTGCTGCGCGTTTTGATTGCCGCTCCTCGTCAGTCTCGGTGTCAAGATAGCTGCGTGAATTACTTTTCAGAGTGCGATACCACTTGCTGTTCTTCAGAGTGTCATTCGATCGGACTAACGATTGGCTGCGCTGGCGACTCCACTCATCAAACTCGTCGGTTTGGATATTGAATTTCTCGAGCTTCGCCGCGTCATCGCGGAACGTTGCCGAGAAACCGCTATCCACGCGCTGCCCGGCAAAAAACGCGCGTCCATTGCTGACCCGCAGTCGCGTTTCGCGATCTTCATTTACATCGAACCGGTAAAGGCCACCCGAAACGATTCCGAATTCGTTTCCCGGAAACCGAACAGTCACCGGCTCATATTGGAAAGGAAACGCGCGGTCATACTCCCACTTGGCCATCCGGCCCCTGATTACACAAACCTCAACGATGGCCGAACCAGCTTCGATTTTTAAAGTGAGATTGGTCGGAGTTAAATCAACCAGAGTCAATTGAGTTCTGGCAGAAAGCCGCAAGTAATAACCGGGATTCAGCAGAATCTCGGCGCGCGCATCGGAACCGGTTTGAATCGTGTCGCCATTCCCCAATTCCATTCCGGCTTTGACGACTTGCGGTATAGATCGCGCACCCGTGTAAGTGACGCTGCTTTCGGCAAAATTGACTACGCCGCCCTTCGTGAGAAACCCATCCAGAGGTATGGCGTGCTCTGGGCGGCGCGGTTGCTGCGGACTCTGAGTGAATGCAGGCGCGAAAATTAAAACAAGAATCAGAAATGTGGGAATCGTTTTCATCCGAGAGACGACTCAAAAAACGCCACAATATGGCTGCCGCTTCGACGCTGCAGGGAAGATTAGGTTTGCCTCGATAGTCCTGGTTTCAGAATCTCTGTGGCGCTCGGGTGGAACTCCCGTCTCCCTGCGGTGAATTTGTCTTTAACTACCACCACAGAGACACCGAGAACCACAAAGCCGCACAGAGAAAAGCAAACCACACTCCGTTTGCTTGGTTATTGTTTGCTTTGCTGCACACGTCGAGAATCAAACGTGCGACCACGAAAACTCAGCCGTTCATCCGAGATGCTTGCGCAGGAAAGGCACCGCGCGCTGCCAGGCCAACTTCGCAGCCTCAGCGTTATACGTCGGACGCGTGTACGCGAGAAAACCGTGACCTGCTCCTTCATACGTAAACAGTTCGACCGGCGTCCTTTGACTCTTAAGCTCCTTCACCAGCCGCTGACTTTCAGCCAATGCGACGGCTACGTCGGCCGTGCCGTGATGAATCTGCACCGGGACTTTTAGCCGCTTCACGTCGCTCGCCTTCGTCACGCCTGGATGAAAAGGCACGACGGCATCAATCTGGCGTGAGCGTGCACCATAAAGCATCGCGATCTTTCCGCCATAACAAAATCCAAGCACGCCCATCGTGTCAGTTTTGACGAACGATTGCTGCCGCAAATAATCCGCCGCGACGTCGAGATCTTCAAGCACATCAAGATCAGTGTGGTTTGCACCAGCGGCACGCATTTCCGCCAGCGTCCTCGCGGCGTCGGGCAAAACATGAAAGATGTTCGGCGCGAGTCCCACAAACCCGGCCACCGCCAGCGCCGCACACGTGTTCGGGATGTATTCTTCGGTGATGCGATTGCCCGCAATCACCAGCACTGATGGGTAGACGCCGTCGGCCTTCGGGCGCGCGAGATAGCCATCGATAGTTTCGACGCCGTTATGTTTGAAGACGACACGGCCATGTTGAATTGAAGGGTCATCCAGGACTCGCGTTGGCGCGTTCTGAGTTTGCGCGTTTGTGTCCGCAACGTTTAGCAACGCGAAACTGGCGAGCGTCGCCGTCGCGCCGGACAAGAATGCCCGCCGACTGGAAATATCCTCCGGGCAATCGTCTTCAATGCACATAATTGGTTTCCTAACCTGCGCGCTATTTAATCATTCACCCCAAAAAATACTCACTGCGCGGGCGAAATTTAAAGACGCAACTTCGGCGAGCTTCTTTATCTCAATGATCAGGGTCATGTGGGAGAAAGCAATGGGAAGTCTAATCGTCTATCCGCGCTGCTCCGGACTTGAGATCACGCAACAACCTATCGAACCCTTCTTGGTATGCGTCAGGCGTCTTCCACTGACTAAAGTCGCCAATGTGGCGCTGACGGCGAATATCAGCTGGCCACCCTGAGCTTATCTCCAATACTGAGTCATCCAGTCGGACCGGAAAAAGCATAGTACGGGTCAGTTGTTGTTCTCTTTCTATAGCCGTTTCGACTTCTTTTTCGACCCAAGAGCTCGACACTGAATTAACAGAGAGGACTAGAAGTAATTTGTCATATACTCGAATTACTTCGTCAATACGCGTACGAAATTTCTCACCTATTTTTAGATCTTCCGGGGCAAACCAACATCGCACTCCCCGGCTTTGCAGATCAGAATAAAGTTTATTAGCGAAATCTTGATCTTTACTCGAATAACTAATGAAGCAAGAATAAAACTGAATGGGTTCGATTGCCCCTACAAGGGCAGGAACTTGAACGATAAGCGCATCTGGGACGCCACACCCGCGCAAAAACGTTTCTGAGATTCGGCCTAATGACTGAAACAGGGTATCTATTCCGACGGTGGACGGCCCCGTATGGATTACCGTGTCCAGTCCTTGAACGCCACTTAGGTCAACATTGCCAAATCTGGTCCATCCGACTCTGGCATAACTCATATTGGCGCCATGAAGTGTGGCGTCATTAAAATCCACTCCGAAGAGGTTAGCCCCGCTGAAGTCCGCAGCAGCTAGATTGGTTCTTCCGAGATTGGCTCTGTCGAAATTTGCATTCCTAAAACTAGAGTAGCTTAAATCTGCCAAACGCAAATACGCTCTGTCGAAGCTCGCCTCGTTAAAGCTCCCGTTTTTAAGATCCGCTTGACTCAAATTGGCACGTCTAAAGTTCGCGAAATCAAGGTTCGCATGGCTCAGATTAGTCTTAAACAGGTCCACGCGTCTCATGTCAGCATGTGGAAGCTCGCAGCCCTTAAGGTTCGCTCTACTTAACCGAGTGTGTAGTGGATTCCCTTTTCTCCATTCGTTCCAAACAGATACTCCCTGCAGTAGAATATCGAGAGGCTGAACGTTTAGATTTTCTACCATACGCCCTAAAAGACCCTACATAGGTATATTAACTCTCGTCTAGCGCGAATTGGTCAGACGAGCCCTATTCCCAAGAGAAAGGCCTATCTACCGGGCCGATACTTTCACGCTGCATTCGCCCCTTCCGCCAAAGCCCTTTGCCGCGCGAAGTGTTCTGCGATTTCCGTAGCGGTCTTGCGGCCCACAAATGGCGCGAGCTCTTCCACGCTTCGCTCACGCTTCGCCCGAACCATTCCTTAGGATTTGCTCGATGGCCTTTTCAACCTCCGCTGACAGATTCAAACCGCCTACAAGTTCTTCTTCGAATTGCTTAAGAATCGACAGCGCTCGCTTCTTTGCTCGGTTGTACATCGTGGTCGTGCGCGGAGTGTCGGCAATGCTCTCCCGAAATTCGGCCATTTGAACCTGAGACTGAGCAAACACGGCCTGCAACATCCGAATCCCCGATAACATGCGGTTCAGATCGTTTTCATTTTGCGGGCGGAATTCCTCAATTGTGAGGGCGCGGCTATACGCGTCCATCCCATTAGAAAATGAGGCGCTAACCACAGGGACGTCTGCTTCCATGAGCGCGGCAAAACTGTTAAGTGCTTCCGCGATCCGATTACTAATGCGCTTCACATCTTTTACCTCAATGTTGCCGCCGGCGGTTATGCGATTCAGATCTGCAGCACCGCTTCTGACGCGAGAGTTGAGGTCTTCCATCGCCGTATTCATCCGCGTCAACGCTTCTGTCATCGACTGAAAATTCTCTTGCCCCTCCTCGATGAGGTCCAGCAATCCTACGTCCTCATCATCGTGCTGGGAGTCTGCTGATTCTTCGTCTTTTTGTATGGTTGTAGAGACGACACCCTCAGGGGCTGTTTGAACTCCCCAAGTCTTTCCCCACTCTTGCACTTGGCGACCCAGATGCATTCGTGCTAATTGAGCGAATTCGTCCCTACTAATAAATGTCCAGTAATAGACTCCTTTCTCCCCGAGTTCATCTTGGAACTTCTTTCGAGATGTGAGTTGTTCCGGATCTATTTCGCTGGGGCTTACAGTAGCGTCCTTGAAGTAAAACATCACCCGGATGTCATTTGGAACATGTCTATGTCTTTCGTACGCACGGTGGAACTCTTCAGCAGTACCGGAACCATCTCGCGCAGTAGGAGAGCCGAAGCGAGTCCACATGAGCCCGACAAAAATGTCGTACTCATCTGCAATCTGTTCGTTAATTACTGCTTGGGGATCCGACCCTGCTGCTGGAAATGTGTGGGTTTCCCAGCCAACCCACTCCAGGCGAACGCCGAGATTCTTGCTCCACGTATTGTTAAGTTCTTGTATTAACTCTTGTAGCGCAGTCCTCTCCTCCTTAACATCGCTCGGAGACGAAACAAAGACGCGCAAAACTGTTTCAGTTCGGGCCATCGGTTTGATTACTGGGGTTTTTGATGTGTTGCAAACACAGCAGCTCTCGCTGCGTCCTGATGTCTTCCCATTGCTGTCTGAGATTGTCGAGAACGGCAGTCAATCCGAAATCCGTCAACACAATCTTAGTGCAGAGCATCCCAAAATCCGCGCACCACTTAAATGCAAATGCTGACACGAGATTGAAAGATTGCGGCGGTTGATTCCAAAACGCGGCAACTCCAGAATGAATTCGCCAATTCATCTTGGCGTACTCAGTCCGGTAGTATTCGGTCAACGATGAGCCTAAGTCTGCTTCTATTTGGGACGCATAAAACACGTCTGCCATTTGAATATCTTCGAATAATGTGGGCTTACCAGTCCATCGTTCAGGATGAGTAGGTTTCTTCGGATTGCGTTTGTTCGGCCACAGCACCGTACGCATGTGATCTATGCTGCTCTTAGAATTGCGGACAAATTCGACTTGCCCATCAAATTGGTCCGGAACATCCAAACCATTTTCTTGATAAAAGCGAATTATCTGCTCGGCGGATTTCATCTTTTGTGATTCACCCCACCAATGCATTTTCCATCCTGAAGCATTTGTCTTGTCTTGATGAAGTAAAGTCAGATCGACGGTAATCTCCAGGAGAGCTCTGTTAGCAACTGCGGTCGCTTGAAAATCTAACGGGTCATTCAGTTTTTTAACCGTCTGCATCCAAGCGTGTGCGCGTCCCCAGAGCCCTTTCATAGACACGTCTCGATGTCCGGTTTGTGAGTTTACAATCACACCATTAACAGTTGGCCAACGGTCCTTCATGTAGTCCGCAACAAGCTGCGCTCCTTGGTACATCCCGGTGGCGAATGCTTTTGTTTGTTCGATTGTCGGCGCGTCTTCCATGGTCAATTTTCTCAGGCCGCATTCGCGCCTTCGGCCAAAGCCCTTTGCCGCGCGAAGTGTTCCGCGATTTCTGTGGCCGTCTTGCGGCCAACGAATGGTGCGAGCTCTTCGACGCTGGCTTCTGAGACGCGGTGAATCGATCCGAAATGACGCAGCAGACGCGTTTTTCGCTTGTCGCCCACGCCCGGAATTGCCGACAACTCAGAAGTGAAGTCGCGCAGCTCACGCCGCTTGCGGTGATAAGTGACCGCGTAGCGATGCGTTTCGTCGCGAATCATCTGAATCAGACGCAGCACCGGCGAATAAGAATCGAGATACACGGGCCTGTCTTCACGGCCTTTGACGAGCAGATAGGCGACTTGATTGTGATAGAGCGGCGGCTTGACGACACCAATCATCGGCACGGCTTCCAGATCCAGTTCGCGCATTGCCGTCGCCGCCGCATTCAATTGCGCCTTGCCGCCGTCGATCATGATTAGATCGGGAAGCGGCTTTTGTTCGTCGCGCACGCGACGATAACGACGCATTACCGCTTCGTGCATTGAAGCGAAGTCGTCTGCGCCCTGCTTCCAACGAATCTTGAACTTCCGATATTCGCTGCGGTTCATTTTCCCGTTTTCACTGACCACCATGCCCGCCACATTCTCCGACCCCTGAATGTGCGACACATCAAATGATTCGATCCGGGCAGGGAATCTCGGCAGCTCGAGCGTCTCCTGCATCTCTTCGAGGACCCGCTTCATGTCCGGCTTCAGCACGCGAAAGCGCTGCTCGAACGCCAGCTTCGCGTTCTTTTCGACCAGGTCGATCATGTCGCGCTTCTCACCGCGTTGCGGCGCGAGAATGTGAACGCGCCGGCCCTTGCGTTCGGAGAGTGCACGCTCAAGCAGTTCGCGATCTTCGAAATTAATCGGCACATGAATCTCGCGCGGCAGCAACGAGAGATTCACGTCATGTGTGTTTAGATCCGCGGCGGGAATGCTGGGCCCGCGTTCGGCGGCGCTGTAGTACTGCGACAACACCTCGCTCAGAAACTCAGCCGGACTGAAATCTTCTTCCGGCAGGTCTTCCCAGAAAAATTCCCGGCGGCCGACGATGTCGCCTTCGCGCATGGTGAACAGTTGCAGCGCGAGCCGTTTGCCTTCGCGATAATAGCCAAAAATGTCTATGTCGCTTTCGGAAGTCGTCGCCATCTTCTGTTGCTCGGAAAGCTTGATTACTGTCTTCCGCAGATCGCGATACTTGGCGGCGACTTCATAGCGCATCGCTTCCGACGCGTGCATCATGCGCGCCTCAAGTTTGTCCGCCAGTTCCGTATTCCGGCCTTCCAGCAACATGCGCACGTCGCGCACCGCTTCCTGATATTCTTCCGGCGTGCACAAGCCTTTCACGCACGGTCCCAGACATCGTTTGATGTGATACTCGAGACACGGACGCGGCGCTTTGCCGTCAATTTCGATATCGCACGTGCGCAGTTGAAACGTCCGATTGATCAGATCGATTGTCCGGCGCGCCATCGAAGCCGGCAGAAACGGTCCGAAGTAAAGTGCACCGTCGTTTTGAATCCGCCGCGTGATCACGCACTTGGGAAACGGCTCGTTGACGGTGAGCTTCAAGTGCGGATAAGACTTGTCGTCTTTCAGCTTGTAGTTGAAATACGGCTGGTGCTTCTTGACGAGTGAAGCTTCCAGGATGAAAGCTTCGACTTCGTTGTCCGTCACGATGACTTCGACATCGGCGATCTGGTAGACGAGCTCTTCAGTCTTGATGCCGTAGCTGAATTCGCCGCGGCGGCCGGACTGAAAATACGAGCGCACACGGTTGCGCAGGTTCTTGGCCTTGCCGATATAGATCACTTTTCCGGCCGCGTCTTTGTACAGATAGACGCCCGGTGACCGGGGAATTTCTTTGAGCTTTTCGTCGAGAGTCATTGTTGATAACCGCAGTAACTCTGGCATATCAGAGCCTTGACCGAAAGGCCGTCAACGAGCCTTCGAAGACGGCGGCAGAAGGTAGCCCCGGGTGAGCGAGCGCAGCGAGCGTAACCCGGGGTGCAGTTGTTATAAGATTCGAGCCCGCGAAGCGGGCGACAGAACTCTGCCGCCCCTCCGGGGCTCAAATTATAAGTAGCCGCTGAACCCCGGGCTTACGCCCGGGGCTATGTTATGCCGCCTGCTGACGCAGGCTCGTAGCGCGTACCAGTCACGTTCCGCTTCATACAACTTTGTCCTGAAATATGATAGCTGATTACCAGCAGACATATTAAACGACGTGCAACTACCTTTTCAGCTTCCTGACAAAAAAGAATTCGATGCCGTCGGCTTCGGCTTGAATGCTGTCGATCATTTGGTCGTTGTCCCGGAATATCCCCAGTTCGACACGAAAATTAGATTGACGGAACACAAAGAGTCCGCGGGCGGGCAAACAGCGACTGCGATGGTGGCGTTGCAGCGGCTCGGGATGAAGACTGCGTATGCCGGCAGGTTTGGTTCGGATGACGCCGGCAGGTTTGGTCGCGAGTCCCTGGTTTCAGACGGCGTCAACGTCGATCACGCCGAGACGATTGATGGTGCAACTAACCAAATCGCCTTCATCATTATCGACGAACGTTCCGGAGAGCGCACCATCATTTGGGATCGCGACGAACGCCTTTCTTACCGGGCTGATGAAGTGCCGAGGGACTTAGCAGGCCGGGGCCGTGTCCTGCATATCGATGCGCACGATCCGCCCGCATGTGTAGCCATGGCGCGCGCAGCGCACAACGCGGGCGCGGTTGTCACGGCTGACATCGACAACATCTACGAAGGCCTGCCGGAATTGCTCCCATTGATTGATGTGCTGATTACCTCCTCGGAGTTTCCGCATCGCTTGACCGGGATCAGCGACTTGCGCGAATCGTTGACTGAAATCGAATCGCGCTATGGCTGTGCCATAGTCGGTGCGACGCTCGGCGCACGCGGTGCGATGGTTTATTGCGAAGGTCAATTCATCGAATCACCCGCGTTCGCGGTTCCCGGCGCCTGTCGCGACACAACCGGCGCCGGCGATGCCTTTCACGCGGGATTTATTTACGGAATGTTAAGCGGTGCAGACCTCGAAGCGTGTCTGAAGTTTGGAAACGCCGTAGCTGCTTTAAAGTGTCGGGCGTTGGGCGGGCGCGCGGCTTTGCCGGGCGTTGAAGAGCTCATGGAGTTCATGTCAAACGCAGAGCCTAATGCTTGAAGGCAAGTTTGTCAGGTAGAACATCTACGTTGACTTGCGGCTCGTACTGGATCGTCAGCTCCACCTCCACCTTTCCGGACCTTTTCTCAAACAGCTTAACGAGCAGGAACGTCTTCTTATCTATCCAAAGGGTAACCCGAGTGTTCATCCAATCCGTGCCTTCAATGCGATACGCAGGTCTGCCGCTAACCTTCTCTTCAGTGACCAAACTCAACTCGGTCAGATTCTGCACGCGCCGGGTATCCCCCAAATTCTGAAAGAGCATGCTTGGGACTACGATGGCCGATTGGCTCGAAACTCCTGTCGCGCCCGCCAAGGCCTGTCCGAGAGTCTCGTAATATCTGGTTTCAGGTTTTATGGACCACCAACTTCTGATAGAAACGCCGTCGCGCCATACGATAAACCTTTCCGCCCTGAGATCGCTGTCCTCGGTAAATTCAAAACGGAAACGCGAGGGCCGCACAAAGGCCGTGGTAAAAGGTTTTATGACAACCCGATTGCCGGACCCTCTAAAAAAGACTTCTTTTACCCTGCCCTTATCCATGTAGCTGTTACAAGACATATAGACGGAACCATTCGATCCAGAACTTCCTTCGCCGAAATCGTTTCCTTTTGCTGTGAGTAGCCGCGAACCGGGATCAACAGCACTAACAAACAAAGCAGAAGCAGTCGTTTCATCGTAGTGTTCGCCTCCTTTGAGCTGTCGCCTCAATCTCAAGACGCTTTCAGCACCTGCGCTGTCACCTCTTTGTTGCCGTGAACCCGCATAAAATACATCGCGACCAGGAACCCGGCGAATTGAATCACGGCCGCCGTCCAGAACGTGCGAAAGATCGACGCATCGCTCATGTGGTGCGGTAGCCGATCGACGCCGACGTAGGCGATGGTGCTGTAAATCAGAAACGCGGCCATTGACGGACCGACCGCGCGGCCCAGGCTGGCGACTGATTGAGTGACACCGAGCACCACACCCTGTTCGCTGGCGCTCGCACACTTCGACGCGAGACTGGTGAGCGACGGCGCGTTCAAAGCGTTTCCCACTGAATTGATCGCGCCGGTTACCAGAACCCCCAGCAGTCCCATCGCCGGACCAACAAAGGGGACAACGAGGAGGCTTCCGGTGAACATGAGCGTCCCTGCCACGACCAGCTTCGCCTCGCCAAAGCGCTTCACCAGTTTTCCAATCAAGGCGCCCTGCACGAACGCCGAGATGATTCCCACGAACACGAAAATCCAGCCGCTCTGAAACGCGTCGTAACCAAGACGGAAGACCATGAACAGCGTGAACACCGCCGTCAGAATCGAAAACGCGACAACCGACAAAAAGTAGATCGTGAGCACCAGACTGAGGCGCGGGTTCTTGAAGGCGTTGATGACTTGAGCCCAACTCCGGCCGGTGGCCGCGGAGACGCGGGCGGGATGATCGGGCGTCACGGTTTCCGGCAGAGTGAAATACAGAAGTATTGCGTTAGCGAAAGCGAGAGCGCCCGCGAACATAAACGGCACATGCACACCCCAGCGGCTCATGACGCCGCCGATCGCCGGACCAAACACGAACCCGAGACCGAAAGCCGCGCCAATCAACCCCATTCCCTTCGCGCGATTTTCCGGCGTCGTGACGTCGGCGATGTAGGCTTGTGCGGTTGAAATATTTCCGCCGGAGATGCCGTCGATGATTCTTCCGAGAAACAGCATCCACAGCGTCGTCGCAAATCCCATCACGAAGAAACCGAGACTGGTGCCCAACAGGCTGATCAGAAGTACCGGCCGGCGCCCATGCTTGTCTGACAAACGTCCCAGCACCGGCGAAAAGATCAGTTGCATCACTGAGTATGAGGCGAAAAGCAGTCCTACTCCGCGCGGCGTCGCTCCAAAGCGCGTGCCTTCGGCGTAGTACGGCAGCACCGGAATGACAATCCCGAACCCGACCAGGTCGATGAAAACCGTGACGAAGATTACGAGGAGGGGTGAGCGCTTCATAACTTGGTTTCAAGTTCCAAGTTTCAGGTTTCAGGTTTCAGGTTTCAGGTTTCAAGTTATCCAACCATCGGGTCAGCGAGTAGACCAATAGAAATTCGCTCTAACTTTGAACTTGAAACTTGAAACTTGAAACCAGCGTGTTATCGGCGACTGATCATTCGATCGGCGGACGCCTGACCACCGCCGGCGATGAGAAGCGCCAAAGCCATCCCGACCAATGCCACGGTGTACTCGATGCCCGAATTCGACATGAAGAAGCCTTTGCTCCAGTGCACCCCCAGCATCGCGGTGAGCATGATGCAGAAGATGAGAAAAGCTCCGACCCGCGTAAACAGACCGAGCAGAACCAGAATTCCGCCGACCAGTTCGGCGATTGCCGCCGCGCCCATCCAAAGCCATGCCGGCCGCATGAATGGATAAGGCGCCGGAAAATTCATGAACGCGCGGAGTCCCGGCCCCTCCCAGGAGCCAAACACTTTTTGCGCGCCGTGGGCAATGAAGATAACTCCCAAAGCGAGTCGCAAAGGCAGCATGGCCCAGGTGGCTGAGGTCGCAGTCAGTTTACGAAGCATGACTCATAGCCTTTCCAGAAGATGAGGTCAGTACCATCTGCGTCAGCAGATGGAATAGCAACTTAGTCAACGAGTTGAACCCTTAACCCACCCGCTTACGCATGTGGTACTGACCTTTTGTGTGAATCGTCTCCCAACTATAAATCTGTTTCGGCGTGTCACCTAGTGTTGTAACCGGCGCGCCAGAGTGCGATGTATCGTGTACTGGTTCAGTTTGAGAGAATCTCTCATTCTCGCCGTGGCCTTAGCGCGGCGATCAGGTTAGCGGGCCGCGCAGGAAACCGTTTAAACGGTTTCCCTTGCTGGGGCCGCAAGTTGCCACCGGGCTAAAGCCGCGGTGTGAATGAGAAGGGTCAAAAGTGAACCAAGGATCCCGTTATCGACTCACGTAGATATCACCGCTCATTTCCGGTATCGTTCAACACGTCTTGCACAAGAAGTCGGCCCCCCTCTCCGCACGCGGAGAGGGGGTTGGGGGGGGAGAGGTGACGAGCGCGACAACCCCACCCCCCAACCCCTCCCCGCAAGCGGGGAGGGGAGAAAGCCACGTCGCTAATGAGTTTTTGCAAAGCTCGTTTCGCATGAGGAATCCAGAGACTATGCGCGGGAAAAGATGCCTCGGGGTGGCGCGACTGTGGCTGCTCGTTCTGATCTGCAGCGCCAGCGCGCTGGCGCAAGCGACAAAGCAGCCTGACATTTCCTTCACGGTATCAATGCCGGAACCCTCAACGCACTTGCTCGATGTGGAAATGAGGGTGCAGCGCTCCGAACCCAGGTCGCACGTAAATCTGATAATGCCCGTGTGGACGCCGGGCTCGTACATGGTGCGCGAGTTCGCGCGGCACGTGCAGGAGTTTGCGGCCTTCGATGGAAATGACCGGTCCCTGCCCTGGATCAAAACGAATAAGAACACCTGGCGCATTCAGACTGGCAACGCCCGCGACTATCGGGTCACGTATCGTGTTTACGCGAACGAACTGACGGTGCGGGCCAGCGAACTCAATGCAGACCACGCCTTCTGGAACAACGCGACGCTGTTGATGTATCCGGAGGGCGGACTTAACCAGCCAGTCACGCTGAATATCATTCCGCACGGCAACTGGAAGATCGCGACCGGCCTGCCCTCGACCGGCGAGCCGATGGCCGGCGGGCACTGGGCTTTTCGCGCCGAAAATTTCGACATCCTTTATGACTCGCCGGTTGAGGTCAGCAATTTTAAAGAACTGAAATTCGAAGTGCGTGGCGTGCCCCATCGCATCGTGATCGACGGCGAAGGCAACTACCACCCCGATCGTCTGCTGAACAGTGTGCGGCGGATCGTCGATGCGCAAATTGCGATGTTCGGCGAAATTCCCTATCGGGATTACACGTTTATTCTGCACCTGCGGGCGAACACTGGCGGTGGTCTCGAGCACCTGAACTCGACGGCGCTTGGCTTTCGGCGCCATGCATTTACCACCGAACGCGCATACTTCAACTTCAACTCTTTGGTCTCGCACGAATTCTTTCACCTGTGGAACGTGAAGCGAATTCGGCCCGACCCGCTGGGCCCGTTCGATTACACGAAAGAAAACTACACGCGGCTGCTTTGGGTCGCGGAGGGAATCACCGAGTATTACGGCAACCTCATGGTGCGCCGCGCCGGTTTGATATCTGATGCCACGTATCTCGAAATTCTCGCCGCGAACATACAGATTGTTCAGGAGCAGCCGGGCCGTCACCTCGTGAGTGTCGAGGAAGCAAGCTTCGACGCGTGGATCAAATACTATCGGCCGGATGAAAACTCGATCAATTCATCGGTCTCGTACTACGAGAAGGGTGAGTTGCTCGGGATGCTGCTTGACCTCGAAATTCGCCGCCGGACAAACGGCGCAAAGTCTCTCGACGATGTCATGCGTAAACTCAATGCTGAGTTCGCAAAGAAAAACCGAAACTACACGCCGGCGGATTTTCAAAGAATCTGCGAGCAGATTGCCGGTAGCAGCCTGGAACAATTTTTTTCGCGCTACGTCCGCGGGCGCGAAGAGCTTCCGTATAACGACTTCCTTTCCGCCGCGGGTCTGGCACTCAATACAACCGGAGCTGGCGTCGGGACTCTTATTCCATCAACAAGCTACCTGGGGGCCGACCTTGAAGAAACGGCCGGAACTCTCACAATCAAAAACGTGCGCGCGGGCAGTCCCGCTTACGAACAGGGGTTGAACGCTAAAGATCAAATCCTGGCCCTCGACGGTATTCGGGTGAACAAAGATCTGTTTGAAACGCTGATCCGCGCCAAGCCGCTCGGCAGCGTCGTTCGCGTTACGCTATTTCGAAATGAAGATTTGCGGACATTTGAAATCAAGCTGGGCAACCGGGTAAATGTTCCCTACCGGATCGTTCAACTGCCGGCACGGACCGATGGACAAAAGCAAATTTACGAATCGTGGCTGTCACCGACACGCGTGCCGTAGATGCGCCTCTGAATTCGTTTCTCTCAATGAAGTCGAAACTTCTCGTACTTGCGTGTCACCTGTGCCTGCCGGTGCTTGTCCTGCTCACCACAGGACCGATTCATGCTGTTGGTGAAAGTCATTCAGTATCAGCGGCTGGTTTAGTTCAGTCGGCGCGTTCATCTGCGGTTGAGACGGTTCAGTTTCACAGCCCGCTCGTCGGAAAGACCCTGCCATACAACGTTGTATTGCCGGCGGACTATCGCGCATCGCGGGTCACGCGTTATCCGGTTCTTTATCTGCTGCACGGACTGACTGGCCATTATTCAGACTGGCTGACGCGTTCGAATGTCGCGGATTACGCTTCAACATATCGAATCATCGTCGTCATGCCGGAAGGAAACGATGGCTGGTACACGGACAGCGCGACCGTCGCGAGCGATAAGTACGAGAGTTACTTCATTCGGGAGCTGCTTCCCGACGTGCAGAAGCGTTATCGCACAATCGAGAGTCGCTATGGCCGCGGCGTGGCCGGTTTGTCGATGGGCGGATACGGCGCGCTGAAGTTTGGTTTGAAGTATCCGGCGATGTTCGCCTTTGCCGGTTCGATGAGCGGCGCATTGCGTCCTGCCACCTGGACTGAAGAAGAATTGAAGGATTTTAAGGCGATTCGCGACTCGGTGTTTGGCGTCTTTGGTCCCATGGACTCAGAGACGCGGAAGGCAAACGACATTCAACAACTCGCGCGCAACGCGTCAGCCGCGCGGATTTCTTCGCTGCCGTACTTTTATCTCGACTGCGGAACCGAAGACGTGTTGGCCAACGACAACGCACGATACGCGGCGCTCCTGCATGAAAAGAAGATCGCGCACGAGTACCGGCAATTACCCGGCAATCACAATTGGCAGTACTGGGATCAGCAGGTGCAGGAAGTTCTGAAGATTGCGGCTGAGAAACTAAAGGCGAAATGGCATCGCCCACCCAGACCCACCCATCACCTACCCACTCAGGGCCCACCTTTGTAAACGAAATTATACCGGGGGGTCCCCCATTCAGTAACGAATTGGCGATCTTTTACCGCTGGTAAGAATATGACATTCCGTGCTGCCTGGATGCAGCGTTGGTCAACCTTGGTCCCCAGTCCGCTTAACAGCTTAATCTCACCTACCGATCCATCCGCTCGATACTCGACTGAGAGGCTGACGGTTCCATTCCGCTGCTGCGGTGGCAGGTCTGTTTGCGCCGGGTGCACAAAGAAAAGCGTCTTCGCGGGACGATCCGCCAGCGGTACCTTGTAAGACTTCTCGATTCCTTCAACGAAAAGGGTTGCAAAAGCCCCGCGGGACTTTTGGTCACCTTTTTGAAGTAGCTTGTTGCCGGCTTCTCGCAACCGATTCCACCAATCACACTCTTCCGAAGTACAGGGCTCAGTTGCCGCGGGAATCTCCGTATAGTGCCGAATTTGAAGCCCGCTTGAACCCACCTTCGTTGTTCGGGTTTTGGTGTCTTGGGCGGACGCGGGGACCGTCATCAAAAGAAACGCGCAGCAGAGAAGACTCGCTCCGAGTGAAGCACGCCTCTGAAACGAGAGGAAGACCGCCCCCAGAGTAGTATTCCTCTTCCCCATCCCGAATTGCGATGCGATTGCGAAGGTCACGTCCCCGGTTTTACTTTCCAAAGGCGTTTACGAACAGTAAACAAATTCTCTCTCAATCTCGAGTTTTTGACCATGGATGTTCTTATCTCACGCGCTTGAATTTCACCGGTCCGGCCGTGAGACCGTCCGCTCGATCGCCGGAAAACGTGAACCCGATCACGTTGCCGCTCGAGGGCACTATTTCTACGCGAAGTTCATTCTTAGCGGCGTCATACACCTCAGCCTCACTCCACAATGGTCCGTACGATACGACCAACTTGCCGTTGACGACTTTCCATTCCATTCGATCGCCCTCGAAACTCTCGTAAACGCCGGCATAAGACTCCAGCGGATGCGGCAGCGGCTTTTGGCGCCCCGCGCGTCTGCCGTATTCCGCCGCCAAACCTTCACGGTACCTCTTTCCCGTCTGCGGCGCGGCCGCCAGTCTTTTCTCCCAACGGTATTTTGCGCCGGGTGTTTGTAGGAAACTGTCATAGATGTACTGCGCCACGTTTTCCGCGAACTGGTCACCCAGTAATGACTCGTGCGTTAAGACCGCCACGCCGAGCCGATGTTCCGGCATGAACGAGACGTGCGCATAGAAGGCTGAGAAGGCTCCGTGTGCGTGAATCAACTTTTCGCCTTCATACGATCCAATGTTCCAACCGAGACCATATTCGTACCGGCGCACCCACGAGAACGGCGTGTCCTGATCAACTTGCCGGCGATGAGTCTCAGCAATTACGGCGGCGGGAAAAATCTGCGCGCGGCCGACTCTGCCACGATTAATGTTCATGATCAGCCACTTCGCCTGATCTTCACCGGTAGTAACCAGGCCGCCGGCGGCGTGCATATTTGCATCGGCCTTTGCGTAATAGAGTCGCTTGTAACCCGGCGTGGCTGCTTCGTAAGGCATTGCGAGCTGCTCGCGATTCGCGCGCGAAAGATACGGCGTGGTGGCTTTCATTCCCAGCGGGTTGATAACCGTTTCCTGAACCAAATCCTTCCAGCTCTGCTTAAGCGAAGTATCAAAAGCCAAACCCGCTACTTGATAACCGATGTTGCTGTAAGCGAAATCTTTTCCCGACCTTGACGCCGGATGCTGGGCCAGCGCCTCCACGAGTTGTGAGGTCGTGCCATGGCCGGTCAAGGTCAGTCTGAAATCGACGGGCCCGCCAGAGATTCCGTGAGTATGAGTTAACAGGTCGCGCAACGTGATCGCGTCCGGTGAGAGCGGGGCTTGCAGCTTCACGTTTGGAATAAACCGGCTCAGGGGCGCGTCGAGATCCAAAGTGCCTTTGTGATCAAGCCTTGCCGCGGTCAGCGCCAGGTACGGTTTCGATGACGACGCGGTATAGAAGACCGTCTGCGGCGTGACTGGCCGCTTGGCCTCCACATCGGCGTAGCCAAACCCCTTCAGAAGGATCACGCGCGAGTCTTTGACGACCACGACGACTGCGCCGGGAGCAATCTGATCGGGGTATAAGCCCTTGTGCAGGTCGGTGATGAACGGCTCGAGGTTAGGCGGCGTTTGCACACCTCGTGACGCAGCTTTATTCGGCTGAGCGATAACTGTGCTGAGCGACATCACGCCTAGTAGCGTTGCCGCAATTAGTTTTTTCATTCATTACCCCCGATTTCGAAAAGAGGCTCCGGAGCGTGATTCGGCAAGATACTCTGGCGCGTGTAATTGGATATAGAACAATTGAAACCAGTGATGGCGCGAAGAAAAGCCTTCAAGCAGCTCGCCGATGGCCGTTCACGATTGTTCGGTAATCACTTGGAGTCAATCCGGTGACTGATTTGAAGGACCGGCCCATGTGACTCTGGTCGGCGAATCCACAGTCGTGGGCCGCAGTGGCCAGCGGAACGCCGGACGAAGCCAGCAGCTCCGCGGTAGCCCGCGCTTTCAAGAGCGTCCGGTAATCAGTAATCGAACAACCGACATAGCGTCGGAACACGCGGGCCAGATAAACGGGGTGGACATTTGCCTGCGCGGCCAGGTCGCTAACGCGGACACCCTCGCAAAATCTCTCGTCCAGGTCTTGCCGAACGCGTTCAAGCCATTGCGGAGAACTCCCCGCTCGCATCGACTTTGCCGTAGGCAATGAAGCCAGGACTTCGTACACAATCTCCTCGAGTTCTTCGTTCGGAAGAGCGGTGCGCCGGTATGCCTGTAAGAGACACAACATCCAGCGCGCTACCGCTCCGCCATGGACCCAATGCCAGCGACTGAGTTTTAGATCGCCGTCAATAAGCGACTGGATGATTGGCGGTTCAAACTGGACCGAGAACATACGGGCGCCGATGGTTCCGAACCGATCCGCATGTTCCGTGTCGCCGGGCTTTACGACAACGCTGAGAGGAAAAGCGTCTTCAACTTTGCTTCCCACGCTCTCGCTCAGCGATCCGGCCAGTACAATTGAAATGGTGGCGTACGAATGCGCGTGCTTGTACTGCTGGTCTCCTGGCGAATAGATGCTTTCGCTCACGCGCACATTGCCGGCAAATGCGGCGCGGCGTTTCGAGCTTCGCGTTGTGAGAGTTTGCCTGGCTGCGGATTGCGGTGTCATACGCTGATGACCCAGCTATACGCCGGCCGATCGCTTTGTGTTCCGCGGTTTCGTTTGGGAGGGTGCCAGTCTTCTGGCCTTCAGTACCGGCTAGATGGCCGGCCAATGTGAATATGCGGTCCCGTGGCTACGCCGGGAATTGCACCGCGAAATGCTGAAAAGGGGATTCCATTGCGGCGCATGAAATCGATTAGCGCCTGACCTTCAGCTCCGTCCGGATGCAGCGAAACATCCATCGCATTGCGGTGATCCAAGTGCCAGCGATTGTGAATCGCGCCCTGCCCGAAAACAGCAATCGGCAAGGGACGTTTGAAAGTCTGTTGAAAGAACTGCTCGAGCTTGCCCGCTTGTGAGATGGCCCAACTACCGGCGCCCGTGTAGCGAATAAATGAGGTCGTCTGAATCAATCCGCCTTTTGGCTTCAGTCGCAACCTGGCAATTTCCTTTTCCCCTTCCATCTCGAGCATCGTTTGCGAGATCTGCGTCTCGGCGCCTTTCATCTGATTCTGAACGCCGGCGATCTTAAGTTGCTCATCGGCGACCGCCTGTTCGCTATCTTCAAACTGCGTCCTGGAAATCAGGCCTTCCTTGAAAAGCTCTTTGGACTTGTCGCGCCGGGCTTCGGCCTTCTTCACGCTGGCTTTGTAAAGGTCGAGCAGTTTTTCCAGACTGGCTTTGTATTCTTTCGTTGTCTCGACGTATTGCTTTCTGAGTTGTTCCAGCTCGGAAGCCGCCGGCGGCGCAGGTTTGACGTTCGCTCGCGATTTCGTTTTGTTGCTCTGCGCGACCGCCACGGAAAAGCAGAACACCGCCAGCAGGACTGCGCTTGGCGCTTTCGTCAAAAGACGAGATCCAGGAGATTTAGTCGCGCGTCTCACGTATGTTGATTAAGGCAATAAACAGACCATGACGGCCAGAAAGGATAACGAATCGTGAATGGCTGCGGTTCTCGGTTATTCCAGAAGGTTGGCGCGAAAATGGAACACGCCTGTTCACTTTGCGTTCGGCGCGGGGCGTGCAAAGAGCAAGGAGGTTAGCGCTAAGGGCAAGCGTCAGAGGTTTGCTCTTGGCTCTTTGCTCTTTAACGCTTTGCTCTTTGCACGCGCCTTCCGCGACTTAGCGCGTCAGGAATCGAAAATTTTCGAACCGCCGGAAATTTTCGGGCGACGTCTGCCGCACGCCGAAGGCGCCCTGCACGATCGACAGTTTCGACATCAGCCGCGGTTCAGCAAATTGGAATCGATCGGCGGTCGCTTGCGCGCGTTCAAAATCCATCTTCGCGAGCGATGCCAGTTGCTGTCCGAATCGGGCCACGACGCGACCCAGATCACTACCACCCTGCAACGGCATTTCGCCATCGCGAAACACTTGCACTTCGAATCCGTTCAAGACCTGCGCGGCCGCCAGCAACTCATTAAGTTGCGCAATGCCCGGCTCTAAAACTTCAAAGCTGCGTTTCGGATCGAGCGTCGCAAAAAGTTCCGCCACGCGAATCTGGTTTTCCAAATCGCGATAATCAGACGCGCGTTTGCTCACAATCGCACGTGCGTCTTCAGCAAAACGAAGCGCCAGCTTTGGATTGTCTTTCTGGGTCGCGGCCACCAGATCGCCCAGGTACCTCACGCGATCGGCGTCTGACGGAAGTGTCGCCAGCTTCGTACGAATCTCGTTAAGCTTTGCCTCGGAAACGGTCGTGGTCATCTTCTTAAAGTCGATCGCCTGCATGATCTGCGCACGGCCTGATTCATCGAGGTGATCGTTCGCCAACTGCAGCGCGCGGTCTGTGTTGCCTTCATCGATCGCCCGACGCGCGGCGGCTTCGTAAACCCGCGATTGCAACTGCGGCGGGGCCATCGCCGCGGCGTTCGCCAGGCTTTCGCTGTCACCCTCCACACTGCGAATCTGATTCGCTAACCGTGCCATTCCCGAATTGTCGGAATTGCCCATGCCTAATTCAGTGAGTTTCTGACGAACGGCCTGGCTCCGCTCAGGCACGTACTGATCGATTTGCGGCAGCATGCCCTGGAGGTTCCGCAAAAGCATCCGCGCGTTGTTTTGCTGCACCTGTGCCGGGTCAAGTTGCGTTTGATTGTTGCGCGACGGATCTATAGAAACTACTGGACCAGTCCCCCCTCCGATCACTGCCGCTTCGCGGCGCGTGCGACGCTGATTGTTCGCACCACCACCGCCACCGCCGGCTCCACCAGTATTCGTGCGCGGCGTCGCAGTCAGCGCGGCGGCCACGGCATTATTGAGCAGTCCCTGGAACGCAGATTCCGTCAGCACCGAAGTGTTCGCACGCGAATTGGTGGCGGTCGCAGTACTGGGCGAAGTCGTGGCCGCTTGTGGTCCAGGTCGCAATAGGCTCATGGCCACGTTTACGGCCTGACCGCTGGTTAAAAGATTGTCAGAACTCAGGCGGTTGAGTGTCTTCTCAGACAGTTTCTTGAATGCGTCTTCGTCTTTCGCCTGCAGCTGAGACAGCACGCGGCTCAACGATGTCGGATACTCGCCTTTGTCCAAAGACTCGGACGCTTTCTGATACGCCACTTTCGGATCACTGGCGGCGATTACCGCGAGCAGCGTCTGTTCGAGATTGTCATCCTGAAACTGAAAATTGGCCCTCCGGCGATTACCGGCATTCATCCCGGTTGGGGGTTGCGTTTGCCGCAGCAGTTGATAAGCCAGTTCTGCATCGTGGCGCGCGGCGCTGAGGACCAGTTCACGCCTGAGAGCATTGAGCATGCCGAATTCGCGCCGTTCGGAATCGTCGGACTGGGCCATCGTGTTCGCCAGTACCGAAGCCGCATCTGTGAAAAACGTTCGCGCGCGCGCGGCGCTCCTATCCCAGAGCAAATCACCCGCGACGATCTGCACCCGAATGCGATTCTCCGGCAGCTTCAGCCCTTGCGCTTCACTGACAATCTGTTCCAGCAAAGCCGCGGCTTTGGCCTCGAGCTTGGCTTTCTCTTCCTGCTCTTTCGCGGCATCGGGCGTCGCCTGCGTCACTTCCTGCGCGGCGGTGAACGATGCGAATAAAACGAGAAACGCCGCAATTAAGGGCAAACGGGCGATTAACTTACTCATGGCATTGTCCTCAAGTTTCGGATTAGGCGGAGAGCGGCTGTTCTAGCAGCTTTAGACGTTAATGCACACGGTTTGGTTACCCAAATGTTCCCGAAAAGCTGGGGGTGTCGGTCTGACTCCCCTCTCTGGGAGAGGACTGGGGGAGGGAGCACAACTCAAGGAGAGAAAAGAGGAACTTGAATTCTTGTTCCGATCGCCCCGCTCTCAAGGGGCAAAACAATCCAAAGCGCCGTCGAGCGGGCGCACTCCAAAAAGAGCCGTTTACTTACGTTCACAATTAGGCTAGCTTCAGACGCATTCACAACCCATACGAGGTTGCAGATGGAAGAACGCACCGTCACACATTATCGCTGGAATGAAATGGCCATCGAGGCTCTCTCGGATTCGCTCGCGCGCCGGGTAATCACCGGCGATCGCATGATGCTCGCTCATGTGTATCTGAAGAAGGGCTGCATCGTGCCGCGCCACTCTCACGACAACGAACAGATCACCTATATCCTGGAAGGCGGCCTGCGGTTTTGGATTGGCGCGGACGAGTCACAGGTGATCGATGTGATGGCCGGCGAGGCCCTGCACATTCCTGCGAACGTGCCGCACAAAGCGGAAGCTTTGGAAGACACCCTCGACGTTGATGTCTTCAGCCCGCCGCGACAGGACTGGTTGGACAAGACGGACGATTACTTGAGATCGCCAGGACCGGGCTCATAGACGGGAGGCTTATAGAAGTTTTGAGGAGAAGGTAGAGTTGCGGGATCTAACCTCCAAACGGGAGGCCGCGGTGGTATCTGCGGATTGAGAAACTTGTCTTTGCCCGCGAGCAGGTCAGAGCCTTCACTGGCAGTAATGAAAAACATGTAAAGCCGGTTTCCCGAAATAAGTAATCTGCCAAAACCACGGCCATTCTTTACCCCCGCACTTTCCGGCGGTGTGAGTTCAAAGTCCAATCCAGGCATGCCCTGATAGTTAGTCGGATTTTTCGAGAGCAATGTCGAATTTGATCGCGTCACTAACCCATTCAACGCACCGTCTAAAACGTAAGCGGTATCGCTGAGTTCAACCCCTGAATAATCCGCGTAGCAGAAACCTGCGACACCCTGGCCCTGCACCTCAGAGATGAACACGTGAGCGGAAATCTTGCCGTTGGGAATTGGGGGCAGATCCATTTTTTCCCGAATTGGCTCATTCGGCATCGCGATCGTGAAAGTTTGCCCGTCGGGACGAAACTCAATCCAATTTACTTTCGCGTGACCTCTAATAACGCCCATCCCAAAGGTGTAGATAATCACGGCCACGCTCAACCCCAAGACGCATGCACATGCCTTTCCGAGCGTGAACCGGCTCTTGGCCGGATAGGGTTGATTATAGGAGTTCACACCGCCACGGTACGTGGGTGCAGAGTCGTAAGCCGACTGTTCGGCTGTTTCCGACAAGACCGCTTCACACTTTCGGCAGGCTTCCGCGGAGACAAAATTAATAAAGCCGCAGTAGTGGCACTTCTTATTATTCATTTGGGAACTCATCGAGTCTGGATCGCCCGGCCAAGGTTGATAAGCGAGCGATTAATGAAGCGGGACATAGGTCATGTTTGGAGGATCCACCGGCTTCCGAAGGGGACCCGCACTCTGCTTCCGTATCTGCGGATTGAGAAACTTCTCTCTCCCGGCGAACAACTCTGAGTCTTCCTTCGCGGTGATGGACAAGAAGAAGAAACGGTTCGGCGTGATAAACATCTTTCCATAACTGCGATTAATCCTGGGCCTCATGTTGTCCGGTGGAGAAACTTCAAACTCCAACCCGGGCATTCCTTGATAGGTGATGGGTTTTTTCGAAATTAACGTGGCGTTTGTTCGTTGTAATAAACTGTCGAGTTCAGCGTGGAGAGCTTCCGCCGCCGCATCCATATCGAGCTCCGTTCCCGTATAGTCGACAAAACCAAATACGGCCGTGCCTTGTCCCGTCACGGCGGAGACATATCGGTGGTTTGTCATGTTGCCGGTCTCGAGCGGCGTCACTATCGGTTCCAGCCTGTTGGGCTTGCTCGGCATCATCACCGTGAAGTCCAAACCATCGGGACGGTACTCAATCCACCTGACCTTCCGATTCCGGCTAATGCGGTCGAAGCTCAAGACGGCGAACACACCGAGCATGACCACGCTCACACCTACTAACGCAAAGACTTTCAGAACGGGGAAACCCGACTTCGTCGGATAGGGCTGACTATGCGCGTTCACAGGACCGCGATAAGTCGATGGATAATCGTAAGCCGACCGAACACTCGTTTCCGACAGCTCGGTTTCACATTTGTGACAAGCTTCGGCATAGACAAAATTAATAAAACCGCAGTTCGGACATTTCTTGTTCATGGAGAGTCCCCTGATTGAAGTTTCAGAGTTGCGAGGAGCCCAGGACGGGCACGGCCAAAACCAACATAGCAAAAGGCTAATCGGCCTTGCAAGGAAATATTTTATTTGGGAAAGATTGCTGGTTGTGGGTGGGAATTAGCAACGCCAGAGACGGCTAACGGAAGCGATCAAAACTGAAAGGCCCGGACCCGATCTGATCGAGTCCGAGCCTTTTCCTATTCCTTAACTTTCGTTGTCAGCTGCCTGTCAGAACGACCTGCGTGAGCGGGTGGGTGATCTCAAGTACTCGGGCGTTGACCCGCCGGCTCTGACTACTCGCAGCTCTTATCTGAAAACGAGGCCGATACCGACGCGGAAGTTGTGCTGAGTTTCTCCGCCGAGCCGAGTCGGATTGTAATCCAACTGAATCGCGCGGAAGTCGACACGCGGACTAATCTTAATGTCCACGCCGCCGCCGATGACACCGGCAAAACCGGTTTCGCTTTCGCTCACGAAGCCGCTGACGCGCGCATTAGTGAATCCAGCCATCAAGTGGGCGAACGGTTTTACCTTCTTGTCTTTCGAGTTGTCTTTGAACTGAACTCCACCAACCAGCGTGTGAGTTTTGGCGTTCACCTCGAACGGCGCCGGAGCGTCGAAATTCTTGTAGTGAAAAGCATAGTCACCTTTCAGCCCGATGTAGCGGCTGATGTTGCCGGTCACGGCGCCTTCGACACCGTTGAAGCCTTCGAAATCACCACCGAAATCCACGCGCGCGTGTGAAAACCCGGCGTAGATGTCTACTTTGTTGTAATCATCGCTCTGCGCAAAAGAAAACGACGCCGCGCAGGCCATAATGATCATTGAGAATAAAAGTTTACGCATTAAAGGAAATCCTCTTTCTTATGTTTTGTGTCTCTGTTTCTGATTTACGGTTGCATCTGGGGGAACAACCAAGATGCCGGGCCCACTCGGAAGTTTGCCTGTCATCGCGAAAAGAGTAGTGCAACCGTGGTGCCAGCCGTCGCCGAATCAAGAAACGCGCCGGAAAACGATGATTTCAGCTCCTTACGCGACTCGCGCTTAATGACCGGAACGCAGGATTCGTCCGACAGGCGCAGTGCAACAAAGGGGAGCCAAGCTTATGATTGGAACCATGAACAGCGAGTGCACTCATATTGATCAGATTCAAGATGTGACGCCCAGCGGCGATGGCTGTGAAGACTGCCTGAAGATCGGAGACACGTGGTTTCACCTGCGTCTGTGCAAGACGTGCGGCCACGTGGGCTGCTGTGACTCTTCAAAGAACAAGCACGCGGCGAAACACTTTCATCAGGCCAGTCATCCGATTATCAAATCGTTTCAACCGGGCGAAGACTGGGGCTGGTGTTATATCGATGAAGTAATGCTGGATGAAGTGTGACGGGGCGGCTTCTCCATCTCCCTTTGGGAGGGACAATGCTTGATCCAACAATTAAGTTTGCAACCCGAAGGGTTGCAAGAAAGGAGAATTCGCACCCTGAAAGGGTGCCAGACTAGTTCTGCGACCCTTTCAGGGTCGGAAATTACAAACACTCGATTCCGGGGGTATCGCGCTGACGCGCTCAACCCCCGGCTACTCTCTTTCAGCCCTTCGGGCTGACCCAATCTGGAAGAGCGCTCGGCCTACGATCCTCAACAAATCCTCATGCCAGCCCCACTTTTAAGCTAAACTGCGCGTCGATGGATCCGACGCTGAACCTTTTCATTGCGGACGCCAAAGACATCGTCGATCGCCTGTATGCCGATCTGCAACAACTCCGCTCGTTGCGCGCCCAGGGCCGGCACCGGCGTGAACTTGCGTCGCGCATCTTTCGTCACGTGCACACCTTGAAGGGCTCGGCCGGGTCGGTTGGATTGAAAGACGTCAGTCAGCTCGCTCACGAATTTGAAGGCGTGCTCGACGGGGTGCGTTTGGGCCGCATCGTGATTGATGACCCGGTGCTCAACTTGTTCGAAGACACAGCCGATGCCATCGCCGAATCCATCGCCAACTCAGGGCGCGGCGACGAATCGGCTTCGCAAGCGCTGATCGCCCGGTTGCATGCAGTCTCCGCATCTGCAGCTCAGCAAGGCACGATTGCCGGAAGTTTACGTTCGGCTCTACCGGAGGACGTCTCGCGTTCCTTGAGCGAGTATGACTTGCAGCACACGCGCGAAGCAGTGCGCGAAGGAGCGAAACTGTTCATTGTCGACGCAGGTTTTCCGATTGATTCGTTCGACACGCAGTTTCGCGAATTGACGAAACTTCTGGGAATGACCGGCGAGGTCATTTCAACTATTCCCGGCGCCGCTTCCACGGCTGAAGAGATCAATTTTCGCCTGCTGTATGCGGCCGAGCTCATCTCAGACCACACTCGATCGCGCGCGACTGAACTCGGGACTTTCGAGTTCAAAGAGATTCCTGTTGCCTCGCCCGACGGCGTCGCCAACACTGCGGCCACAGTCAACGTGCTGCCCACGCCGGCAGTATCAAGCGCGACCTCTGTCCGGGTCGGGCTCAACGATCTGGATGAACTGACGGCGGCGGTGACCGATCTTTTGCGCGATACAACGAACGCGCTCTCCGCGTTGCCGAACACGGTCGCAGGAGACGCGGCCAGCTCAACCGCGTCTAATTTGCGCAGCCGATTCGTGAACCTGGAAGAGCGTCTGATTAAGTTGCGGCTCGTGCCTTTGTCGGATTTGCTGAACGGCGTGGCGGCACGCGCCGGACGTGTCGCCGCCCGACAACTGGGCCGGGACATCGAGTTCGAAATCATCGGCGGCAACGTCGGTATCGACAAGTCGCTGGCGGATTTGGTGGCTGAGCCGCTGATGCATCTGGTGCGCAACGCCGTCAGTCATGGCATCGAGACGCCCGAGGAACGACGCGCGGCCGGCAAGTCGCCGAACGGATCGGTCAGGCTCCAGGGGTTCAGCGAGGGCAGCCGGATTTATATCGTCGTCAGTGACGATGGACGCGGCGTCGATTTCGCCCAGGTCGCGGAAGCGGCAACCCGACAAGGCATTGTCAGCCAGCCTGAAGATCTCACGGGGGACCAGGCGCTGCGCCTGATTTTTCGTCCCGGGTTTTCAACTTCACCCGATGCTTCGGATCTCTCTGGCCGCGGGGTGGGATTGGAGATTGTCGATCGCGCGATGACGCAGGCGGGAGGCGAAGTGCGACTGACATCCGAGCCCGGCAAAGGCGCAACGTTCGCGATGATGATTCCGGCGACGCTCGCCCTCGTGCCGTGCGTGGTCGTCCACGGCGGCAAACAATTCTACTGTTTCGATTCAAGTATTGTTGCCGATCGTATCAGCTTGTCCGACGGTCAGCTTTCTCCCGATGCTCAGCACGTGCAGTGGCAAGGGGAAACTGTGCCCCTGTTACGACTGAGCAGTTTGATAACTGGTACAAATGGCGAGCCTCCGAATAGCCCGCGCGCGATTCTCGTGTGCCAGCCGAGCGAGCATCGGCAAGGGCTCGCGGCACATCAGACTCACATCGCCGTGGCGGTTGACGCGATCGCGGGGCAGCAGGAGACGTTGGTGCGAAGCCTCGGGCCATACTCCAGCCTGTGGCACGGCATCTCCGGCGCGGCGGAAATGCTGGACGGAAACGTTGCGCTGATGATCGATTTGGCGCGGCTGATCGAAGCAAATGAAGGTTAGGCGGTTTTGTCTTCTCGGGATTCTGGTCTTCGGCATTGCGTGTTCGAACGTAATGGCGCAAAGCCAAACATATCCGAAAGAAATTCGCGGCTACAAAGTCGAACGCGCTGCGGTTGAGCTGAAATCGACTGAAAAGAAGAAGCCATCAAAATCCGACAACTCGTCGACCGGCGGCCAGGCCGGGGGATCGAGTACGGCCGACAATTCGTCTTCAAACCAAACGAGCACAGCATCTTCAAAAGCGGGATCCGAAGTTGATCAGTTAATTACCTTCGGCTCCCCGTCCATCGCGCGCGTTACGCCACTGGGAATCACTTTTAACGTGCCCGTCGTGGTCGCACCGATCAAACAGAGCGGTAAAGTCGACTTTCTTCTCTTCGAAGACATGATGGTCAACGATCATTCCATCGAAATTGACGAATACCAGCGTGCTTTTGATCTGCCGACAAAGAAACCCTTGACGCTGAGTGGGCCTCTGCGATTCTTTATTTACACACCCGTCGCGGCGCTGGCGGCGGTGGGTGAATGGAGCAACTCAAGAGAGACGTGGCCGGTGACGGGCCGCGTTTATGTGTGCGGGAAATACAAGAAGTTTCTATTGAGCTTCAAACGGTGCGTGCCGGTTGAACTCAATCTGACGATGCGCAATCCCTTAAGAGGTCAGTGAGATCATTTCGGCAAGGCGGAAACCCGCGAGATGTTTGTGAAGTAGACCTGCTTCGCATCAACCGCGAGGTATTTGAGCCAACCGGCCTCACCCTGATCGAGTTCAACGGGTTCTCCGCCGCCGGTCGAAACTCGCCGCAGCGCTGCCGGTCCGAACGAGCCTGTCTTCGGTACATCATCGAAGTAGTAAACGTGCCCGTCCGCTACCACGAATTCCATCGTGTGATTAATTGACGGCGCCAACTGCGACACTTCACCGCTCTTCTTGTTGAGCTTCATCAATGCCGAGTGTCCACGCTCGTTCATCTGGCAAAAGTAAAAGTTTTCGACGTCCTGTTGCAGACCCAGGCTTGGCTGTTTGAAAGCATGACGATAGAAGTCGGTGATCACGCCGCCGCCTTTTGGGATTCTCTTGATACCGTCGCCGGTCATGAAGTAAATAACATCGCCGTCAAGAGCGATACCCGATGTCGGAGGCTGAGGCGGCGTGAGTTGCTTCGCTTCTCCGCCGTCCTTCGGCGCGTACATTATCGGCGCCGGGAGCGAACCCTCGCCCGTCCAGATCAACCAATAGATGTTTTCGTCATCCATGACGATTTCGTCAGGTTTGGGAGCGTTGGGAATGATCTTCTCGCTATCGCCGCCACCCTTGGGCACGCGTAAGAGGTTTCCACCGTCTGACCAATAGAGGAATTTGCCGTCGATCGCCAGCGTCGTGTCAGGAATGATCTTCCCGCCCTTTACGAAAATGCTTACCGTTCCATCGTTGAGAGAAATCTTTTTGATGTTGTTTGTTCCTTCATTCATGCTGACGACCGTGCTGCCAGTAACGAAGTAAACCGCCTCACCATCTGAGATTATTTTGGATGGATGGTCTTCTTTGTCCGCGAGCACTTTTGCCTTTGTCCATCCCGGCGCTTTCGGTTCGTTGGTCGAACGGCAACCGAGGGCAAGCAACAAAAGGCTAAAGGCGAGAACAGTTTGGATAAGTTTTAGCTTAGTCACGTGACGGATTCCGAAATTACGGTAACGCGAGAACGCTGTGCAGGCCTAAAGCTCCGTCAGGAGCGCGATGGTTATAGCACGCAGTCGCCCCCAGAACCCCAAAGCTCCGTAAGGAGCGATATGAATATTTCGCTCCTCCGGAGCTCGTGTTTCAAAGAGAAGCCCGTGACCTATAAACATTTCGTGCCTACGGCACGAAGATGGTGTGGCGTTCCGAAAAGTCTATCCCTCTCGGAACTTGATTTGGCCTACTTTAGCCGAGTCATCCTCACGCCCAGTCAACTTTCGGATGCATCGTGTGCCATTGCGTCGCTTTCTCAAACGCGAGTGCGACGCGTAACGGTGACGCTTCGTCGTACAACCCGCCGGTGAACATGATCGCCTGTGGCAGGTGTTGCGCCGGCGCGTTCTGCGTGGCGGGAAAATCGAGAAAGCCGCACGGCAGGCACACCGCCGGATGACCAGTCAGGTTTGTGATCAGGAGACTCGCGCTGCCCGGCGCGGGCGAAACGAAGACGTCCCAGTCGCGCATCAGCTTATCCATCTCGCGCATCAGCAAGACCCGCGCCCGTTGGGCGCGAAGGTATTCGACGGCCGGTACAAAACGATTCGTGCGGAACGTGTTCGGCCAGTCGCCGTTATCCTGTCCCGAAAGTTGATTGATACGCCCATCGCGGGTGATGTCGTCGAAAGCAGTCGCCGCTTCTGCCGTCAGGATGTAACGCAGGTTAGCCGTGGGAAACTTCGGCATCTCGATCGGTGTCATCTTGACGCCCGCTCTCGTGAGCGCGTCGAGCGCCTCTTTGTACATCGCGTTTCGTCTCGCAGCTATCTGCTTCTGCTGTTCGCTCGCATTGGCCGGCGGCGTGGTTTCAAATTCGGCTTTCAGATAACCAATGCGCAGACTGCTCAAGGGCACGTCGGCATTCCAGTTGAATGGCGCATCGCCTACCGTCATGTCCTGACCGTCGGGACCGTAAATCGCATCGAGCGCCGCCGCGCAATCTTCGACGCCGCGACACATCGGGCCAATCTTGTCCATCGTCCAGCTCAAACCCATTGCGCCATAGCGACTGACGCGTCCGTACGTCGGCCGCAAACCCACCACGCCGTTACGCGACGAAGGCGAAATAATCGAGCCAAGCGTTTCCGTTCCGATCGAAAACCCTACCAGGCCCGCGGCAGTCGCGGCGCCCGGCCCGGCGGATGAGCCGCTCGCGCCCTGCCGATCTTCGTCGGGCGCCCACGGATTACGCGTCACACCTCCGAACCATTTCGGTCCCTGCGCCAGCGCGCCCATGGAAAGCTTCGCCACCAGTACGGCGCCCGCATCACGCAAACGCTCGATCACCGTCGCGTCGTAATCGATCATTTGATCGCGATAAGGCTCAGCGCCCCACGTCGTCCTGATGCCTTTCGTCGCGAACAAATCTTTCGCGCCCCACGGAATACCGTGCAGCGGCCCCCGGTACTTGCCGCGCTTGAGATCGGCATCCGCACCTTCGGCCTGCTTCATCGCCAGGTCTTCAGTAAGTGTCACCACACACAGAAGCTTCGGCCCGTACTTCTTCAAACGCGACAGGTACATACGGGTCAGTTCGACTGAAGAAACTTTTCTCGTGCGAATCAACTCCGCAAGCTGCGGCACGGTGGCAAAGGCGAGATCTTCAACCGACTTGAATTGAGCTGGTTCGTTCCGGCCAAACCGGAACTTTGTTTTCGCGCGCGCACGTTTGACGTGGAAACCCGGCAACTGGGGATGAAAAATGACGGCCGGTTCAGTATCGAGCGGCACATCGATCTTGCGCACGGCCTCGTATCGATCGAGATTCGTGTTCACGCCGGAGAGTGCCATCTCCCGATGCTTATCCGACAGCTCAATGCCGATTACTTTCTCGGTGTGCTCAAGATCACTTTTCTTGATCCGCCCCGCTGTCGGTGAAGGCGTCGGCGATGGACTTGGTGCCGGAGAAGGAGTCGGCGAAGCCGTCTGCGCGAGCGCACTTAGAGGCGCTTGCGAAGCGGCGATCGCTGCGGCGCCGGCAGCCGGAAGAACCTTCACGAAGGTGCGACGATCGATCGATTTGCGGCTTTGTTTTTTCATGGGTTTGGAGCGCCGACATCTTGTCGGCGGTTCGCGGGCATCCTGCCCGAATTGCGGTTTGAACGGCGCATACAATATCACAAGAATTATTTGGAGTGCGCCGGCCTTGACGGCGCTTTGGATCAGATCAAGCTAGGAGATTTGCGCGATCCAAAGCGGCGTCGTCGCTTCGCTCTGCCGCCGCACTCCAAATCCACGCGGATGCAAACCAAAACGGAAGATGCTAACCTAATAACTCAATACAAACCTTCATTTTGATCGCGGCGCGCGAAGCCGCTAACGGTGAATTTCTTTGGCCCAGGAACAAACGAAAACCGAACTGTCTGAAATCATCGCCGAGAATTTCGGCGCGAACGCGACCTATGTTGAGTCGCTCCTCGCCCGCTTTCGCAGCGACCCGTCCCTCGTCGATGAGTCATGGCGCGCGTACTTTGAAGAGCTGCTTGGAAATGGCCAACCGGCCGCCGCGTCCGGGGCGCCGGCACCCGCGAAAACCGTTGCGCAAGCCAGGCCAAGCGGAGATGGCGCTAAAGCGGCGACAGCACCGGCAAAAAAATCGCCACCGGCAGCGGCCGTCACTCAACCAGAATCAGGAAGAGAAATTGTTCCAATTCGCGGCGCCGCCCTCAAGATCGTCGAGAACATGGAAGCAAGCCTCGCCGTTCCCACGGCGACTTCGCAGCGACGCATTCCCGTCAAGCTCCTCGAAGAAAATCGGATCATTATTAACCGCCATCTTCAGGACAACGACCGGGGCAAAGCTTCATTCACTCATCTGACCGCGTTTGCTCTGCTGCGCGCGCTCGATCAGTTTCCGCAGTTGAATGACGGCTTCGAAGAGGTTGAGGGTCAGCCGGCCCGCGTCAAACGCGAAGCGGTAAATCTCGGCATTGCGATCGATTTGGAGAAGAAAGACGGCACGCGCTCGCTCCTCGTGCCCAACATCAAGAACGCGAGCCGCATGCGCTTCCCGGAGTTTCTCGCCGCCTACGACGATGTCGTCAAGCGCGCCCGCGAAGGCAAGCTGCAAATCCCGGATTTTCAGGGCACGACAATCTCTTTGACCAATCCGGGCACGATTGGAACTGTAGCTTCGACGCCGCGGTTGATGGTGGGTCAGTCCCTAATCATCGCTACGGGTGCCATCGAATATCCGGCTGAGTACCAATCGATCGCGCCGGCGATCCTGCCACAACTCGGCATTAGCAAAGCCATCACTATCAGCAGCACGTACGATCACCGCATCGTTCAGGGCGCTGAGTCAGGCGCTTTTCTCGCGCGTGTGCACGAATTGCTGATCGGCAAACACGGCTTCTACGAACAGATTTTCCATGATCTGGGGATCGCGCATGCGCCGCTGCGGTGGAACGTCGATCAAAATCCGCTGTTTGCCGGGGCCGACCAGACGCATGAACACGCCTTGCGGCAGGCACGCGTGATGGAGCTGATTAACGCGTATCGCGTGCGCGGGCACCTCGTGGCCGACATCGATCCATTGCACGCGCTGCCGCTGCTCTATCATCCGGAACTCGACATCGAAACCTACGGCCTGACAATCTGGGATCTCGATCGCATCTTCATCACTGGCGGTCTGGCCGGCACTGAAGAGGCCACGCTGCGTGAAATTCTGGACATCCTTTATCGCGCTTACTGCGGCAAAGTCGGCACCGAATACCGGCACATTCAGAGCAAAGAAGAAAAGACCTGGCTGCGCGAGCAGATTCGCCGCGAATTTGTGCACGCCGAGCCGATCGACGCCGAAGTTAAGAAACGCATCCTTTGGAAGCTAATCTCTGCCGAACAGTTCGAACGCTTTCTCAATACGAAGTTTCTCGGGCAAAAGCGTTTTTCGATCGAAGGCTGCGAGACGATCATTCCTCTGCTCGATCAACTGATCGAAGGCGCGGGCGAGCAGGGCATCGAGCAAATCACGATGGGCATGGCGCATCGCGGGCGTTTGAATGTGCTCGCGAATGTCATCGGTCACTTTTGCGAACGCATCTTCACTTCGTTTGAAGGCACAGTTCATCCGGCGTTTCCCGCCGACGAAGGTGATGTGAAGTACCACCAGGGCGCGGAGGGTGAACGTGAGACGGCGAGCGGCAAAACGGTCCAGCTGCGGCTGTCACCAAATCCCAGCCACCTCGAAGCCGTCGATCCGGTTGTCGAAGGCATGACGCGGGCCATGCAGGACGCGATGGCCGACGGCGCAGTCACGAATGACGAAGCGCGGAGCCGCGCGCTGCCGATTCTGTTGCACGGCGACGCGGCATTTGCCGGACAAGGCATCGTGATGGAGACGCTTCAGCTGGCCCAGCTACGCGGTTATCGGACCGGCGGCACGATTCACATCATCATCAATAATCAGATTGGCTTTACGACTTCACCCGAAGCGGGTCGCTCGTCGATCTATTCAACCGACGTCGCGCGCATGACGCAGTTGCCCATCTTTCACATCAACGGCGACGATCCCGAAGCGGCCTTTCGCACGATGCGCCTGGCCCTCGCTTACCGGCAGCAGTTTCATAAGGATGTCGTGCTGGATGTCGTTGGCTTCCGTCGCCTTGGTCATAACGAGGCCGACGAACCCAGCTACACCCAGCCGCTGATGTATCAGCGGGTCAAGGAACATCCGGGCGTGCGCACGATTTACGCCAAGCGGCTGATCAAAGAAGGCGTCATCGATGAAACCG
The DNA here is from genome assembly GCA_036277115.1 of Pyrinomonadaceae bacterium. NCBI lineage: Bacteria > Pseudomonadati > Acidobacteriota > Blastocatellia > Blastocatellales > Pyrinomonadaceae > Pyrinomonadaceae bacterium. The sequence continues at coordinate 1,167,581 of DASUNM010000023.1, forward strand.
GTGTGAACCAGATGCTTGAAGAGCGAGTCAGTCGCTATGAAGACGCGTTAGCGCGGGCGAAGAAGGTCGCGGCCGACAATAAGGATGTGATCGCCGTCGAACCGGAAGTTGCTGAAATCGACGGCTCGCAAGTCGTTGAAACACTGATTAGTGACGACGTCGTTAAACGAATCACGCAGCAAATTTGCGTCGTTCCCGAGGGGTTCCACCTGAATCCGAAAATGGTGAGCCAGCTCGCGCGCCGCGCAAAGATGGGCGACGGCCAAGTGCCGATCGATTGGGCTTTCGCCGAAGCCGTGGCGTTCGGATCGCTCGCCCTCGAAGGCACGCGCGTTCGTTTGAGCGGCCAGGATTCCGGACGCGGAACCTTCAGTCAACGCCACGCCGTGCTTTACGACACGCAGTCGGGCAAAGCCTGGGCGCCCCTTTCGGAGCTGCGATCCGAAAACAATGCGCAAGGCCGGTTCGAAGTGTTCGACAGTTCTCTTTCGGAAGCGGGCGTCCTCGGATTTGAATACGGCTACTCAGTGATTGCTGCTGATGCACTCGTCATGTGGGAAGCTCAATTCGGCGATTTCAATAACGTCGCGCAAGGCATCATCGACCAGTATGTTACCGCCAGCGAGGACAAGTGGCGGCAAACTTCGCGACTGACGATGCTTCTGCCGCATGGTTACGAAGGTCAGGGGCCTGAACATTCCAGCGCTCGTCTCGAACGGTTCCTGCAACTTGGTGCGGCGAACAATTTGTGCGTGAGTTACCCCAGCACGCCCGCGCAGTATTTTCATCTGCTGCGACGACAGGTGCGGCCTGGCTTTGAGCGTCCGCTGATCGTGATGACGCCGAAGAGTCTACTCCGGCTTCCCGCCGCCGCTTCTTCGCTCGATCAATTCACGACCGGCGGGTTCCAGCCGCTCTTCGACGACGCGGAGGTTAAGGATCCGGCCGGCATCGAACGAATCGTCCTGTGTAGTGGCAAGGTTTTTTATGACCTGACGGATGCGCGTAAGAAAGGGGCGTCAGAGGGATTAGCGAGCAAGGTCGCGATCATCCGCGTCGAACAGTTCTATCCTTTCCCGCGCACCGCGATTAAAGAAACTCTCGCGAAGTATCCGAACGCGAACGACCTGGTTTGGTGTCAGGAAGAACCCAAGAACATGGGCGCCTGGACATTCATAGAAGGAAAATTCGAGGACCTGATACCGCGTGGCGATCTTCTGCGTTACGTCGGCCGGGCTGAATCAGCCAGTCCGGCGACCGGGAACTATTCGGTTCATGTTAAGGAGCAGGAGAAGCTTGTGCGGGCGGCACTAACGATCGAGTAGGCTACTTCGTTACGACTGGATATCCCGCGCTCTTCCATGCGTCCAACCCGCCGGTCAAAGCTGCTGCGTTCTGAAATCCCCTGGCGTTGAGTGTGAGCACCGCACCGGCGCTCGTGTGTTCGGCCGGTCAAGTACAGTACGTGACAATCATCTTGCTCTTCGGCAATCCATCCGCCCGTGCCGAAAACTCATTGTAAGGAATCAGGATTGAGCCTCTGATGTGGCCCTGCTTGAAGGTTTCTTCGCTGCGCGTATCGACGATCAGCACCTCGTCCTTCTCCCAAAGATTGTGCAGTTCCTGGGCCGTGATACGGCGCGCATTTTCAACCGAATTCTGAGCCGGCTGTGGAGCCCTTGGGGTCTGCGTTTTTTGTGCGGTGTTTCCAGACCCGCGGTTCCCTTCCTGAGAATTACACGCGACGAGTACTGCCAGCAGACCAATCGCCATCACCAAAATAAAAGCACGCATCAACATGATCTCCGAAGATTTTGAAGTGGGAATAATCTACAACGTCCGCAGCGGGAAAGGAAACGAGGGTGTGTGGGTAAGGGGTTGGGTGTAGGGCAGTGATGAGTGAGTAGTGGGTCATTTTCAATGTTTCACAGAAAGCTCAGAGTTAGTTAAAGAGCTCACCTTTTGCTCAAGAACTGTCTTCTCTAGCACACATCTATTAACTTCACCGAAAACCAAAGCCTCTTGGCGATATCCCTTTGATGAAATGTGATTAGGTTGGCGGGCCCGATTCGAATGGCTATTGACTCGCTATAAAATCAGGCGTATACCATCCCGCATTAAGCTAGGAAAGATTTAACGGCTGGCCCTCAGAGCCTGCGCTTAGCCCGCACATTTTCCGACCGGCCGTTCATTTCTCAGACCGCCTCAACCCCGGAAGGAGCTTTACGATGAAAAGCTAGTTGCGAACACTTCGTTTCTCTCTTTTTAACTCACAAGTGTTGTCTCTTATCACCCCAAAAGGAGAATCCTCATGCGTTTCCGTAGCCTTACATCTCACGTCACCCTGCCCTCGCTATTGGCGAGAGCGGCAAAGAAAGTTCAGGTCATGCTATTTTCCGCCGCGGCGATGACGGCCTGTTGGGGGCTGAGCGTCCAACCCGCGATGGCGCAGTCTTTCGCTCCTCCCGATAACTACGCTGTTGACGCACTTCCCCGTTCACTCGCAGCCGGAGACTTCAATCTTGACGGCAGACTTGATCTAGCGGTGGTGAACTCCGGCTCGACCGCTCACTCAGTGAGCGTGCTCATCAACACCGGCGACCGCACGTTCGAAAGAAGGGATTACCCTGCCAGCCAGACTCCAGTTTCACTCGCGGTCGGAGACTTAAACCTCGATGGTAAGCCTGATCTGGCTGTAGCAAACCAGAGCGGCGGCGTGAGCGTGTTCCTCAACACCGGCAACGGAGCCTTCGCATCAAGGGTTAACTACCCTACTTTTGCCGGTCCGGAGACAGTCACAATCGGAGACTTGAATCTCGACGGCAAGCCTGATCTGGCGGTAGCAAACTATCAAAGCGACGCAGTAACCGTTCATTTCAATAACGGCAACGGGACCTTCGCCGCACCGATCGGACTCGCGACTGCCAGGGAGCCCATGTCTGTCGCAGTAGGAGACCTTAACGGTGATGGCAAGCCTGACCTCGCGGTGGCGAACTTTATCAGCGCCTCGGTGAGCGTCTTCCTTAATAATGGCAACGGTACCTTCGCTGCCAAGGTTGATTACCGTACTGATATTGGCCCCCGGAGGGTTGCAATCGGGGATTTCAACGGTGACAGCAGGCCTGATCTGGTGACGGCAAACACCGATCATATAACAGTGAGTGTCTTCCTCAACCGGGGCAACGGCACCTTCCCCGATAGGGGGGTTGATTACCTGGCTGGCACGAACCCCATTTCAATCGCAATCGCCGACTTCAACGATGATTGCAGGCTTGATCTGGTGACGGCAAGTTTCACTGTTGGCACCAACGTGAGCGTCCTTCGCAACAACGGGAATGGCGTCTTCAACACGAAGGTTGACTTCACGGCTGGCCCATCTCCCAGGGCGGTCACAGTCGGAGACTTCAACAATGATGGCAAACTTGATCTCGCGGTGGCGAACTACAACCATGCCACAGTGAGCGTGTTGCTTAGACTAGCGTGCGACCCACTTCTGACGTGCGACAATTCACCGCCCGTCATCGCAGCCCATCCGGACGTGACTGCTGAGGCCACCAGTGCTTCGGGCGCCGTGGTCAGCTACACGAGCCCAACGACTTCGGATGCCGTTGACGGAGTGGGGGTGGCGTCGTGCTCACCCGCTTCGGGGTCGACCTTTTCCTTGGGTAATACCACGGTGACCTGCACTGCGACCGACACGCAGGGAAACAGTGCCACGCCGACTAGCTTTAGGGTGTCTGTGGCGGATACGACGCCGCCGGTTACCGCCCTGACCTCAGTCGTAGACGGCAGCGGAACGGCTACAGCAGACGGAGGCTCAACGCTGTCCGGCTCCATCACGTTCACCTTTGGGGGCGCGGACGCTGTCGGGGTCGCGGGATTTCAGTGCAGCCTGGATGGGGCATTGTACGCTCCTTGCGCCGGCCCGGCAGCCTACTCGGCCTTGGCAGTAGGCATCCACACCTTCCAGGTGCGGGCGTTCGATACGGCAGGCAACGTAAGCCTCCCTGCTATCTTTACCTGGACTGTACTGACACCTGCTCAGGCCATCCAGAACCTTGTCACCGCCATCGGCAATATGGGACTGCCCGCGAACGTGGAGAACAGTCTGATAGCGCCGCTGAACAACATTAACCCCGGCAACCAGTCTGCTGCCTGCGGCAAGCTAGACGCATTCATCAACCAGATCAATGCCAAATCCCAAAACGGCCAGCTTACATCGGCCCAAGCCAGTCAACTCTTGCAGGCAGCCAGCGCTATAAAGGCCATGTTGGGCTGTTAGTAAGAGGCTTACTTGCCAAATTGGACTTGGCAACGGCAGATAACGTTGCGGAAAAATGCGGCAAATGCGGCGGGGGTTAATCCTTTAAGGGAAAGGCGGACTAAGGGAAAGGGGGACTGCCTTTATCTTGTTTCTACCGAGACGCCGGATGGCTTAAGCTCCGGAGTGCAGTTGCGTTAATACTATTGCACTTATAGCACTGGTGCAGCTGTGGGTATGACTTATCTCCTACCCCGACACCCGACTCCCTAAAGAATCACTCTCCGATCCCCTTCTCTTCTGGTTACCCGCTCACGATCGAAGTATTCGAGCAGCGGAATCGCGTACTTCCGCGAAATGCCTGCCAGTTCTTTGAAGGTTGGCACGTCGATCGACTTCTCTTTCGCAGCGTGCGCGCGCAGCTTTGCTTTCAAATTCTCGAGCGCGTCGCGATGAAAGAACATCTCACCGTCAACGCGCACCAGGCTGCCTGCGTCAATCAACACCTGGAGGACTTTGCGCCCGTGTTGCTGCGTACCGGCGTTGATGCCCGCGCGAGTAAACGCTTCAGTCATGCTTGGGGCAGCCAAAGCGGCCTCGCGATAAACTGCCTCAAGCCGATCGCGCAAGGCCGCGTCCGCTCCGGAAACCGCGCGCGTATGTTCCGGCTTGCGCACCACGTCTTTCTCAACCACGACCGCTCCGGCTTGCTCGACTTCGGCTAACACCGCCCGAAACAACTCCACGGGTACGTGCGCAAAGCGGCGCCCGCGCAGAACTTCCAGCGCGAGTCCGCGCGACAAGGGTTCAGCCTGATGATGCGCCGCGACATCTTTGACCACGTTTCGCTTAAATTGTTCAAGGACGGTTGGGCTCAACAACTGTCCGCCGATTTCTGAAACGGAACCGGCAGCGCGCGCCCGGGCAATCGCGTTCTGAACCACCTCATCTCTCCATGCAGTTCGCGTCACCAGATCGCCTCGGCTCATACCACTGTCCTCAGCGTTCGCGACAAACGCGGCCAGCTTCTGTTCCGCCGTCCCGTCGACGAGGTTCGTCAGCCGTTCTCGCACGGTGGCGAAGTCGCGCGCGCGATGACGAGTGGCAAAGGCGTCGAGAATGATGCCGCCTCCGATGGTTCTTTGCGGTGAATACGACCGGATGACAAACCGGTCGCCGAGCACACCAACAACCGGCGTTTCGAAACGCAGTTGCGCGAACCCACTTTCCCCTGGATTGATTGGATGGACCTCCCTCGCCGCAAGCGGGGAGGGACTGAGGGTGGGGTTAACGTCGCCGGCAACCTCTCCCCCTAACCCCCTCTCCCCTTGCGGAGAGGGGGAACTTAGCACCCGCACACGTGCCAGAATCTCCGCGGCGCCGAGATGAACCCGCACACGCTGACGCGAGCGCAAGGCGCGCGGCGCATCTGCAAGCATCTGCACGTGCACATCGACGATCTGTGTGGGCTGAAGCCGGTTAACCGGCGTCAAAACCATGCCGCGCTCTAACTCAGAGGTTTCCACACCGCCGAGGTTCACCGCGGTCCGCTGACCCGCCTCCGCTCGTTTCACCTTCGTCCCGTGCACCTGCAAGCCGCGCACACGCACGCGCCTGGCCTGGGGCAGAAGCTCCATTTCGCTTCCCTCTTCAATCTCGCCTGAAATCAAAGTGCCCGTGACTACGGCCCCGAATCCGCTCATAGTAAACGCGCGATCGATTGGCAGCCGCGTGATTAGACTGTCTGAGCGCTTCGGAACCTGCTGAGCCACTTCGCGCAAAGTACTCTTCAACTCGTCCAGCCCTTCCCCCGTGCGCGAGCTAATGGCCACGATCGGCGCGCCCTCAAGAAACGATCCGGCCACCATTTCGCTGACTTCTTCTCGCACCAAGCCCAGCATTTCTTCATCGACGAGATCTTTCTTGGTTAGCACGATGAGGCCACTTCGCACATCGAGCAGCCGGCAGATTTCAAAGTGCTCGCGCGTCTGCGGCATCACGCTTTCGTCAGCCGCGATCACCAGCGCGACGAGGTCAATGCCGTGGGCGCCGGCCAGCATGTTCTTGACGAAGCGCTCATGACCGGGCACATCGACGAAACCAACGCGCACATCGCCCAGATCGAGATCGGCGAATCCGATGTCGATCGTGATGCCGCGCTGTTTTTCCTCCGGCAGACGGTCCGCATCGATGCCCGTCAGCGCGCGCACCAGCGCCGTCTTGCCGTGATCGATGTGACCTGCCGTGCCGACGATGATTGACTTCATTGCTTTAGAAATGTGAGTGGGATATTAGCTTGTTTTTGCCTTTCGAAAGAATATACTGCGCGGCAGCTCTTAACAGCTGTCGTTGAAAGGATCTGATGATGTCCTGCTGAATGGATAATCGGAGCGAACTATATGCGCATCATAATCGCGATCCTGATTGCCTCCATCTTGTCAGCATCTATTGCCGGACAGACACGCCCGCGCGGGCGTGACCTCGGGATTCCATTTCCCGGGCGCACAGGTGCAAACAACGCCATCACCGATGTCCCCGGCATCGCTGTCGGTCACGTCACGCTTATCGAGGGAGAAGGCAAACTGATTCCTGGCAAAGGCCCGATCCGCACCGGCGTTACGGCTATTCTTCCCAGACCGAAGGGGAATTGGGATCCAGTCTTCGCCGCAACCTTCAACCTGAACGGGAACGGCGACATGACTGGCGTCAATTGGATCAAAGAATCGGGATTTCTCGAAGGCCCGATTCTCCTGACGGGCACGCACAGTGTGGGCACTGTGCGCGATGCAGCCATTCAGTGGCAAGTGAAGAACGGCCGCGAGTTCTTGTTTACCTATCCGGTCGTCGCCGAGACGTTTGATTTTCTTAACGACGCGAATGGCGAACATGTTAAACCGCAGCACGCGTGGCAAGCGCTCGATGCCGCCACGCCCGGGCGGGTCAAAGAGGGCGCGGTCGGCGGGGGCACAGGCATGGGCTGCAATGGGTTCAAGGGCGGCATCGGCACATCGTCACGCGTGCTCTCAAAGGAAGAAGGTGGATTCACCATCGGCGTGCTCGTTCAATGTAACTACGGTGGTGATCTAAGAATCCTCGGCGTTCCAATTCGCCAGGAAATTACCGACCTGCGAACCTGCACGACGCTTCCTCAACCGTTGACCCGTCCATGGACGCGTCGAATTCCGGCGTGCTCATCAGCCGCAGCGTCGAAGAACGACAGTGGTGAACAACAACACGAAGGCCGAGGCTCAATCATCGTGATTGTCGCTACCGATGCCCCCTTGCTTCCTCATCAACTTGAACGCATCGCGCGCAGGGTGGGAATGGGACTCGGCCGGCTCGGTAGTCTGGCTGGAAACTCTTCCGGAGATTTGTTCCTGGCCTTCTCAACCGCGAACCCTGGCGCGGCGGAGGCCACAGGCCTGCCAACCCTGAAGATGTTGCCGAATGATCGCATCGATCCACTATTCGGAGCGACGATCGACGCCACTGAAGAGGCCGTTGTCAATGCCATGCTCGGAGCTCAGACTATGACGGGCGCCGACGGCATTCGCGTTTTCGGTTTACCTGGAGATCGCGTAGTGACCGCATTAAAGAAATATAACCGGATGAAGTAACGGGCCGTCTGAACACTCGCAAAAATCCCATGGGAGGAAACTCAAAGACCACGGCTCCTGTATTCGTCGCCCTCCTGCGCGGCGTAAACGTCGGCGGCAACAACATCATCAGCATGAAGTCGCTCAAGACAAGCTTCGAGAAGCTGGGTTTCAGCGACGTCAGCACCTACATCAACAGCGGCAACATCCTGTTTAAAGCCAAGGAACGCGACGCGCGCAAACTCGAAACAAAAATCGAGGCGATGCTGTCCCGCGACTACAACCTGGGCTGCAAAGTCGTGGTGCGAAGCCTCGCGGAAATGGCCAGTCTGATCGAGAATCTGCCGCAGAGCTGGGACGGCGACAAGCAGTGGAAGTACAACGTAATATTTCTCAGACACTCGATTGATTCCGACGAAGTGATTAAGCGTCTCGGACCTAAACCGGAAATTGAGAAGGTGGTTTATTATCCCGGCACGTTATTATGGTCGGCACGGATAACTGATTTGAGCCAGACGACGATGTTCAAGCTTTCGAGCCAGAAACTTTTTCAGGAAATGACCGTGCGAAATACGAATACGACGCGTAAGCTCTACGAACTCATGGACAAAATGGTGGAGGATTGACCGAGTTGAGGCAATTTCTAATCGCGCTCCTGCTGCTGACCGCTTTCGTTTCACCTGCCCTGACGCAAAAACCGGATGCCGCCAAATCCCTTCCCGAACCCAGGGACGCCGGCGTGCGCGAGCGCGAACGACGGGCTTTGATCGAGTTCTATGAGGCGCTCGGCGGGCCCGACTGGATCGAGCGTGACTTCTGGGCCAGCGATCGTCCGGTCGGCGAGTGGCACGGCGTGACGACTGACGCCGACGGCTATGTCACGGTGCTGACAATCTATGACAACAACCTGATTGGCCCGATGTCTGCGGCCATCTGCCGTCTGGAGCGATTGCACACGATGCATCTTTCGTTCAACAAGATCTCGGGCGCCATGCCGGACAAGCTCGGCGACTGCCGCGCGCTCAAAAACTTTTGGGTGAAAGGAAACAAAATCACCGGACAACTGCCGGCGGGCGTCGCGGTGCTGCCCGAACTGGAGTATCTCGACCTGCACGCCAATGAAATGTCGGGTCCCCTGCCCACGGTCTGGAACACTCCCAAGCTCAAGATTGTCCGCGCTGAGGACAACCGCATTTCCGGTGAGTTGCCGGGCCAGTTGCTTCGCCAGCCGCTGCTCGAAGAATTCTTTATTCACAACAACGAGCTCGCGGGCTCGATTCCGACTTCGCTGAATCCAAATCTGCGCGCTGTGCTGCTCGCCAACAACAAACTGACGGGCACGATTCCGGCAGAGTTTGGAAAACTGAAAAAGCTCACCGACCTGCGTCTCAATCGAAACCAACTTTCGGGATCGATACCGGATTTCTCGGGAGCTACGTCGCTTCAGGTTCTGCGGCTTGATTACAACCGCCTGGTCGGGCCGATTCCCGACGGGCTGGCAAAGCGCTTAATGGTTTTCGACGCATCGCACAACCCGGGATTGGAACCAGTAAAGTAATGGCTAAGTTGGACGCGGCGGCCTATCTTCGGCGAATTAAATACGACGGCCCGCTTGAGCCTTCGGCTGAGACCCTCCGGCAACTGCATCTCGCGCACTTGCTGTCCGTTCCCTTCGAGAACCTGAGCATTCACGGCAACCAGCCGATCGTCCTGAGCGACGACGCGCTGTTTGAAAAGATTGTGCGCCGGCAGCGCGGCGGTTTCTGTTACGAGTTGAACGGGTTGTTTGCGGCCTTGCTGCGCGCGCTCGGATTTAAAGTGACGATGCTGTCGGCTGAGGTCGCTAACAACGAAGGGGAGTTTGGTGAACCCTTCGATCACATGACGCTGCTGGTAACGCTCGAGGAGCGTTGGCTCGCGGACGTAGGATTCGGCGATTCATTTCGCGAGCCTTTGCGCCTTGACGCGCGCGAACCACAAATCCAGGGTGACGACGCTTTCAAAATCGAAGAGACCGAAACTCATTTGATCATGTCGCGGCGCCGGGCGGAGGGTGACTGGCAACCGCAATATCGGTTTACCCTGGAGCCATACGGATTCGCGGACTACGACGAAATGTGTCGTTATCATCAAACGTCGCCGCAATCGCATTTCACGCAAAAGCGCATCTGTTCTCTGGCCACGATCGACGGTCGATTGACGCTGAGCGATTTGCGTTTGATCACCACGCGTGGCCGGGAGCGAGAGGAACTTGATGTCGCCGACGAACCGCAGTATGCCGATGTGCTGCGAGAGAAGTTCGGCATTACCCTCGAAATCTGATGACGGCCGCCAACGGAACCTTCGCCCATCGTCGCGCGCAGCGCGCGCTTGAGCGCCAACTTGAGTATCAGCAGCAGAAGGCGCAAAAACTTCGGGGGCACGAAACGCAGTTAATCTCGGGGATGACGCAAGCGTCAGCTGCAGTGCGCGCGAAATTGCAGCAAGTACATCCGCTCGCCGAGAACGCGCGCGTGTTGGAGGTCGGAAGCGGAGCGCACGGCTTGATCTTCTATTTCGGCTCGCCGAACGCCATCGGAGTAGATCCACTCGCGCATCACTACTCGTCACTGTTTCCGGGATGGCAAAGAGAGGCCACGACGATCGGCGCGTGCGGCGAAGCACTCCCCTTCCCGGACCATTCGTTCGACGTCGTCTTGTGCGACAACGTCGTGGATCACGCTGAATCGCCTGCCAAAATCGTCTCGGAAATTGTGCGCGTCCTGGCGCCTTCAGGCGTGCTCTACTTCACGGTGAATGTGCATCATCCGATCTATTCGCTAGCCTCGGGAATTCACGGAATTTGGCAGCGTTTGGGTGTTCGGTACGAAGTCGGCCCATTCGCGGATCACACCGTTCACCTGACAGTTCCGGGCGCCCGCGAGTTGTTCGCGCGGCAACCTTTACGCATCGTCAAACAGACAACGGATCTCGAAGTGGCAAAGGCCCGGGCCCACAACACGCGCGCGCGTCACGCCGGCGATCGTCTGAAACGCGTGTTTTTCAAGAACGCCGTTTACGAGGTGATAGCCGTTCGCGAGTGACTCGCGCGTTGAGCGGCACAGACTTCAGTCTGTTCACCCGTCGAACTCACAGACTAAAGTCTGTGCCACTCTGATAGTGATGACAATTCAGGATGCTTACACGGACTGGTCCGCGACTTACGATTCAGATCGAAACCTGACGCGCGATTTGGATCAGCACGTCGCGCGCCAGGAACTTGCTCGCTTCCACTGTCGATCAATTCTTGAGGTTGGCTGCGGCACGGGAAAGAACACGCCGCTGCTCGCCTCGATTGGCGAACATGTGCATGCGCTGGATTTTTCGGCGGGCATGATCGAGAAAGCGAGAGCGAAAGTAACATCGCCGAATGTCACTTTCGAAATTGCCGACATTACACAGCGGTGGCCTGCTAAAGATCAATCATTCGATCTGATCGTCTGCAATCTCGTCCTCGAACACATCGAAGACCTCAATTTTATTTTTGCTGAAGCGTCGCGCGTGCTGGTCGAAGACGGAAGGTTTTTTATCTGTGAGCTTCACCCGTTTCGACAATACCTGGGGACACAGGCGCGCTTTCAACGTGCGGATGACACGCAGCACATCACCGCTTTCACGCATCACGTAACGGACTTCACGAACGCCGCCCTGGCAAACGGTTTAATGGTTAAGGAAATGAGAGAGTGGTGGCACGACGAAGACGAAGGCAAGGCACCCCGCCTGATCTCGTTTCTATTTGAGAATCACGTACCACAATTGAATTGTTAGTGCTGCTTTTCTTTGCGCAGCCGCTCGAGAAGTTGGTTGATGCTCTCTAGCAGTGCGTGCGCGTTACGATCCACGCGCGCGACGGTGTCGCGTTGGGCTTCGGTCAGCGGCGCTTCGCGGTCGCGCTCAAGACACTGACACAAGCCGATAATTGCATTCAGAGGCGTGCGAAGCTCGTGCGTCACATTTCTGACGTACTCGGGTCCCAAGTCGTCCTGGGCCAGCAATGCTCCGTTGAGGCGCACGCGGTTGTGAGGTATGTCCAAATCGCCGTTCATGATCCCGTCGTCCCGCTTTCCGACCGCTTCTTCAGTCAGATCCAAGGACGCTCCTTTGTTCGAAGTTTGCGTGAGGCCCGGGGAGTTGTTCGCTTCGCACGTGGTTCTTTCTGACGTCAAAGCAGGAGGCTGATCCGCAGAACTCACATCATTTGAGTAGTCAAGGATTGTGCCAGCCGTGATCCGCGGACAGCAGTGGGAAAACAGGATTATGCGCCAGTAGGGTTAATAAATTGGCACTGTAATCGGCCATCTAACGAGCGATTCCGGTACGAAGTGTTACTCCCCGTTCTTCGCCAGGAAGCGGGTAATCAGATTATTGAGTTGATCAAAATCGATGGGCTTCGTTACGTACTCGTTACATCCAGCCGCGAGCGCCGCTTCGCGCGATTCAGCACCATCATGCGCTGAAACCGCGACGATCGGCACATCGCGGAACTCTTCACACTCACGAATTCGTCTCGTGGCGGCCAGGCCATCAAGCTTCGGCAGACTCAGGTCCATGAGGATTAAGTCAGGATGCTCGCTCAAAGCCACCTCAACTGCCTGCTCGCCGTCGGTTGCTTCGATCACACTATGACCAGCCATCTCGAGCAGACGCCGCATCATGAAGCGACTATCTTCGAAATCCTCAACAACCAGGAAGAGTTCTTTCTCTCTCATTTAGTTAAGCCTACTCCTCACCGCGCCCTATTAGCATGACAAGCATACGCCGAAACAACCTTGTTTTGCTCTCGCACTGAAACGCGACACAAAATCACAACGCAATCGAGCCTATTTCGTACAGGTTTACCAGTATCATCGGTTTTACGCGATGAAAGCTGCATCTTCTATGCAATTAGACCCCGCGGCCCTCGAAGATCTGGGCCGAGCGACGCTCAGAATCGTTCACGATCTCAAGAACCAGCTTAATGGACTCAAATTGTACGCCACGTTTCTGCGCAAGCGTCTGGAGCGCGACGAACATTCGCCGGAAGAGCGCGAGACGATTGTGAAACTTGTCGCTGGTTTAGATCGTGCGGCGAGAGATTTGACGGCGCTGGTGCGATACGCACAGCCACAGGATCTGCGACAACTATCGGGCGTCGACCTGCGCAGCGTAATCCAGGCGGCCGCCCATGATCCAGCGCAGCGAGTCACCGGCGCCCTGAGTGGAAGCCTCTTGGGGGATGTCAGCGATGGGCCACTTGTCGGGGTATTCGATCCGCATTCGCTCGCCGATGCATTCAGCTCTCTGGCGCGCGAAGCATTCGCCGGCCGCAGCGCAAGTGGTGAATCCGCCGTCACGTTGCACGCCGAAAGAAGTGCCGGCGAAGGTTCCGCGAAAGCCATCATCGAATGGCGTGGCTTAACCTTGCGCGAAGGTATTGAGCCTGGCATCCATGCACAGTTCGCTAAACGCGCGATTGAAGCCCACGGTGGCGTGGTTGAATTCGATCGCGACAAAATTCGTGTCACTTTACCTCTCTCCGAATAAATCCAAAAGGAGTTCTACGTAATCAGAATGAGCAAAGCAAAGAACAAAGATACTCGGATTCTGGTTGTTGACGACGAACCGCTGATGAGCGATTCGCTGCGGCAACACCTCACGGATGAGGGTTACGCGGTTGATGTAAGTTCCAGCGGCACTCAAGCCATCGATCTTTTCGACGGTGGCGCGCATCACCTGGTCATTTGCGATCTGCAACTGCCGGACATGGACGGGCTCGAGTTGCTGCGTCACATGAAAGACGCAAAGCCGTCGACGGAAGTGATCGTGGTGACGGGCTACGGATCAGTGCAAGTCGCGGTCGAGGCAATTAAATCAGGGGCGTTCTACTTCGTCGAGAAACCATTCGACTTTGAAGAGTTGTCGCCGCTGGTTGAGAAGGCCCTCGAGCGGCGCGAGCTGGTGGCTGAGACCGCGAACATGCGACGGCAACTCTCGACGCGCGCTGAGTACTTCAACATCATCGGATCGTCGAAACCGATGCAGACGATCTACGAAACGATCGAGTCAGTCGCGAAGTCCGACGCAAACGTTTTGATCGTCGGCGAGTCCGGCACGGGCAAAGAACTCATCGCCAACGCAGTGCACTACAATTCGCTGCGCGCGAAGAAGCCTTTCATCAAAGTGAACTGCGCAGCTTTGCCAAAAGAACTGATCGAATCCGAATTATTCGGTCACACCAAAGGCGCCTTCACCGGCGCTCATGCCGACAAAGAAGGCCTCGTGCAACACGCCGCCGGTGGCTCGCTGATGCTGGACGAAATCGCGGAAATGCCTGTGGAGTTGCAGCCGAAACTGCTGCGCGTACTTCAGGAACGCAGTTGCCGCAAAATCGGTTCAGAGAAGAGCTATCCGGTGGATTTCCGCCTGATTTGCTCGACCAATCGCATGCCGGCCGATGCCATCCGCGACGGACTTTTGCGCGACGACCTTTTTTATCGCATCTCGACCATCACCATCCACGTGCCGCCTCTGCGCGAGCGGATGGAAGACATTCAGTTACTCAGCGATCACTTTTTCAAAGAGTATTCCGAGAAGTACGACCGGCCACTTAATGGCGTGTCGCAGTCAGCCTACCAGCGTCTCTTCTCTCATTCCTGGCCCGGTAACGTCCGCGAACTGCAGAACGTCATCGAGCGTGCGGTGCTTTTGGCTAAGGGCGATCGCATCGAACCCGTCGATCTGCCTTTCGACAACGGCACTGCGCCGTCTGCTACTTCACCGACGATGGCCTGGGATGTTCCACCTAATATGACCCTCGAGGACATCGAGAAGTTCGTCATCGAGCGCACCCTGCAACGGACCGGCGGTAACAAGCAGAAAGCTGCAAATATGCTTGGCATTTACCGGCCGCGCCTTTACAGTAAGATCAAGAAGTATCGGATTGGCTCGGACGCCGTGAGCGCGAACTAAGGGAAACTACCAACAAAGAAGGACCCGACCGTGCAATCAAACCCTGAAGACCGTCGTCAGTCTCCCAGGCTCGATGCAAACCTTCAAGCGCGCCTCGAATTCAGCGTACTGCTGCGCGAAGCTGAGAGTAGCGAGACCGGCGTGCAACACATGCGCGCGGTGGCGGGCCACACCGTCAATCTCAGCACGGTTGGTCTCGCGGTGATGCTGCACGCGCAGAATATCGATCCGCAATACCTGACCGGCGGCGAAAACTCAATGTCGATCGAGCTTGATCTGCCGAGTGGCGTTTCGATCGAGATCGAAGCCATGCCCGTTCGCTACGAAAAGCGGGACGACGGCTATCTGATCGGCGCGCGCATCACCGAAATCAGTGAGCGCGATCGTGAACTGTATGATGAGTACTTGCGGGAAATTGCGGGAGCCTAATCCCACTGAACATCCAACTCGCAATAACGAAGCGACAAATCTTTACAGCACTGATAAGAACCGAGCCAGCGTCATACCAAACGCAAACAGGAAGGCATAGACAAACCGATCCAGACGGACGAGTGGCTTCCCTTGACGCCGACGCAGCCAGCCTATTCCGACCATCGTCAACGCTGCCAATAACGGTATGAGCACCAGACTCAGACCGGGGAAGCGGGAACTGCGAAAGAACCTATAGGGAAAGAATATCGTGAGAAGTAGGCCGGCGATCGCGCCGAGAGCAAAACAGATTATCGCCGCCAGAAACCTGCTAACCGCGGTGGGCCACCAATGCGTCTTCGAAAGTTTTTGAGATGATCCTTCAAATAACCCTTCCACAAAGACCGTCAGGATAAGTTCTAGTAAAAGCCCAAGCATGGATTTGGCGCACGAAGGCTAAGTTGCTGCTACACGATTTCATAAGTAGCCACGCTCGTCGGCGTCTCAAAGCATCTCACTTTGTAAATCTGCACGCGCTCGTCGTTAATCTTCGCGGCCAACTTTTCCAACACAAACCGCGCGACATTTTCCGCCGAAGGATTCTGTTCCACGACAAACGGCTCGAGCTCATTCAAGTTCTTGTGATCCAGATACGTAACCAGATCGTCGGCGGCCTGCTTTAGCTCAACAAAGTCCACCAGCAAACCGATGTTGTTCAACTCCTTGCCGCGCGCATAGATTTCGATCTTGTAATTGTGGCCGTGCAGGTTTTCGCACTTTCCCCGATAGCCGCGCAGTTGATGCGCGCTGGAAAAATTGCGCTCGATCATGACTTCAAATTGTCCGGGCATGGAACTTAGTTTCAGGTTTCAAGTTTAAAGTTTCAAGTTGGGGGCTTGTTGGCGGTACGACTTTGGCCTTTCTCATTCACACCGCGGCTTTAGCCCGGGGCAACGCAACTCAGACACAAGAAACCGTTTGAACGGTTTCCTTTCGCGGCGTGCCAACCGTGATCGCCGCGCTAAAGCGGCGGCGAGACCGAGACATTTTAAAATTGAACCTCGCCTACTTGCCTTCCATTTCCTTCCGCAAGCTGAGCGGGCGCATGTCGGTCCAGACTTCTTTAATGTAAGCCAGGCATTCCTCTTTTGTGCCTGTCTTGCCGGCGTCGTTCCAGCCGAGTGCGTTTTCGCGATCGGCCGGCCAGATCGAATACTGCTCTTCGTGGTTAACGACAACCTTGTAGATGGTTCTGTCTTCTCGTTCTTCGCTCATCTTAACCTCCAGAGGGATGGGATCTCAGTTTCAGGTTTAAAGTTTCAAGTTGCGAGCCGGCGTTACTTTGCGACTTGGCGTGAAGCGCCCCCGTTACAAACCTGAAACCTGAAACTTGGAACTTGAAACTTCCCTCTCGAACACGGAACGTAAATCCTCGATCTTCGAAGTGACCCGGCACGGCGGCAGGCTCTTGAGAAACTGTTGCCCGTACATCTTCGTCCGCAGCCGCGGATCGAGCACCGCGAGCACGCCGCGATCCGATGTGCTGCGAATCAGACGACCCAATCCCTGCTTCAAGCTGATGATCGCCTGCGGCACGCTGTACTCGTAGAAGCTTGAGCCGCCCATCTCTTCAATGTGCCGCTGCCGCGCGGCGACGACCGGATCGGTCGGAACCGCGAACGGAAGCTTGTCGATGATCACACACGATAGTTGGTCGCCGCGTACATCGACACCTTGCCAGAAACTCGCCGTCGCAAACAAAACGGCGTGCGGCGTCTCGCGAAACTTTTTCAGCAGAGCGCCTTTCGAGGCGCTGCCCTGCACAAAGCACGGATAGTCGATCTGCGACGCCACTCGATCGTAAAGCTCGTTCATGCCCGCGTTACTGGTGGAAAGCACGAACGCGCGCCCTTCCGTCGCGTTCACGATCTTGATCACTTCATCCGCCGCGGCGCGTCCCCATTGGGGCGAGCGCGGGTCAGGCATCGAAGGCGGCAAGTACAGCACGGCCTGATTCTCAAAATCGAAGATCGATTCCGCGAACATCTCTTCGCTTTCGTCCAGCCCCAGACGCTCGCGTATGAAGCGAAAGTTCCCGGCGCTGGAAAGCGTGGCCGAGGTCAGAACCACGGTCGGCACTTTCTCGAAGAGACGATCCTGAAGCAATCCCGAAACATCAATGGGCGACGCGCGCAGGAATACCCCGCGGCCCCGCCGCTCCAGCCAATAAACGAATTTCTGATCATCCGCCTTAACGACGAAGCTCAGCGAGAAGCGCAACTCGCGTGTGCGCCGCAGAATGTTCTCAGCATCCGGTGGTGGATCCTTGAGAATCGCCAGCGTTGTCTCCAAACGATAAAGCGCCTTGTCGAGCGCATCGCTCGGAGCGCCCGCTTCTTCGTCTTCGACGCCTTCCCTCACAGTCGTGCTACTGCCCCGATTCGGCGTTAGCGCAAACCTTCCTTCCAACCCGCGCCCCTCACGAAACGAAACCCAAAACGCATCCGCGAATCGCTGCACGCGCGCGCTAATCCGCGCCAGCTGTCTTTCCACTTCATGCTCCTCAAGCCGCAACGCGCCCACGTCGTAAAGCAGATCATCAATCTGATAATTCGAGACCTGCACGCCAAAGTATTCCGAAGCGACGTCTTCGATCTGATGCGCTTCGTCGAGGATTACCGCCGCGTAATCCGGCAGCACCGCGCCATACGCGCCATTTCGCAAAGCCAAATCGGCAAAGAAAAGATGATGATTGACGACGATGATGTCGGCATCCAGAGCCCTCTGCCGCATGCGCGTGACGAAGCATGGCTCGTAATCCGGGCACTTTTGTCCCAGACAAGTATCTGAGCGCGCATCGATATGTCGCCAGAACGGCAGGTTCTCAGGCAGGTTTGAAAGTTCCGCGCGATCGCCCGTTTCCGTCGTCGTCGTCCAGCGAAACACTTCGTCGAATTGATCGATCTGATCGAGTCCTTCCAGCACCGGCGTGCTTTCCGCGCGCTTGATCCGGTGCAGACACGCGTAATTGTTCCGCCCCTTCATCACGGCCGCGCGAAACTTCGCCGGCAAAGTCTCTTGAAGAAACGGAATGTCCTTCTCCATCAACTGTTCTTGCAGATTTTTTGTGCCGGTCGAGATGACTATGCGCGCGCCACTACCGACCGCCGCCGCGATCGCCGGCACCAGGTAGGCAAGCGTCTTACCGGTCCCGGTGCCCGCTTCGACGATTAAGTGGCGCTTCTGCTCAAACGCGCGCAGAACCGCCGACGCCATTTCAATCTGGCCCGGCCGGTGTTCGTATTCAGGATGAGTCCTGGCAATCAGGCCTTCCGGCCCAAAGACTTCTTGCATGAGAGAAGTACTTTAACTGGAAAGGAGTAAATGGTGAATCGTTCGGGGCAGTAGCCCGACCGTCAGGGAGGGCTTATCAGAAATCTGTGAAATCTGCGGATAAGAACCTACGCCCTCCCTGACGGTCGGGCTACTGCCCCGATGCCGTCTGCCTCCTGCCTCCTGCCTACTGGCATCTTCGACCGCGCCCGAGGTGACTCATCACTCATGACTCATCAGTGCTCTTCCGGTTTCACTTGAAACATCGAGCCTGAACCCCGAAACTCACGGCATGAACGTCGAACTGGATGAGGATCCGCGCTCCGAAGACTTTCGCACGCTGGTCGATGGCGTGCGCTTATTCAACCGCGATCGCACCGGCGAAGAATGGCCGCGGCCTGTCGCTTTCTACGCTCGCGACGCGGAGCGGCGCATTATTGCAGGCGTACAGGGAACCTTGTGGGGACGCTCGATGCACATTGACGTGCTCTGGGTTGATGAGCAACACCGCGCCTGCGGCTATGGTTCGAAATTAATGACGGCAGTTGAGAGCTATGCGGCCGCTCACGCCCACCCGCTGCTCTATCTCGAGACGACCAGCTTTCAGGCACTTCCGTTCTATGAAGAATTAGGTTATCGAATCTTCGGCGAGCTGCCCCAAATTAGCGAAGGACACACGCTGTATTTCTTAATGAAGGAAGTGAACTGATACCGCTTTTGCGAGCAACGATCGGTGCAGTAGCCCGACCGTCAGGGAGGGCTACTGCACCGAAGCAGCATCGTAGACCGCCCTGGCAATCTTCGCGATCACGCCTTCGCGCGTCGCTTCATCCGCCGGCGAGTCTGCCACGAAGACCGCAATCGCCACTCGCTTTCCATTTGGCAGAGTAATGATGCCGATATCGTTTGTCGCCGCGGTCACCCCTTTGTCCGTACCCGAAGTCCCCGTCTTGTGCGCGACCGCCGTACCCGCGGGCAGCAATCCCTTCAAACGCTTCTTCCCCGGCTTCGATTCCGTCATGAACTTCAACAACACGACTTGTGATGATTCCGACATTCCGCGGCGTTCGTGCAGCGCGCGCAACAAAGCGACCGACGCCTCAGGCGTGGCCCAGTTGCGATACTGCGCGGTATTGTTCTGACTAAAGGTCTGCTCAGTATCGAGCACAATCATATCTTTGATACCCAGCTCGGTCAGATAAGCCTGCACCCCCGACGGCCCACCAACGAGCCTCATCAAGACGTCCGACGCCGTGCCGTCACTCTCAGCAATCGCATACCGCAGCAGATCTTCCAACGTCACTGAAGTGCCGTTCGGATGCCGGTCGCGAATCGGCGAGTGCGCCCGGCGCCCCACCATCTCACTTTTGAGGACCTGAATTTTGTCTGCGAGCTTTAACTTTCCCGCGTCGACTTGCTTCATCACCGCCATGCTAATCGGCAGCTTATAGACGCTCTGCATCGGAAAATGTTCGTGCGGATTGAGCGAGGCGAGGGTCTCGCCGGAGTCTAACGCGACCGCAGTTACGCCGACCTTGCCTTTGGCCTCCGCCGCAATTTCTTTGATTTGATTTTGGAGCCCTTCGTTCTCAGCGCTGGTTACCTGCGGACTCGACACTGGAGTCGAGGGAATTTGAACATTTGAAGTTGGACTCTGGACGTTCTGTTCTGAGCCACAGCCCGACACCAGAGTAATTACGAAGAAGGCGAACGAAACTATTATTCTCATTTTTTTGCGCAGGGCCTTTATATTTGGAGTCACGATTTACTCGCCGGTTGGAAGGCGGCTTTCGCGTCGTCAGGGCCCAACAATAATCAAGCGAGATCTGGCTGGGAATCAGTTCATCAAATCGGGCGACTTCGCGCCTCTGGCGCGGCACATGGCGGTAAGCCATCGGCTTACCGGCCCGCGGTTGCGTTTGATTTCGCGGCTTCGCCGCCGCGGAGGCTGAGCCTCACTTCTGAGGCATAGCCTCAGAAGTTTTTGATAACAACTCTCCGGAAAGGCGAAGCCTTTCCGCTATGTGCTGCGGCCGAGCCGCCAAGGATGAACTAACTTCTGCCCTCTGACCTCTGATCTCTGTCCTCTGTCCTCTGTCCTCTGTCCTCTGATGTCTGACTTCTGATGTCTGATGTCTGATGTCTGCTCTCTGCCCACCGCTCACTGCCCACTGCCCACTGTCTTGTGATCGACTAACTCTCCGCTGTTAGCTCGCCATGCACCGAAGCCCGACACAGGAATCGAAGTAGCCGCCGGTAACTCGGCCGGCGCCACCCCACCTTCTAATTCCGGCCGCGTCTCTTTCTGAAAGAACCATGCATAGGCCGCTCGCATCAGTCCGACCAGAAACATCGTCAGCAGCACTGCCTGCGAGATTTTTTCAAACGGCGTATCGCTGACGGCGCTCTCCACCAAACGATCGTTCGGCGGGAACAGCGCCGCGAGCAGAAAATAAGCCGGAATCAAAATCACGCTCAGCAGCATCAAGAACGCACCCTGCTTAATACCCTTTCGCCGCTTTGAATCCGCGCGCTGCTTTCGGCCATCGCCGGCCACAAGCTCGCTGAGGCCGTGCAGCGACAATCCACAGCGTGAGCAAAACTGAACGTGGTCAGCGCCCGATGTCTTGTTTTGACCTCTGCCGTCTGACTTCTGACCTCTAATTTCTTGCGAACATTTTGGACAGAACATGAAAACCTCCCGTCGGTTCGGTGAGATGCTTACGGTTTCACTACGACGACGACTACCATCCAGTTCCTTTTGCTTTGGACTTTGGACTTTGGACCTAACTCGAAACCCGAAACTCGAAACTTTTTTGCTCACTGCTCACCGCTCACTCTTAAAGGCCATCAGCATCAGCCCGGCCATATATAGCCCCAGCGTGAAGAAAGAAATATAGCCCGTGGCGGGCGCGAACATTGGCGCGTCGAGCGTGCCGAGAGAAACTCCCTGCGCCAGCGCCCCGGCCAGACGCTTGAGCCAACCTCCGTCCGGCGCATAGAGACTGGCCAGCAGCATGTGCTTGAGGACGAATGCAGTGCCAAAAAGCACTACCAGGCTGCGTAACAGACGCCGCGCATCGAAAGCTGAAAACTGGTTATTCCAAAGCGTCCACAGAAAAAAGAATGAGAAGAGCCAATGTAATAAGCCACGTTCCGGCAGTACCGAATTGAACGCCTGCGCCGACGCGAAGAAGAGAGTCAGCAGCAGCCAGATGTGGCTTACATTCCGCAGAGGTGGATGGTCGGCGCCGATCCACGAACGCAATTCGATCAAGCCCCCGCGTACAAACAGCAGCATCAGGAGGACGGCCAGAACGAGAGTTATCAACGGCGGCGGGAAAAATATAAACGCGCGATCGTCGGAGCTGACTCGCAAGCCGCCCAACAGCGCCACCGTCAGGAAAATAAGCGGCAGAACCCAATAAGTTACGAGCGCCTGATTCCGCAACCGGTAAGCAGTGGGCAGTGACAAGTCAGAACCGCCTGCGGACCGGGGTCCCCGCGCGGGCAGCCCGCGTGGGGTGGTGGTTGCGGGCGGGTCATGAAGGACAGCAGGCGTCAATTCGCGATCAGATCGCTGCGATGACACAACGTCGCCCCTCTCGACAGGTATCAGTTCAGTCGCAGATGCGCTATCAACCGCCTCCACGTCGACTGCGTCCAGATCGTCGCCGCTTGTTTCTCTTAACTCCTCAGTCTTCACTCTTCGCTTCTTTCGTTTTCCGTCACCTGTAACCTGTCACCGTCACTCGTCATTCATCACCCGTTGCACATCCCTCATCACTTCTTAATGCCCGCGTCAACTACGAAACGGATCGCATCCGTTACGACGTGTGGCTCGTCGAGTTGAATGTGATGGCCACTCCTCTCCGCAACAACTGTCTTGCTGTTTCGGGAGAGGTTAGCAAGCCCAACCTTCTGTTGCCTCTTCTCCTCGTGGATCCGCTTCCACTCGTCGGCTGCAATACCGGGCGGCGGGTTGCCGGCATCAGGTTTCGTTAACAGGACCACTAGAGGTTTATCGCCCAGTTGGTACGGCGTTTTAGCCCTAGCCAGGTACATCGCGTGCAATTCTTCGGCCCAGAAATCGGCCCCTGCAGCTGCGCGCGGCGGTTGAGACCGAAACCAGATGCGCATCGCCTGAGTAGACACGGGCAGCTTGTCGAACGGCGGTTCGGTCTTCGGCGCCCCGAACAGTTTTTGATTGAACTCGAACTGTTTGATGTCTTCTGCGGCGGCAGGCTTCGGCGGGCTGTTCCGCATCGTTTGCACAGGAGGGACCCCTATCCCTTTAGCCCCTGCCCGCACCTGAACAACTTTGCCTTGATACATCAGGGTCGTGTCTTCGTGCGTGGGATCAACCAGCACCATCCCGGCAACCTCATCAGGATATTGTTCGGCATAGACTCGCGCGATCAGTCCGCCGATCGAATGTCCGACGAGCACGAAGGGCGCTTTATTCCGGGCAGCTTTCAACAGCAGGTGAAGTTCGTAAGCTTCCTGCCTCATGGTGCGCGGTATCGGGCCGGGATCACTCCAGGCGATCCCGGCGCGGTCATAGCTGCACACGCGCGCAAAACGGGACACGTCCGGCTGGACCAAGCCCCAGTCGAACGAGAAATCACCGCCACCTGCGATTAGCACAACCGTCGGCACACTTTTGCCTGTTTTGCCTGTGCAATTGAGGTGTAAGCGGTAGCCTCCCACATCAACCAATTTTCCGGGAGGCGAATAGGTGAGGTTCTTATCTCCCTGGCCGACGGCTGTCACTGACACCAGCAGTAAGAACACAAATGCAGTAACTCTCACAGACTTATCACCTCATGCTTACCGCTCGTTCGTTAACTCATAGATCAATGATTCAATGATTCATTACTCATTACTCATTACTCATTACTCATTACTCATTACTCATTACTCATTACTCATTACTCATTACTCATCACTCATTACTCATTACTCATCACTCATTACTCATCACTGCTTGAGCCCACCCGCTACCGCAGGTGGTACTGACCTCTGACGTCTGGCCTCTGACTTCCGCCGTCTGCCTCCTGCCTGCATCCGTATTGCGCCTTCTCCTACACCCGACATCCAGTCTTTCTTCTATTCACGATTTACGATTCACGATTTACTGTCTCTCTCTCACTCATCACTCATCACTTTCTTGTCCGAAGAACCTTCAACGGATTAACGTCTCCCCAGGTGCGCTCCGTACCCTGTTCCAGCTCCGCCTTCAACTCTGCGGCCGTACGCATTTGCAGATTGTCATCCGCCACGGTGAGCGGCGCCGGCGAGAGCGCAATGGCCCGATTCGCTGCTTCCAGGCCCTGCCTGAACAGATCCTGATCGTAGTAAACGCGCCCCCAACCTTCGCGGTAGAACGAGTAGGCGACATAAAACTGTGTCTTGGGATCACTCTGGGCGGGGTCAGCGCGCTGCCACTCGTCGCGGGCGGCGCGAAATTGGTCGCGACGAAAGAGCGCGAGGGCGGCGTCAAACTTCTGCTGATCTACCTGGTAGGTACCGGTCGCCACCTGTGCTCCGGTAGCGACTTCCTTGAAGCTGCGCGGCTCGGTGGCAAACAGCCAAACAATCACGCCCGCGTAAAGCACGCTCACTGCGAGGCCAGTAATTTGAATAACCTTCTGCTTCATTTCTCAGTGTCGGTACGCACGTGTCCCGCGTGCTCCTGCTTTCTGCCGTCTGCCTTGGGCTGTATCGGTACGCACGCGTCTCGCGCGCTCCCTTGTCTCCCTGCCGTCTGTCTCTCTCTTGCGCCCCTTCAGGGCGCGGACGAATTTCTTCCGTGATCCAGGGGTGCGCTCGCTGCGCTCGCTTACCCCTGGCTACCTTCTTTCACGCCTTCAGCGTGATGTCTGCTGCCGCCTGCCTTCTGCTTTCATCCTTCATCCTCGCTCTTCACCTGCTCACTGCCCACTGCCACTCTTCTGCCGCTCTCACTACATCAAGGATTCGGTGTATACACCCACGCTGCGCTGACCTTTGCCTGAAACGCGCCTACGAAAAACAAGGACGACTTGAACCTTACTGTCACGACGAAGGCATTGTCTTCTATGCGCGGCCGCGTAAATTCCACGTTTTGGCTAACGACCTCCTCGTAAGACGAGATGGCCGGGAAAAAGTTTGGGTCCGCAGCGTCCGCGGGACGCGCGGGTAAAGGCAACCGCAAATCTCTCTCCTGCCGGCCAAGGAATGGCAGCAACGGCGAATAACGCGCGGGACTCGACGGTACCAGAATACCTAAAAACGCCTCGACCGGAGCCGGTGGATCTCCGAGGTCTTTTTCGCGCGTGCGTGGCGGCGGATCTGTGAGTAGGAAATACCGATCGCGGTCATCTGGTAAGGGATGGTTTTGAATCGCCGTATCTACGGGCACGACAATCTTACCCTCTCGGGCAGCTTTCACTACCTTTGCCGGCACAGCCGGCGCCGGCCATTTCTCGACGCTGTCCCGCTTCGGTTTCTGGAAAGCTGTGAAGTGCTCTTTACCCGTCTTTTCACAGAGCAACCACGCCAACGCCAAGGGCAGGCTGAATCCTATGATTGAGGGGCGTTGGTCGAGACGCTCCGCTACTGTGCCTTTCGGAGCACCGGGAACGCCGGCCCAATCTTCGAGGTTGACGTTAGTCAAAGGTGGCTGCGAATCAAAGGTGTCCTTCAGCGAATCCAACATCTCCTGGAGTTCGGATTCCAGACTTTGCCTTTGCAGAGCTGCATCAACCTCGTTCTGCGCCAACCACACGCGCGCGGCGCGCGCTTCGACGTAACTTCCGTAGGGAACTCCCGTAGTCATCTCAGTCTTTCCGCGTTCCGGCTGGTTCGCGAAAAAAATGTCGAACTGAGAACAGAAGCCGCGGGCGACGGGGTCTGAAGGATCGTGGATGCTGGTCAGTGCCAGCAGACATTTGAAAGCATTCGACGGACCGTTGCCCATCTTGGCTTTCATCCAGAGGTTGAAGACCCTCTTTGCGCCATCAGGACTTCGACGCGCGGTCATGTTGAGGGCCCAGGCGAGCGCAACCATCGTGCGTCCTTCGGGATAGATGTCCAGGCGCTCCGAAAACATCGCGGCTTTCCCCCAGCCCGTAAGAAAGAGAAGCATTTCCGTGGGCCCGCTACTGACTACTGAAGCCACCAGCGATTCAACTGCCTGGCCGAAATCATCCCGGGGAAGATTATGCTCGCTCCAAAAAGAGTGAACGTCGGCCCCCGCCGCCGCGCCCATGTCTGCCGGTGAAGGATTGAAAGCCCGGTACTCTGGTCCATAGCCCGCCAAATCCAGCGCCCGCTCAAACGTCCTGGAAAGACCACAGAAGTATGCGTTAGTCGGGTTGCCGGTGATCTTCGCCAATGCGCGCGCCAGCGGATACTCCAAACAAGGGTTGATGTCTATCGCGCCGCGAAATGTGAAGCCGCCGCACGGGCGCACAATGAAATAGCCAGTCTGCTTGAAATATCTTCCAATCCGATCTGCCTGCGTTCTTACTTTAGTAAGAATTTGCTCCCGCAGCTCAACCGCGTCGCGCCGCCACCCCTCAGGCGTTTCGGACAGCGCAAAGGTGATCATGTAATAGCCAGTGACGAGCCCCACGTACTCATCCATCGAAGGTTCCCACCGCCGGTAACGATCGACTCCGCCTTTCGCGTTTGCCTGGATGTACCGCGCGTCGTTAAACGGCGTGCAGTAAAGGTACGTGTGCCCTTCTGCCCATGTCTTCTTATCGGCGTTAAGCAGGAACTCGTAATTCTGTCTTAGTTTGGTCTGGCCGCCGACAACCCTTGTCTCCCACATGTCAGAGGCCACCGCGTCCCAACGGACCACGTATCCCTGAAAAGTCGGATTAGAACTAAACTTGAACAGAACCTCGAGGGTGTTCAGAATGCGATCAATTACTTTGAGAGAGTCTGTGTTGCCGAGTCTTGCTTCAATCGCCAGGCATGACAAGCGAATGCCGGTCATCAGGAGCGAGTTTGTGCGATCGTGTTTAGCCCAACGCCATCTCTCGATCTCACTGAGGACTCCGGCCCGCAACTTACTCTGCAAATCATCAGCATTCTCGTACAAGTCGCGCGCCGGGATTCCCACCAAGCTGCCGTCTGGCAGGCGACGTAGGGGTGGAGCAATTTGCGGCCGATGCCAGACGATGCCGCCGGGACTGGCCTCGCGATTGTCGGGTTCGAGAGGTCCGGGATCCCCGAGATGCGCTTCCATATCGAAGTGATCGGCGCGCGCATAGCGAGACAAAAAGAAATGTCGCGCCAGAATCTGCGCGCGCAAGCCGCTGTAGGCATCTTCAAACTCGTCCGCCATTAACTAATTTCCCCTTTAGACTTGGGACTTGGGACTTGGGACTTGGAACTTGGGACTTGGGACTTGGGACTTGGGACTTGGGACTTTGGGCTTTGGGCTTTGGGCTCTTGGTCTTGGACTTTGGACTTTGGACTTAACTCGAAACTCGAGACTCGAAACTCCAAACTCGAAACTTTGTTTCGTCTGCTCACTACTCACTGCCTTCTGCCTACTGCCCTCTGCCTCCTGCCTTCTGCGTCCTGCCTACTGCTTCCTATCTCTTGCCTCCACCTTCGGCCGATCACCCATCACCAGGCCGAGACCAAATCCCAGGATGCCCCACGAGATTAGCACCTCGCTGTCCGCGATTAGTTTTGCCATAACCGTGGTCGGGACGATGTCGCCCGAACCTCCGCCCGCGGCTCGCGAAATGCTGTAATGCAGACACTCGCCGAGCAAATTCCAGAAAGCGCCTGAATCGAGTCGCGGCTTTGCTTCCACCTCATCGCGCGAGCGATGCAGGATTTCGACCGCAGTCAAATACTTCCGATCAAGATCGCCGACGCGATCCTGGTGAATGGCGAGATACAGCGGGTAATTGATGCCGAGAAATGGTCGCTGGTTCGGGAGGGAATCAATCAACTCTTGTCGCGACTTCCGCTCCCAAACTGAACTCGAGTCCCTCGCCAGAAGATACTCAAATTCAACATTGGTATGGACCGCTTGACTGTAGTCGCCGGATCCGGCAATCGCGAAATACACCCCGCCGTAAGTGAGGATCATCGCGAGATAACCGACCAGTACCAGATACACGCGCTTTTGCCAGGCAATACGCCTTTCAAAAGGGAGCACGACACTACGAAAGATGTTGTAGAGAACCGCGAAAGGGAGCACATAAAGGACCACCACTAGCAGCACAATGGCGACCACGACATTCGGGATCGGCATAACGCCCAGGAACGGATACGCTATCGTAAGCGCCAACGCCAAAGCCGTGGTCCGCAGAATCCCAATCAACCTGCGGCCCAGTGAGGGCCTTCTCTTGCCGCGCAGACTCCGCAGGACTTCCTTAAAAGCTTTTTGCCACTCGTCGCGACTCAATGTCTTTTCCCCGTCAGCCTTTACTTATCACTCATCACTCATCACTCATGACTCATCACTCATCACTCATCACTCATCACTCATCACTGTAGTTAGACTGCCTTCTGCTCACAGCTCACTGCTCACTGCTCACTGCTTTCGAACGACCCACGTCGTCATCGCGCGCATGTTCTCAACCACCGTCGTTTTAATCGGCTCAAGAAACTCCCCGCCGAGCGCAGCCGTCACCCTCTGCAACATCTCGGCGTCTACCAGAAACCGATCCGAACCATCCGGGAGATGATAACGTCTCCCCTCAATCAACTTGATCTGATCTTCCACGCCAATCGTCGACGCCAGCCGGGCGAACAACATTCCACCCGGTTTCAGCACCCTCCACATCTCGTTCACCATCGCCTGCCACTGCTCTTCGTCGCGCGCAAAGTGAAGCACGGCACTACTCAACACCACATCAAAACTGTCAGTACCACCTGCTTCTGTGCCTCTCCCGATGGTGTCTTCTCCCTCTCCCCCTAGGAGAGGGCTGGGGTGCGGGAGCGCAGCTTTAGGTTGGGAGAGGGTGCGAAGCACACCAAGTGGGCCCTTCTTTGCGCTTGGCTTTTCGCGCTTCGCTTTCTCCTCTGTGTAATCTGTGTAATCTGTGGATAGTCTCTCGACCGTTTTGTCAGTACCACCTGCGTTAGCGGGTGGGTCACTGAGTGCTGACTTCCACGACATGTTCTCAACAGGCTCAACGCGAAAATTCTCCGCCGGCAAATGCGGCGCCAGCGTGGCCGCCATTTGTCTTACCTGTGCAATGTGCGGTTCCGATTCATCAACTCCAAACACTTCGTAACCACTTCTGAGAAAATAGATAAGGTTCCTACCCGCGCCACACCCCGCATCGAGCACCCGCATCCCCGGCACAATCCTGCCCTTCAATAACTGGTCAAATAGATAGATATCGATCCCACCAAACCACTCCTGAAGATTACTTGACGTCTGCATAAGCGATGTAGGTACCCGGGGCTCCGGTAGGGACTTCCTTGAAGCTGCGCAAAGTCACGTTGATTGCCGGAGCTTTCGCAGAAGTTCCTGAGCTCTATTGGCCGTGTCTGAATCAACGCCTTGGGCAGCAGAAATAATTTCCAAAGCCTCCTCTTCCAAACCTTCACGAAAAATTCGCCGCGCCTTTGTAGTTCGGGAGATACGAGACTTCAAAGTGTACTCTTCCGGTAAAATCGCTATGACATCTTGATTCGAGAGCAAGGAGTCCCTGAAATTTTCGTAATAACGCACGAAAGTGCTCTTGCCAATGCTGTTGATTAGCCGAATAAGATCAGTAGGCATTTGCTTCTTTGCGAAAAGACTGCTCGCTCGGAAATCAGAACGGATTGAACCACGCCGGCTGCGGATGATTCTTTGGCTTGAGTGCGCGCTTCAGCCTGACCGGCTTCGCCAAGCGCCAGTGATAATTCTCGGGACCCTTCCGGTAGCAATCAACTATCTCGATTGTTCCGACCAACACGCCGGTCGGCAAACTCCCCAGCTTCAATCCAATCTCGCGCCAGTATTTTGGCGGCGCGGGCCGCATCGCCGCATAAATGTAAACACGCTCACGCTTGTTCGTGGGTTTGCTGCGATATTCAATACTCTTTTTGCCGCGCAGAATCTGTTCGGCGTGAGGTTGACGAATACTAAGGGCTAACAACCGTCGTTTCATTGGCCGTTTTTCTCCCTCGCATAGAGTTCTCTCAAACAAGTCCGCGCCGCTTGCAATCTTGGCAAAGCTTCATTCCGCGGCCATCTGTTTTTGCCCATCCCTCAAGTGCGCTTCGGTCAAGTGAACATTTCTTCATGTATTCCGCAGTCGTGTAATTCGGCAAGTTTTTATCATTGATATGAAAGCACAAACTTCCGTGGATAATGGGATAGTTCGGATTGGTCCGCCGCTTGTCGGAGTTGATTACGAATCCACTCGGATTCGTATCGAGCCAATCGTGATAATCGGCATCGTTATCAGGCTCGTAAATCATTTACATTTCTCAAATGGAGGTTAGGCACTACCGTTTTTCCCACAGTCGTTCCCACATCTTCCTTGTGTTCGGCCCTTCCGGCGCTCCGCATTCTCTGGCAGCTTGTTTTGCCTCAACCTCGACAAAGGCATGATAGGACCCATCCAAACTGCGAAACACAAGATACGAGTTTCCGTCTTTGCCCTGAAACGTCTTGGCTTCGAGCCCTAAGCCCTTTTTCTTTCTTTTCAGCATTTGCTTCTCCTCCCCCCGAAATCCTAAAAAATGCTAGGCATCAGGTCGCGGCCATATCTGATTTGCCAACACGAGCAACTCTTCAGTTCGAGCGCTAATGAGACCTTCATTCCACTCAGGAAACTCGTGAAACTGGCGATTCAGCGCAATCGCACTGTGCTTGATTATTTCTTTTCTCTTCACATTCCATGCGGCGTTAGAGACTGCCGGATTCAGTCGCCTGGTTAACAAAGTAAGATTGCCAATCTTGTGCAGGAAGGAATTCCGGGTGTCGGGATCGCTTTCGCTTGGCAACGGCCAGTAGTGCTCCCAGTGTCTTGGCATCAGATGCTCGATTGTTAGCTTCTCCTTGATTGCGATTTTTTCGGTTTTCTCGGTTTGCGACGCTGCATCGAGCGCCTCAAGGATGACACGCGTCCGTCGATGTTTTCCATAGAAGGAGGTCGTCATCCAAGCGGTTCTAAACTCATCGTCGTTAGGCCATCTTGAAGTGTCGACGGTTTGTTCGAGCAAGATTGATCTAATGGCTGCGGCTGAAAAATCTTGCTGATGGCGCAGCTTGTGAATGACATCGACAAAGAAGCGGTTGTAGTTTTT
Organism: Pyrinomonadaceae bacterium; assembly: GCA_036277115.1. NCBI lineage: Bacteria > Pseudomonadati > Acidobacteriota > Blastocatellia > Blastocatellales > Pyrinomonadaceae > Pyrinomonadaceae bacterium. Next base: position 1,198,430 of record DASUNM010000023.1, read on the forward strand.
CGGCGTTAACTGACAAACCGCTCGGCGGATAAGAAACGATTCCAGGTCTGAGCAGATTTGCCGAAGCTCGCTTTCGTTTTCTGGCTCAGGATGGGTTTTAAATACTTCCAGCAACAATGGGAAAACCGTGCTTGTATCCAGCTCGCGAAGGCGGTAGAAAAACAAACCAGCCCATGTTTCTTTCGGAAACTCCTCAAAGCTCTTGTATATTCCTGAGTAAGCCTCAAATTCCTCGAGGTATTCTGACGACGAGCGCCCTCCGGCGATGACGTACTCGCGAAAGCTGGAAAAGAGCTGACTAGTGACCGCCTCTTCTCCCATTACCAGAGTCAGGTAGTGTTGCAGAAACCAATCGAGGCGTGGACGTTTGAATCTGCCTTGTCCGACCTCTTTACGCCAGAAGCTTCTTTCACTATCGAAGTGCTCCCAATGGAGGTCATATAGTTTTTCAGTATTAAGATTCTCACCCTCCGCTCGGTGGAATAGGAAGTTCTTCACCAAATCCGTAGGCAGCAAAGGCGTGCCTAGTGCGTTGAGGGTCTGGAATATCTCCTGGGCATCGTCGTCCTGATCAAGATCGATCACTACAAGATTCAATTGATCTTTCAGAGTCTCGTAGAGTGCTCGTACTCGCTTCGCATACTCCTCTTCCCATGGTGGGCCTCCCAGCCAATCAAGAATAGCGTCCGAAAAATAAAGGTAGGCCTCTGGAATTAGTTGCTCGCCGCTCTCTCCAGCCGGCGTCCGCCCTACCTTGCCGGGAGATCCTGCGCTCATCACTGATCTAAATGCAGAGCGATCAGCATTTGTCGGCCAAACCTTGAAAACATCATCCGGATCGTCGCTGAGAGGCGTGTCGTTGTCGGTTAGTTTCGTGAACGCCTTTTTAAAATTCTCTTGTCCGCTCACTCCGCAGAGATCTCGGATTGCCGCGAGAGCGATCTGTAGGGTAGTAAGTCGCTGTTGTCCATCAATAATCTGTCGGGCGTAAAGGGATCCCGTGGAGGTCTTTAATTGATCCAAGACAACGGTACCTAGGAAGTGCGGACGAACCTTAACTCCTGCGACACGTTTGTCGGCGATATGTTGGATTGCTTCCCAAAGAGGCTCCCAGTTCTTTTTCTGGTTCCAAACGTACGGTCTTTGGAACAGCGGGGCTTCGAGCCTAACGGTCGGATCGAATACTTTGTCGAGGGTGAGTTTGTTTACATCCATGAGAGTATCTCCGGTGAAGAAATTGGACTGAGGACCGCATAAGTTGAGTTTTGAAGTTGATCCTTCTAGGAAACGGCGAAGCGAGCGGCAAGGCCCTGGACTGTCATGTTTTCAGAAATCGCATCATGTGGAATGAGAAGATAGCGCCACGGCTTCCCACCGTGGGAAGAGGCGTAATCACTTGCATGCTTGCACCAAGCGACGGCCGCATCGCGCTTCGCCAGAACTTCCGGGTCCTTCATCTGGCTTTTCATCTTCGGTTCGATCATGTAAATCATCTCAGCAGTGTCGGCGACGAAATCCGGTTGATATTCAGGGTTTTCTGTTCGCCACTTGTAGAACATCTGAAACTGTCCGCGCGCCGGTTTGAACCAACGTTCGGACTCGCGCTCAAGTATTACTGACATGATTCGTTCGGCTTCTGACTGAAACTTCTCTTGTGGGTAAAGGCTCCGACTGAATCCGGTAAACAGGTAACGCGACATGTTGCTCTTATCTTTCGGCGATTGCCGAAAATCGATCGGCAACTCGCCTGCGGCTTGGGTGTAGGCTTTGTCTTTCAACTCTGAGAAGCCCTTGTTGATCTTCACTTCATAATCAACTTCTTCTTCCCAGTAATGGTCTTGCATCTGCGCATGGATCAGACGCGCGATTTCTGTCTGGTAGACACGCAATATCCGTCTCACATCTTCTTCATCACTCAAATAGCTCTGAAGGCGCTCCACCATTTGCGAGGCCAAGTCATACAGCAAATCGGCATTGTCTTCGTAAGCAACGTCGTCGAAGTCGATAAGGCCCGCTACCACAAAATCTTCGAGCCTGAGTTCATCAATTCCACCTTTGCCGAGCTTGATAAGCCGGAGCTTTCCTGTTCGTAATTCCTGTGACCAGAGGTCATTTGATACCGGCTGATAGTTGATATTCGACAACTCCAACTTGAAAGGCTTAAAGCCCGATTTCACTTCCTGTTTTGGCACGACGACAATTCGCGGGATATCAATCGTCCGGTTCACTGTCACTTCCGTCGTCTTCGCAACGATCGCCCCGATGTCGGGTGTTTCGACAACCCCTTCAAGGCCCATCTGCGGCGGAGCGTATTGTTCGGTGACAATGCGCACGATTTCTTTCTGAATATCTGGCTTCGTGAGATGTGTCACCGACGGCAATTTCTGAGGCTGGTTCTCAAGCTGCTTGATAACCTGATATGTAAGCTGCGCTACCTTTTGGTCTTCCGGTTTGGTAAACACCGGCGGCTGGCTTGTTGGAATAATGAGAGTGCTTGAAGTTTGTTTCTGCGGAACAAATCCGAGATCGATTGCGAGTTGCGTCTGTGACACCACTGTTACTGTTCTGCTCTCAAGTTCATTCCCATCCAGGACCAACGCTCGCAATTGAATCGGCGAATCGGGACGGCGTGAGTCATCGACAATCTCCTGAAACTTGTCGTGCACGACAATACTTAACTGGTCGACGGCAATTACTCCTGTGCGCTTCCCATAGGGCAGACGCAACCCACGGCCAATTGACTGTTCGACAAGTGTTCTCGCATTCGCAGCTCTCAACGGAACAATCGTATAGAGATTAGTAACGTCCCAACCCTCTTTGAGCATGTTCACGTGAATAACGATCTCTGTTGGCTCGTCGGTATGCTCTACCTTTAAAAGCCGCTCAACCATCTCATCTTCTTCTTTTCCGGTTTTGCTGGAATCTACCTGGATTGCCTTTCCTTTGTAACGTCCTTTAAAGAACTCTTCTGATTCAATCATCTGAAAGAGTTGCGCAGCGTGCGTAGTATCGCGCGCGATCACCAGCAGGAATGGCTTAACGAATTCCCTGGCGGATTCCCGCGCGTAGGTCTCTAATTCAACCTTCACACTCTCGTGTAAACGGACTCCGTCTTCAAGCTTGAGCTTTTCAATCTCCTCCTGCGACATACCTTTCGGATCAAAGTTCTTACGCGTTATAACGGCGGGCTCTTTTACAAACCCGTCAGCCATCGCGCGACCGAGAGCGTAATCGAAGATCACGTTCTTAAAAGCAACAGTTCCGCGTGCGCTTTCGACAAAAGGAGTGGCTGTGAGCTCGAGGCCTAAAACAGGCTTTAATTCATTAATCGCTCTAACTCCAGCTGACGCACGATAGCGATGCGACTCGTCCATGAGTAAGACCAAGTCGGGCAACTCGGCGAGATACTGGAAATAGCTTTCGCCGATGTATTCCGACAGCCGCTTTATGCGGGGAGACTTACCACCACGCACTTCAGAGTTGATCTTCGAGATGTTGAAGATGTTTATCTTGCATCGATGCAATTGATCGAAAAGTGTACCGGCCATGCCTTCATAATTGTCGCCGGTAATGATCGTTGGAGCGTCGACCGCAAACTCAGCGATGCCTGTGAAGACGTATTTGGGCGTGTTAGGGGTGAAATCAGTAATTAGCTTGTCGTAGATGGTCAGATTTGGCGCAAGCACGAAGAAGTTATTGAGGCCATGCGCGAGGTGGAGATAACTGATGAAGGCACCCATCAGGCGGGTCTTGCCAACACCTGTCGCTAGGGCAAAGCAAACGGATGGGAACTCTCGCTCGAAATCAGTAACCGAAGGAAACTCGCTCGTAATAGCCTCGATGGCCGCCGCAATGTCCGCATCCTTCTTTGGCGGCGCAATCTCCGTAATGCGATCGAGAATCTCCAGTGACTGCCGTTGCGGAGGTCGCAGGCTTAACCGGCCGGCGATGCTGTTAACGTGTCGATTCATTTTAGTTCGTTCGACTTAAGAAAGATCCTGCAACTTCGTCGCGAGTTTCTCCAAAACCAAAATTCAATCGTCATTTGAGATTTTCTATGTTGATTCAGCCGCAAACAGGTCCGCTTGACCTGATTCAGGTGGCGCTTGAGGGAGATTCTCTACCTGCAGGCTGTAATTATCATGGCCCCACTCACAACGCGAAAGGACAGCTTTAGGAATTTTCTTCACTGTTAGGTTTGGTAACTGATCCGCTCGCGCGCGAAACGCAGTGCACAGCACCAGCAGCGTGCGATCTGTTCCCACTTCGTCCGAGAGTTGCTGCAACTGATCGTGCGTCAAATGCGCGGTCGTGACATAGATAAAGTCGCGCTCAGTTGAATGACCGTGATGCCAATAGACGGAATCGCTCGGCGAGTAGGTGAATCCTTCCAGCTTGCACAAAGCCTCAGCCAACATCGCTGCGTTGTATTCTTTGTTGATAACCCAGTTGCCCCACTTGTCTTTTTCCAGGAGCGATGGCGCAAGTTTGTAATAGCGAAATCCGCCGCCGCCTTTCCAATTGACCGCATTCGTAATGCCGCTCGAATCAGCACCGTTAACAACCCGTTGCAACCGTGGAATAATATGTGTGTGGGCATGATCGCCAAGTTCCACCATGATCCACTTCCGCTGCATTTTGTGAGCTGCCGCGCCAGTTGTTCCAGAGCCCCCGAAGGAGTCTAAGACCCAATCACCTTCATTAGTTGTGAGTTCCAGGACCCGCTTGACCAGACCCTCCGGTTTTTTGCCCTTTGGGAACTCAACTCCTCCTTCAGCATGGAGATTATTCGATAGAATATCGTCCCAGAGTGTGGTGAGGGGCTCGCCTGCAACCCACTGCCCGTCAATTTTCTTTAACTTATCAGCGTAAAAAAGAATGCGCTTGCCGCCTTTTAAATAAATATCCGAATAACCCTCACGTTGCAGTCGAAGGATACTCTGTGGTTGCTTGCTCGAATGATCGATAAGCTTTCGAGCTTCCGCGCTGACGCTCTCATAGCTCGGCCTCGCGAGTTGCGTTATGCTACGAGCGTTCCTCACCACAAAGTCATCGAGAGCCTCCGGCCTAGTTTTGATTAACGCGCGCGCCTCTTTTTCAGGCAACCGATGCGCTGCGGCAAAGGCCCTCATGAGCGTTGTTATTCTCCATTCGGAATACGGCCGGTCAATGTTCTCAATAAATTGACCATAGCGCTCGTCCCGTTCTCTAGCGGTATAAACTCGGTTAGGTTGCCAACACGACTTGTCCTTCGCATAAATCAATACGAAATTAGTTGTGTTCACACAGCCAGGATTTATGGCTTTGTGGCCGGTAGCCGAACCTTGCTTGAAGGTCACCGTATAAAGTCGATTGGTTCTGCCGAACACCTCGTCGAGAAGAACGATCAAATAACCGAGCTCATTGTCGTCGATGTGGACGAACAACGTGCCGTCCTTCGTCATTAATCTGCGAAGAAGCACCAGACGATCCCTCATCAGTCGGAGCCAGTCCGAGTGTTCCGTCGTATCATCATAGTGTTCGAAAGCTTGCTGCGTATTGAAAGGTGGATCGATGTAGATACATTTGATTTGGCCTAGAAATTCTTGTTCGAGCGCTTTTAGCGCAAGCAAGTTGTCACCAAAGATCAACCGATTATCGAAGATGTCATTCTCAGTAACTCGATGCGGCGCATGATAAGAAAGCTCCGGGTCTTCGACCAGAATCCGCGGCTCCAGCCGCGGCCGGTTCTCCTTACCAATCCATGTCAGTTCCAATTTCTGTTTTTTGGCGTTCATGTCTATGACGGTTGCTTAAGCGGGTAAAGGCGCCGCGACTTTCCGCTGTTTGACCAGTACTCACCTGATTTGTCCGAAGCAGGCCAGCCGTGGTCGGGATGGAGCAACGCCTCGGCGAGTTGCAAAACCATCTCGCCGAATTCCACTGCGTCGGCCGAGTTGAGATGAAAAGAGATTTCATCGAAATGGCAACCGATTACGTTCCGAACGTTAGCAAACTTCTCTAGTTTCTCTAACACCGGACCGAGGTGCACCACAGGCGCTACGGATCCGGAGGAGAGCGCGCCATCGTGCAACTCTACGCGTAACACTCCCCGAAGTTTCTTATTGATTGACTGAATCAAATCGCGCAATGCCGGCTTGCCGCGGCGGCGCGGCACCGAGCACTCATACTGATCGGCGAGAAAATTCAAGATCTTTTCGAGAAACACGCCGGCACAGGCGCAAATGTCGGCGGGCTCGGGTGGAGTTTTCCGCACATGTGATCGCAGCACTTCAATACGCGGCGTTGTTTTAGACGTTACAATCCCGGCAATAATAGTCCACGGCCCCAACTCAACAAATTGGCACTCGCCCTTCTGCAGTTTGCCCCAGCGAAACTTCTCACGCCATGGCTGATAGTGCGTCGTTAATACGCAGTGGGCGAAATTCTGCGACACGTCATAGAGCATGTTTATGATGCGATCCACATGCGGCTCATCCATGCTCGCGACTACGTCATCCAACACAAGGACGGTGTCGCTGGGATTCTCTAGTTCTGCCAGCGCGAGGAAAATCGCAATTCCCAAGGTGTCCAGATGCGACTCGCTCAAATAAGCCGCTGGTGGCGGAGCGGTTGCGCCGGGAAACTCCGAAACGACATCGAGCGACGCCCGCTTCACCGGATCCAGTTGCAGGCTAATCTTGCTTAGGCCTTCACCGGGATGGATTTCTTCGTAAAGCTCGCCTACCCGCGAAGCGATTTTAGTGAGCACCTCGTCCACAAATGCCCGTCGTTCAGACACAAACATCCCGTTCGTCTTCTCGAGGCGGGGAAGCAACGAGTCCAACTCGGTCTTCTGTAGAATATTGTGTTTGTATTGATCCAGCGCGTCGCGCACCGTCCGCAAGAGCGTTTTCATTTGCGTGCGGCTGCTCAATTCTGATTCAACAGCCGCGCGAAATTCTGTTGCTGAGTCAATTAGACGTCTTAATTCCTCTTGTGACCAACCGGTCTTGCCCGCCTGAACCTGAAGAACATCCGTTGCCGGAGGCAAATCTTTCGGCCACGTCACGCAAAGCGCGCGAAGCTGATCGGCAGAGAGTCGAGCCGCTGCGGTTGCGCCTTCCAATCGCGAGGCTGCGGTTTCGCGGGCCCGTTCCGCCGCCTTCCTGCTTTCCAGAGTGCGCCGAACAGTTCCCATTACTTTTAGTGTTGATTCAACCGATTGCGGCAACCCGTCTGCAAATTCGCGGCTTTGGCACAGCGGGCAAGCCTCGGGATTCTGGTGCCGTTCAAAATAATGACTTGCCGCCTGTAGCAGCTGAGTTAATTCCTCGCTGCCATCTTCCGCGTTCGCGAGGGCTGCGGCAAGATCCGTTTCTGCTTTCTCCAGCGTCGCGCGCGCAACTGAGTCTGCGTCAGTTTGGGTAGACAGATCAGCCATTCTAGACGCGAACGCTGTAGTGATCCGCTGGTACTCTTGAATCGTCGATATTGCGTTGTTCAAATGTGCTACTTCGCGCTGCGCTTCAGCCTCCGCCCATTTCAAAAGATCCGAACCCGGTGAGCCAGCTTGTTTCCAAACGTTCTCTAAGGTTTCCACATTTTCACCGATTCTGGCTCCAGCCTCTGCCAGGCGTCTTTTCGTCGAGTTTATTAAATCGCGCAACGATCGTTCGCTTTCATCCAACGATTCAATTGCAAGAAAGGGTCGCAGGGCTTGATAGCGATCCGCAGGCCGGCCAGCGAGCAGATTAAGTATCTGATGGCGCCGAAGGATCTTCACCCTGGGGCGCGTGTCAGCGGGTTCAACTACGCAATTACCTTTGATAACCTGCGCGGACCAACTGTCGGCAGTGGAGGTCAGCGTAATTCTTATATCTGTGGCCTTGCGCGTAGTCGAATGCCAGTACTTTGTAGTAGACGAGAGCCCCTTGCCCTCAAGTGAACCGAGGCCGCCGTTTCCCAGCAAATCAAGGGCGTCGCAAATAGTACTCTTGCCTGAACCGTTCTCGCCAAAAACGATGGCGATCTTTTTCCCGGTTTCGAATTTCAGCTCAAAGGGTTGTGTAGCGCCGCGCAGCGCTTCGAAGGTGAGTGACTTAAGTTTCAGCATGGGAGGCATCTCTTCTTGGTTGATTTTCTGGTTGATTTTGGCACAGCCTCCACGGCTAGCTTCCAATCGCCTTCACGCAGCTTTCCCGAGGCGAGAGAATCAACGAACTTATCGACGCGCGTTACATCAAGCAACTTCTCCTTTTCCAAACGAGCCGTGATTCGCTTTGCCAGTGACAAAGCCGGGGAATCGGGTTGAGATCCCATTTTGCACCTCCTAATCCAGCGACCACCGAACACAAAACAGTTTTTCGCTCCTCGTTTCCTGGGTCAGCTGGGCTTCCAAATTCTGTATGAATGCATCGCGCTTCGCTTCAACATCATCCTGCGCGTCGAATAAGCTGCGGCGCTTCTGACTGCGCAAGGCTTCCAGCGCTTTAATTTGCTTTTGACCCGCGAGCTTCTCTTCGAGTGTCAATGCAGCGGTTGCAGCGCGCCGGCTTTCCTTAATCTGACGATCGATGTCCTTGATTTCACGTTCAAGTCCAAGTTTCAAGTCATCCGCCCAGCCTTCCAGCTTTTCTGCTTCGGTTTCGAAAAAGCGCGCGTTGCGTTCAGAGATTGATCTCTGGACTGCTTCTCTGCGCGCGCGAGTTGCGCCGTCGAGAGCATTTAATGTTTCCAGCGTAGAATCGACTGACGCTCCGATGCAGGCCGGCAGCGTCAACAGACGGATCGCTGCTTCCTCTTCGATTGTTTGTCCCATATCAGTCACCGCAGCAAAGAGCAAATAATCCTCTGCCTGATCGAGGGACTCCACGGTAAAGCAAGAAAGTGAAAGCCAGCCAGACTTCCCCCGCAGCGGTTCAAGAATAGTTATCTTGCCTTCGTACGTTGCAAGGTCCAGGTGAATCTCTGCATCGGGCAGTTCGCGCTGCTTCGCTTCGTTGATAAGTCGTTCCGCGAGCGGGTGATTGAGACGATAAAGATGGGCTTCGCCCGAGCGACGTGGCAACTCATACAGACCAAGGGGAATATCGCCGTTGTGATCGGCGAATGGGTCTGTCTCAAGCTGGAATGACGAATCGTCGATAAAGTCAGCCTTACCCTGCAACTCATGCCGCGTGAGATCCATGAGCATAAGTTCAAAGCGGTTAAGGTAAGCCTTTGAGTCGCGGTCCCGCACTCTCAGCTTCTCGCGGACTTCGTCGTCAAAGTTATCTAAGAGCTTCTGGCGCGTGTGAGTCATCGCTTCGCTGATCTCAAAATTGAGTTCAAGCTGAAGCTGATCAAATGCGGACTTGATCTCTTCCTGCTTGCGGCAGGACTGATAAATGGCCGCAATCCGCATTTCAAAATCGACACCAGAGCCGATTGCGCCGAGCACTTCGTCACTTGCTCCGAAGACACCCTCAAAGAGCTGGAACTTCTCTGAGAGCAATTCATAGACTCGTCGGTCGGCTTCGTTCTTCTTGTTTAGAAAATTGACGACAACTACGTCATGCTCTTGCCCGTAGCGATGACAGCGGCCGATGCGTTGTTCGATTCGCTGCGGGTTCCAAGGGAGATCGTAGTTCACCACCAGCGAACAGAACTGAAGATTGATTCCTTCGGCGCCGGCTTCGGTCGCAATCATGATTCGGCCCTCTTCGCGGAAGTAATCAACGATTGCCGAACGCATGTCGGCAGTTCGCGAGCCAGTCACGCGATCTGTTCCCTGATGTTTTTCTTTCCACGCGGCATATATCTGTTTCGAGCGTTCATCGGTATTTGAACCATTGAAGAGAACAATGCCCTCAGCAAACGGGCTGTCAGCAAGCACGCGGAGAAGGTAACTCTGTGTTTTTCGGGATTCGGTAAAGATAATTGCTTTTTCCGCCGCACCAAGTTCCCTGACTTTGGGAAACGCTACGCCGAGCGCCTTGACCAAAGCCTTGCCCTTGGCGTTGTGCTCGATGCTGGTTGCTAGTTGAGCGAAGGAATCGAGATCGGCTATCTCGGCTTCGAGCGCCGCACGATCGGCTTCAGACAGTGCCTCTTCGAAGGGGGGCTCATCCAACAATTCTTCTGCCGTCTCGTCCAGTGCTTCGTAGTCTTGATAGAGTTCTTCAACCAAAGATTCCACCGGCTGTTGCTGTCGCAACTTCTTCTTGAGCCTTGCGGAGATTGAGTTGAGCGCTCCGGCGATGGCGAAGGTCGATGACGCCAGAAGCTTGCGCAGCACCAGCGTCATCAGTGTTCGCTGGCTGGATGGCAAGGCCTGAAGATTTGGACGCTGAAGGTAATCAGAAACCAGGTTGTAGAGGCGGTCTTCGCTTTCTTCGGGAACGAAGTCTTCAACCAGGGCAAAGCGGCTGGTGAACGGAACATATGCCGTTACTTGCCGTCTCAGCGTGCGATGGCAGACTGGCTTAAGACGCGCCTTCAGGGTGTCGAACACCTGATCCTGGCTCAGGTTTACGAACTGTTCGCGAAAGCTCTTGAGATCGCCAAAAGTGTGTTCGTCAATAAAGCTAATCAGACCGAACAATTCCAGCAGAGAATTCTGGAGCGGCGTCGCGGTTAGCAGCAGCTTATTGCAATGCCCCAGCGCGCCTTTGAGTGTGTTGGCGATAACGTTTGAAGGTTTGTATACGTTTCGAAGACGGTGCGCTTCGTCGATGACCACGAGATCCCAGGGCGTGTTCGCAACGTCGGATGCTTTGTTACGGGCGAATTGATAAGAGCAGATGATGACCTCATCTTGAACCTCGAACGGCTTGAGCCTACCTTGCTTGACCGCCGCATTGTAGAAGCGAGCCTCGAGAATGGTGCAAGGCAGAAAGAATTTCTCGCTCAATTCCTGATGCCATTGCTTTCGCAGGTTTGAGGGCGTGATGATTAGAATCCTGCGCTTGCGCTCGGCCCATCGTTGAGAAATGACGAGCCCGGCTTCGATTGTCTTGCCTAGTCCCACTTCATCGGCCAGCAAAGCTCCCTTTGAAAGGGGGGAATTGAAGGCAAACAGCGCGGCGTCGACCTGATGGGGGTTCAGATCAACTTGTGCGCTCGCAACGGCACCGGCCAACTTTTCCAGGCTGTCGGAGGAGCAACGCTTCGTGAGCTCATAAGCGAAATACTTCGCGTGATAGGGAGTGATTCCCGGTGTTTTTGCTTCAGGGGACAAGAGTATCTCCGTAAACAGGTCGGGAAGCTTGGGATAAACGGCGCAATATTAAAGCGGCAAAGGGGAAAGGGCAAAGGATGAACGACGGGAGCCAGGGTCAGGGGTCGGGAGAAAGGAAAAGGAAGGCAGCTTAAAGAATTGCGGATTGCGAAATTCGAATTTTCGAAATTAAGAGCCAAGCTGGAGCCGCCAAACAGCGGAGGGGCAGACGTTAGAAGCGACAACCCAAAAGAAAATGCCGCGAGGTTAGTCGCGGCATCTTCGCGTGGGGGGTGTTGGTTCTGTTTTGTAGCGACGAAGCCTGTAGGCACCCGGTCGCTGCCGCTCGCGGTACTGACCTCTCTCAGGGCCGGCCAAGGATTGCGCCGAGGATGTCACCGATGCCGCCACCGGTATTGCCCGTGCGGTTGTAGCCACCATTATTGTCGTAGCCACCGTTGTTGTAACCAGCATACTGGCGATAGCCTGCGTCATAACCCCGCACGAAACCTTCGCGGAAAGCCTGCGAGTTCGCATTCTTGTAATGTTTTGAACGCTCCGGGCTGTAGCTCTGCCGACGTTGCGCATCACTCGAGCCTGTGCTGATACCCTGCTGGTATCCCTGGTTCAGCGCAATCTGATTGGCGTTGCTGTAGCCGCCGTTGTTGTAGCCGCCATTTCGGTAGCCACCATTGTTGTAGGTACCGTCGTTGTTATAGCCGCCATTGTTATAAGTACCGTTGTTGTACGTGCCGTTGTTATAGGTGCCGTTACGATGGTAGCGATCATTACGCTGGGCCTGTCGTTGGGCCCTACGCTGGGCAATAATCTGGGCTTCACGCTGCCGCAGAGCTTCCCGGCGCGCGCGAATCTGGTCAACGCGATCACGGCGCTGCCATTGACCGTTGCGATCCTGCGCCTGAGCCGTGGAGCTCATCATGATTCCGAATCCAAACATTAAAGAGAAAGCTAATACAGCTCTTCCCAATTTTCCGTTGTAGTTGATAGTTTTCATTCGCTAATTGTCTCCTCGATGAGTAGAGCTACAAGCGGTATGCCGCCGCAGTGGTAAAGCGGAAAGGGTGTTCTAAAGGGGTTACGCTGAGAGCGGGCCGGGCAAGGCGCTCATATCGTGCAGAGAAGGCGCAGATACAGCATCAGTGGGCGGTGAGCTGTGAGCGGTGGGCAGCGACAGAGTGATGCGTTATGAGTGATGAGTGATGAGAGGCTAGAGCGGGCAGAAATAATACTCCGCAGATTGCGCAGATTACTCAGAAAACTAAGCAGGTGGCGGACATCAGAGGTTAGCGATCAGATGTCAGAAGCAGACGTCATCACGCCGAAGGTGTGAAAGAAAGTAGCCAGGGGTCAGTCCGATGGAATCGGACGCCACCCCTGGATCACAGCAGAAGATCCACCGCGCCCTGAAGGGGCGCAAGAAAGAAGGCAGCGAGGCAGGGACAAATTGCGGCTTTGCCGCAGCACATGGCGGAAGGGCTAATGCCCTTCCGGCGTGCGGTCATCAAGATGTTCGAGGCTACACCTCGAGCGGCGGCGGAGCCGCAGATCAATGATAAGCAAGCTCCGGTTAGCCAGAGGCTCACCGCGATGTGCGGCGGCGAAGCCGCTTAGCAGTCAAGCTGTGGGCAGAGACGAAACAACGTTTCGTCTGCTCACCACCCAGCTCACGTACCCGCGGTCAGGAGCATCAGGCCGGTGGCGTCGCGCACTAAAACATCTTTGCCGAGGAGCACCGGGATAGCCCAGGTTTCGGCATCGGCGACGTCGTAACGCTTCTCCACAGTGAACTTGTCAGCAGCGCGTGGCGCGACGATTAAGTCCGCGCCGTTCGTCAGAAACACAACATGACGCGGCGTCAAAAGCACTGAGGCGTGATCGCCTTCACGGCCCTCGGTGGCCCAGCGGACCGCGCCCGTCTTTACATCGAGCGCGAAGAACTGTCCTTTCTTCTTCGACGACATGCCGTAAATCAAACCATCACCGTAAACCGGCGAGCTCATGTACATCGCGACGTCGGCATTCTTCCAAGCCTCAGTCGCTTGCCATTTTCCTCCGGTCTGACTCAGGGAAAACGCGTGCGTGCCCTGACGAATGGCCGACACGATCAAGTGCGTTCCGGTCCAGATGGGAGTCGCAATGTTCTCGTGCCATTCGTCGGGAAAAGGCACCGTCCAAAGTTCCGCTCCGGTCTTCGCATCAAGGCCGACGATGGAACCATTCGTCATCGTTACAATTTGTTGCTTGCCCGCGATCTCAATGATCACCGGCGACGCGTAGCCGGGTCCTGGGCCTTTCCATTCCCAAGCGGTCTTTCCATCCGCCGGATCCAGGGCGACGATTTGGCCGCCGTGAATGTCGCTGCCGATTTGGATGATCACGCGCCCGCCGGACGCGAGCGGGGATGCGGACGTGCCGCAAAACATTTTCGAGGTATCGATAGTTTTCGAATAGTCTTTCGTCCAGAGCAGCTTGCCGGTCGCGGTGTCCCAAGCGTTCAGGATGCCCGTCACGCCGAGCGTGAAGAGACGATTGCCGATTAAGAGTGGAGTCGCGTTTGGCCCTTTCGCCATCTTCACGGCGTACTGATTTTTCTTGAAGTCTGCCGCGTACGTTTGTTGCCAGAGAATTTTGCCGTCGGCGAGATTAATCGCGAAGACGACTTCCGACGGGTCGCGGCGCGCGTGCAGGAAAACTTTGCCCTGCGAAACCACGGGCGAGGAATAGCCTTCACCGATATCAACTCGCCACGCGCGACGCAGTGATGCCGGCCAGGACGCAGGCGTGTTCGCTGCGGACACGACACCGTCGCGGGCCGGTCCGCGCCATTGGGTCCAGTCCTGGGCGGAAGTTGTGTGCGCGATTACGACAACGAGAAAGGCGATGGGTAGAAAACGCTTGATCATGCGGTCATCGTAAATCGTTAATTCGTGAATGGTAAATGGAAGAACTGTGAGCGGTGCGCAGTGAGCGGTGAGCCGTGAGTAGAGAGGGGTGAGCGGGGAGCAGTGGGCGGTGGGTACTTTCATTCGCACCGGGCTTCACCCCGGTGATGAATGACCTGAATCACGAGAACCGTTTCAAGGTATTAACTTACTTGACCCATCAGGTTCCAACCTGAAGGGTTGGAAGAAAGTAGCCGGAGGTCGCTGCGCAGCGACCCCCGGAAACGTGCGTGCAGAATTCGCACCTGAAAGGGTGCCAGACGAGTTCTGTGACCCTTTCAGGGTCAGAAAATCATGGACACTCGATCCGGGGGTATCGCGCTGCGCGCTCAACCCCCGGCTACTCTCTCTCAGCCCTTCGGGCTGACCAATCGGTTCACATAATTCCCTCCTCCGCTTGCCACGGGCTAAAGCCGGTGTTAATGAGCTGTCTCTTCAGACTTAAAAAAACAGCCGGTAAGTCCCTGGGGATGGACTCGCCGGCTGATTGGTGAACCAAGTATGGTTCATTACGCAATGCGGACGCGACTGATCAGAGTCGTTTGAGTACGGCCGTTCGGCAGTGCGCGAACCAGATACGTCTCGCGGTACGTGCGGTATCCGTAACGCACGACACGCGATGTGCGATAAGTGCGCACGCGGCTGCGATTTCTCCGGTAACGCCAATTGCGCTCTTGCCACTGCGGCGCGGCCGAGGAAGTCTCGAATGTCGCGGAACGAGTTGCCGCCGACGTCTGCTCGCTAAATCCCATCACCCCAAAGGAGGCCAACGTTAATGCGATTGCCAATAGTTTCTTCATCTCTTTTACTCCTTGCTCTCTGGACTCCGGGTTCGCTACTGCCCCGAGAAGTCTGTTCTCACTCCGTGATCCAGCAAAATAAATGCCGCAAACCAGATCATTACGAATGCTAAAAAACCGCAGGAGACATGTCATTAAATTGAAACGACCAACGGCGATAGACCGTGGATGTCGAGAGATCGCAGTCTTGGAGCAGGCGAATCAAATAATTGATTACTGACGATATGGAATTTGGATTAACGAATTGGTCAGAGAGCCGGGGCGGCACCAGAGATCTGAGGTCAGAGATCAGAGGTCAGTCATCCTTGTCGGCTCTGCCGAAGCACATAGCGGAATCTAGTTAAGGCTTGGATTTCAAAAGCTGGCCGAGCTTCTCCGCTAGTTCAGGTTTTAGCTTCGCAAGTACCTGCTGTTGCTGCTCAGCTTGTTGCTTCTTTCCCAGGAGCGTCATGGCCACGCCCAGATTAAAGTGCGCTTCAGCATAGTCCGCTTTCAGACGCACAGCAAAGCACGCCGGGGAGTAGGCGACGGCTTGGGCGGCGCCGACGTTTGGGCCAGAGCGATACCCGACTCGGTCAGCGTTAGAGCAATGACACAAAGCCAACGCGACATGTTCATATGCTTTGTCTCAAAAAGTCTGAGAGTCTTACTCTCATTCACACCGGGCTTCAGCCCGGTGATGAAAGACTGTGACAATCATAGGAACCGGTTCAATGGGTACCAACTTACTTGACTCATCAGGTTCATAACCCGAAGGGTTGCTAGAGAGTAGCCGGGCGTCGGAGCAAAGCGTAGACCCCCGGAAACGTCGGCGCAAGATTCGCACCCTGAAAGGGTGCGAGACGATCTCTGTGACCCTTTCAGGGTCAAGAAATCATAGACCCTCGATCCCGGGGGTATCGCGCTGCGCGCTCAACCCCCGGCTACTGTCTTTCAGCGCTTCGGGCTGACCGAAATTTACAATCAGCGTTGAGAGATGAGTCCGGTATCTTATTACCGTTAAAACGGTTCGCTAGTTTCGTACTCTGCTCACACCGGGCTAAAGCCCGGTGTGAATGAGAGCATCGTCGAGAAACGACATAGCGGTTGCTACGCCGGGGCGAATCCTGGTGGTAGTTCGTCCGGCTCACCCGCGGCACCGGCTCCGCCGCCATCGCGCGTGCGCAGCAGATCAGGATTGATGTTCTTCAACTCGTACAGCGTCTTGTAAATGCCGTCCTGTTCCAGCAGCTCTGCGTGGGTACCGCTCTGAACGGCCTGGCCCTTGTCGATCACGATGATGCGATCGGCTACCAGTTGAACGAAATTCATGTCGTGTGAAATGACGATGCAGGTGCGCTTGTTATCGCCCTTCGCGTAGTTGTGAACAAACCGCGCCATCTCAATTCGATTAGTTTCGTTCAGGTTCTCGGTCGGCTCGTCCAGCAGGAGCACTTCCGGCTGCCGAATCAAACACCGCGCGAAAGCAATCAGGCGTTTCTGGCCGCCCGACGGCACTTGATCGCCGACGATGCAATCGTATCCACCGGGGATCTCACGAACGATCGTGTCGTGGATATTCGCCAGACGGCACGCCTGCTCAACTTCGGCATCGGTGGCGCCGACGCGTCCGAGCCTGACGTTCTCACGAATAGTGTCTTTCAGGAAAAACGGAAACTGCGAAAGCTTTGAAACCTGCTCGCGCAGCGAAGCCAGCGTGACCTCGGTGATGTCCTCTCCGCCAATCGTGATCTTGCCCGCGTCCTGTTCAAGAAAACGGAGCAGCAGGTTCATGATCGTGGACTTGCCGCAACCAATCGCCCCGACAAACGCGATGATTTCGCCTTCGCGAATCTCGAAGCTGACGCCATCCAGGATTTTCTTGAAGGGCGTATAGCCAAAGACCACGTTTTCGAATTTGATGTCGCCGTGAATATCGCCCAGCTTCCGCGCATTCGGTTTTTCCACCACGGTCGGCCTGGTGTCGAGCAATTCGTAAGTCGCGACGATGCCGGGCACCAGCGACTTGTACGTGCTGTAGGAAGTGATCACGCGTTGTACGGGCGCGAACATGTTGGGAATGAACAGCGTGAAAGTAACTAAGGCGCCCAGTCCTAATCCAAATCTCGGTCCGTATTGAATACCGACCAGCAGCACGAGCGCGGTACTGAGGGCCACATAGATCAGCGAGTTGCTGTTACTCAGGTGCATCCACATGAACAGCTTCGCCGTTTGATTCGCGGTTTCGTGCGCGAGCGTGGCGAATCGACCGCTGCGCTTCTCCTGCGCATTGAAGATCTGAATGTCGGCCATGCCGGTCAGCGACTCGTTCAACTCAGAGTTGAGGTCGCGCGACACTTCCATCATTTGGTTCGCGGAACTCTGCAACTTATTCATCGTGACGCGGAACAGCCAGAAGGCCAACGGTCCGAGCGCGAACGACACGAGGGTCATTTGCCAACTCATCCCGAACAAATAAAGCAGCGCCACAATCAGAACAAACACGTCGAGGATCGGCGTCAACAGGACCTGGGTGATTAGCTTCTGGACGTTCTGTGATTCGTTCAAGACGCGCTGCATCAAGCCCCCGGTCTTACCGCCAGTGAAAAAATCCAGCGATAGTGTCTGTAGATGGTCGTAAACCCGACCCTGGATCTCGGCGACGATTTTCTGTTCAAGGTTCGACGTCATCCACATCTGCACAAAGCGCAGCGCGGCCGACCCGATCGTGGCCACGGCCCAGATGATAAAGATCGTACTGAAGCTCAGCGGCGTGCCCAGCCACCCGCGGATTCCAGTCAATGGTGGAGCCGGCGGTTGCGCGACTGGCGGAGCTACGGAACTCGACGGCGCCGCAGAACCTTGCGGAGGCACGGGATTCGGCGGCGGCCCGGAACCTGGCGGCGGCAGTGGTTTGTAGAGTGAGCCTTCGAGCGCCCACACATTCGACATTTGTTTATCACGCGCCGCGTTCCCAAGAATCTCAAGTAATGGGCCGAACGAAGCGCTCACGACAAATGGAAGCAACGAGCCGATCAAAGTCAGGACGGTGGTGAGAATGATTGCGTTTTTGTGGTGCGTCAGCAGTTTCAGCGAGCGCTTGATGTAGGGACGCGCGTCCGGCTGCTTCGGCTTGGGCATCATGTTCTCGGGCACCGCGCCGCCCTGCGGCATCGATCCGCCTTCCGGCAGTGAGGCGCCAGCCGGCAAGGAAGCCGGTTTCATCATCCCGCCTTCCGCCGGAACTTCACCTGGCGGCGGCATCGGTCCCGGCGGTGGCATTGCGCCTGGAGGCATCGCACCACCTTCCGGCATTGGTCCTCCCGGGCGCATCGCACCACCTTTCGGCATTGGTCCTCCGGGAGGCATCGCGCCACCTTTCGGCATTGGTCCTCCCGGCGGCATGGGCGCGCCTTTCGGCATTGCAGCCCCGGGTGGTAACGAAGCGGCTTTCATCATTCCGCCTTCCGGAGGCATACCTTCCGGAGGCATGGGCGCGCCGGGCGGGATCGCGCCGGGCGGAAATGGTCCACCGGGAATTTGACCGGGAAAGGGCGCGTCGGAAAGTTCGTCGGGCGCGGGTGAAGCGCCTGCTGCGACAGGCTTCATGCCTGCGGGGAAATCAGGATCAGATTTTTCTGGCATCGTTGTATGACGTTCGCTTGAATGGATTAAGAAGTTCAGTTCCGCGCAAAGTTGCTTGGAATGAACGTGGCCGCGAAAACGGCGAGATTATACAGATACGTGTAATGACTGAGAAGCGGCTTTGCCCAAAAAGCCGGGGTGAGCGAACAGACTCGTCGAGCTGCGTAGCAGCGGTGTTAGATAAGCCCAAGGCGAGGCTTTGCGAGTCTTGGGAAACCATGCCCGTTATTAGATCAGTGGAGCCCGCGAAGCGGGCGACATCTCAGTCCCGAGTTCAGAGTTTTCGAGTCAGAACCAACGCGAGGGTCTCGTTGAGTGGTCCATTTTGAAGAGAAATCTTACTAGCGATCCATCGATAGCTAACTCAAGGCCGCCGCTCCGCGGCTCCACAGATTTTATTAACCATCGTAACCCAAGGCTCGCAAAGCCTCGCCTTGGGCTTAAAATACATCCGCCGCTTCGCAGCGGTGTTAGCCACAAAAACCAAACGGAAGTTCGCGACGACGGGCAACGCTTATCGACGCGAACTTCCGTGGGTTGATTGAATGTAACTGATGCTTACGGGCAGTGCTGCCAGCAGTACTGATAGCGATAATACAGAACGCCGCGCCACCAGAAGTAGCAAATGCAGATGTTGCCGTACGCCTGCACATCTTCTTTGCTCACGTCCATGCTGCCGGCGAGCTGAGTGCCGCCAGTGACATCCTTCTCCGCATCGTAGGGTTCGGATGTCGCTTCGACAGCTTCGTATTTGGAAAGATCGCCTTCCGGAATGTCGTAGACTTTCGGCTCTTCCCCTCCAGTCGGGACGGTGGTTACCAACGCCATAACGTTTTTTCTCCTTGGTTAGTGGTTGAGCGGCGAACGAATCGCCGAATTCTTCAGCGCGTTGCGATTTGCCACAACGGACTGAACCGCTGAATGAAACGGGAAGTCCGCAACTCGGATAAACGTAACGTCGGTGAGCGCGAACTTCCCTTTCGGTTTGAGTTTACTTCGTGGTTACGGACAGCTTTGCCAGCAGTACTGGTACCTGTAATACAGGACGCCGCGCCACCAGAAGTAGCAGATGCAGATGTCGCTATAGGCCTGCACATCTGCTTTATCGAGGTCCACGCCCGCGCCGAGTTCTTTACCACCGGCGATCTTGTCCTTCGCTTCGTCGTAGGTCGCCTTGGTGCCTTCTACGGCTTCATATTTTGCGAGATCGGCATCGGGAATGTCATAGACCTTAGCCTGTCCGCCCTTCTCGGGCATTGTACTTACGAGAGCCATAAACTTCTGTGTTCTCCTTTCAAGATGTGGGGACTTAACCCCTCTGTTGATTCAGTGTCGCTTTTCTTTGCCAAGCCACGTTTGCCCTGGCCGCGAAACGGAGAATCCCAAACGCTGACTTTCTTAGCAGATGCGCTTTCGGTTCTCGATCGCCTAAGACGGAGTGCCGGTACAGTTTTGCGGAAGTGGAAAACAATTCCCGCAAAGGCCGTTGGAACAGCCTGCCCACCGATATGCTTCCGGCCCAACCGCTGGAAAGCTGTCTTCCGGCAGCGACGTATGACACTTTATTAACTGAA
Source organism: Pyrinomonadaceae bacterium (assembly GCA_036277115.1). Classification (NCBI taxonomy): domain Bacteria; kingdom Pseudomonadati; phylum Acidobacteriota; class Blastocatellia; order Blastocatellales; family Pyrinomonadaceae; species Pyrinomonadaceae bacterium. The sequence goes on from DASUNM010000023.1 coordinate 1,218,570, forward strand.
GACTGCGGTTTGAGCGCGGGCATCCTACCAACAACGCGCACGATTTACAAACGGATTTCCTGTGATTCGGTCCGCAGGCCGCTGGCCTGCTGAGCACGCCGGAGGCGTGCGTACCTGTACCTCTGCTATGCAAGAGAATCGGCAAGCGCGCGTTTGAAATTTTCTTCGTCAGGAGAAAAAGCGAACGCGCGCACGATGCCGGCGCGATCGATTAATGCGAGCATCGGTAAAGCCGTCGCGCCGTAAGCCGACTGAACGCTTTCGTCTTCCGCAACGCCGACCGGAAATTCAAGACTGTGCTTTTCGGCGAATTCGCGAACCAGGGTCATCTCCTGCGCCTGCGCCTCGGGAGGTCCGCCGTAGGCCATGAAGAATCGCGTGAGCGCCAGCACGCGGAGGTTGTCCGCAGCATGCTGCGCGTGCAGCTCTTTGATGCGTGGAAACATTTGTTCGCAGGGTTTGCACCAGGTGGCCCAGAATTCGAGCACCACGACCTGACCCTTCAACGCTTCGAGCGTCAGCGGATCCGTGTTCAGCCACTCTTTCATGGCAAGTTCAGGAGCGGGCTGTCCCAGTAATCTGAGCCGCGTGTGCAGATCCTTAAGTTGCACAAGCCCGCGAAAAGCAGTTCGCTTCTCATCTTCTGTGCCGGTCGCTTTGATTCGTTGGAAAGCTTCTTTGGCAACTCCAAATCCTTCAGCGAGCCTCTCGATTGCGCCTTCGGAATTGCCGGCGCTGACTGAAAATTCAGCCATGGCCATCGTGAGACTTACGCGATCTTTGAACTGCTCGAATTCGGAACCCGCCGGAATGTCGGCGAGGCCGCGCTCAAGGCGTTGAATGGCCGCGGCGTTATCGCCGTCGCTTTGAAGTTGGGTCGCTTCTTCGATTGCTTGTGTCGCTTCGGGTCGAAGATGCGAAGGCATCGACGGATCAGGTGCTGGTGTCGCTGGTATAGCTGGTGTGGCTGGTGTCGCTGGATTCATTTGAATGTTCGATGATCAAGTTAAGAGAGCATCGCACATCCTACTGAGGCGATCGTTGACAGTCAAAAGCAGATGACGGTAGTGTCCAGATTTGGCTAATAACATACCTGACTGATCTATCAACAAAAGTGACTTCCAGTAGATTGTGGTCAGCCCGAAAGGGCTGAAAGAGAGTAGCCGGGGGTTGAGCGCGCAGCGCGATACCCCCGGATTGAGTGACAATGATTTCTGACCCTGAAAGGGTCACAGAACTCGTCCAGCACCCCTTCAGGGTGCGAATTCTATATCGACGCTCTCCGGGGGGTCTACGCTTCGCTGCGACCCCCGGCTACTCTCTCGCAACCCTTCGGGTGCAGCGACACGAATTGCAGAAAAACTTCTCCTCTGTATAATGCGGCCTTCGCTTTTCACAGGACGAATCTAACGATGCCAGACAATTCAATTCCCGAGACACCTGAAGACGCCAACGCGGCGAAGATTCGTGACTCGCTCGACAAAGTCGACTTGTCCAACTCGTTGTCGAAGCCTATTCGTCAGGCGATTGACGACTTGTTGAGAGTTGCGCAAGAGACAGTCGGTTCAGCCGACGCGTCGGTTTTGGTGCGCGACGGACGCGAGGGCGGGCTGAGATTTCTCGTCGCGGTCAGCGAGCTTGAAGAAGCGTTGTTGAAGATCAGAATTCCGCCGGGCAAAGGCATAGCCGGTCTCGTCTTTTCGAGCGGCCAACCGATGGCGGTCAACGACGTCAGCTCTGAAGGTTCATTCTGGTCAGGCGCCGACGAAGCGGTGGGATTCAAAACGGTGACGCTGCTCGCCACGCCCTTGCGCACGGGCAACGAAACGATTGGCGTGCTGGAATTTGTGAACCGGCCCGGCGAACCGCCGTATCCGCCCTTCACGCCGGAAGAGATGGATGACGCGGCACGCTTTGCCGACGCAATTGCGCGCCTCGTCGATTCGTATGAAATGGCGCTGCTGGTTGAAGCGATGTTCCTGCATTCAATCCAGACCGGTGATGACCAAATGGGCGGCAACGATCAAACTGAATGGCTCAAAGGCCTGGACGCCGCGCCTGAGCACCGCGACCTCCTGTTGCTGGGCGTCAGGTTGCGCGACGTAGTTTCGCAAGGCGACGCGGAACGCGAAATGGTGCGCGACATTCTGGAGACGATTGCGCGCTTCGCTGAGAAACGTTCGTCGGGTTCGGGGTATTTCAATTTTTAGACAATGTTCCGTTTAGCACCTGGACTAATCGAACGTTTAGCGGAGGGCTACCGCCCTCCGACTTGGCGGGCAGTAGCCCGCCTCTAAACGAGGACGAGGCGGACAAGTCCGCCATCTAAACGGTACCTGCAAGGAGAAGGCATCAAATGGCGCAGTCCGAATCTGCTGTCACAGTTGATAACGATCTGATTGACCTGTGGTCGCAGATTGAGCCAGAGGCCCTTTGGAAAGGCCGCACCGGTCGCGGTGTGCGCGTGGGCGTCGTCGACAGTGGGATCGACACCGAACATCCGGAACTTGCCGGCAAGATCAAAGCCTCTTATCAAGCGGTCAATGATGGCGGCCAAATCGTTTTCAAGGAATCAACCTCGGGCGATCAAGCCGGTCACGGCACCGCTTGCGCCGGCATCATCAGCAGCGTCGCGCCCGACGTTGAAATCACAAGTATCAAAGTTCTCGGTCCAACCGGCTCGGGCACTGGCGAAATGTTTCTGATGGGCGTGGACTTTGCCATCAAGCAGAAACTTCAAGTGGTAAATCTCTCGCTCGGCACCACCAAGCGCGACTTCTGGATGCCGATGCGTGAGTTGTTGGACAAGGCGTACCGCGAACGCGTGATGCTCGTGGCGGCCGCGAATAACCTTCCGCAACTCAGTTCGCCTTCTATTTTTTCATCATCGCTGGTGTCGGTGGTCAAACGCGCCGGTGGAGATCCGTTCAACTTCGGATTTCAGTACGGCGAAGTCATCGAGTTGGTGGCGCCGGGCGTGCAGGTCGAGACAACCTGGCCGGGCGGTGGACGACGACAAATGACGGGAAACAGTTTTGCTGCGCCTTACGTTACCGGGGTCATCGCGCTCTTGCTCGAGGCGCGGCCCGACCTAACGCCTTTCCAAATCAAAACAATTCTCTACGCGATTGCCCAAAAGAATCAGGCAAAGACGGCGGCCGCTGAGAGCAGTGGGCAGTGAGCGGTGGGCAGTGAGCAGTGTCCATACCACCTGCTGCCGCGAAGTGGGTTTCCGCGATTATTGGTTTTGAACGTTTATTTCGCGCTCAGAATTCGTCCCATCACCACCAGCGCGCCGAGGTGATATGAGTTGTGATCGGCGACGAGCAGCGCTTCGCGCAGAATTGTTTGACCGGTGCCGTGCGGAATCCTGGCAAGCAGATCCGTTGACGGATCAGCGACGAGATTCTCGATCTCTTTCAGGTCGTTCTGGAACTTCCTGATCGTTTCCTGCCAAAGCTCCGGCGTTCCTACCTCCTGCTTAGGCGGCCAATAACCTTCCGGCCACTTCGGCGAGACGTGTTTCGGATTACGACTGAACTCCAGGATGTCCCATTGCGCGATGCGAATGTGCTCGAGCACTTGGCAAGCCGTGTACGGCAAACCCTCAAACGCTTGGCCGCACAGTTCAGCGGGAAAGCTTGCGACGAAGTCTTCGAATGTGACGTGCGCGCCTTCACCACGAAGGACGTGGAGCACGTGATCGCGCAGCGATTGATCAGAAGTCTTTTCCAAAATCTGTGCGATGCCCCTCCCCGCTTGCGGGGAGGGGGTTAGGGGTGGGGTCAACGCGTCGCACCTCACCCCCCGGCCCCCTCTCCGCAGGCGGAGAAGGGGAGAAGTTTCCGCTTTGCCTAACAGGAATGCGACGTTAGCGGCGTATCAATTCCTCTTCCGGTTGATGCGATACGCATCGTAGCGGCAAATCGCCGAATGATCACAGAACTTACACGTCTTCTTGCCTTCAGATGGCCGAACGCGAAAGTCGCCGGCGCGCATGCCGTCGATGAACTGCCACACGCGTCTTGAAACTTCACTGCGAATACGCTGCCACTCAATATCGTCAACCATCGCAATTCGGCTGGTGACATTCGTACAGTCGCTCAACATTTTGCGGTACAACCCTTCATTCAACCGTTGTCCGCGCCCGCGCAAACGATAGTAACCACCACCCGCGAGCTCGAAACTCGGCAGAAACAACTGCTCCAGCGCCGCGAGGTAAATCGGGATCTGAAGTTGGCGCCCCGCGGACATGTCTCTGTGTTTCGCGCCCACCGACGACTTGTAGTCGTACGCGACCACGCTGCCGCACGATTCGCTCACATCGACGCGATCGATTTGTCCCTGAATCGACGCCGCTTCCGATGATCCGTCTCCTGGCCGCGGTATCTTCAAGTAGTCCGACTTCGAAGATGGATCGCTGGCTTGGGACGGTCGGCCAAAGGCTAACTCAAAATATGTGGGAAGCATTCCCCGGGCCTGCGTGCGCTCTTGCAGGCGCAGGTCATGCAGCAGGACCTGCTCGAGAATCAGCTTGCGAATCTCACAATCGATTTTCCAAATGCGTTCGTTGAGCGGCGGTACCAGCTGCTCGTGTTCCTTGAACACTTCATCGGCGACGGCGTTGATTTCGGCGCGCAAGACTTCGCGATCAAGCGAGGGGAGGTACTGCTTTCGATGCTTTTCGAAAAATCTGCGCAACACGTCGTGCAGCAGCTTGCCCGCATCGATTGCGGTTAGGTCGAGCGCTGCTTCGTTGCGCGGCTCGAGTCGCAACACGCGCGCCCCGAAGAACTTGAACGCGCAGTTGCCGTAAGCGCTCAACCCGCTGGCGCTGTAAACGTATTCAGGACCGAAATGATTCGCGAGCAATGCGCGCAAATCGCTATTGGTTATCTGCCCGTCGTATGGCCCAAACCCGTCTCCGCTGCGCTCTATCTCGATCGCGACGCGGCGCAGCAACGAATCGGACAGGTACATCTCACGTCGCGCACGAGCCGCCAGTTCCGTAGCCACGACCGGTGAGAACTCAGACTCGTGCGAGTCAGTTCGCGTGCGTTGCCCGTGTCCGGCCTTTTGCCGCACGAGCTTCGCCGCTAACTCGGCGCCGCTCGAAATCGATTGCACCTCGTGGCTGTCGATGTCACTGCGAATCTGCCTGCGCTCTAATTGTGCCGGCGCAATCGCGCGGCGTAATTCTTCGATGTAGTAAGACGGCACGGTCTCAATGCCGTCATCGGCCGCCAAAGGGCGCGTCAGGTACAGACGTTCAGTCGCGCGGCAGGCGCACTGATAGAAATAATGCTCTTCTTTCAAAAGCGTCTCAGTCGAAATGTCTTCGAGTACGAGACCATGCTTCTTGAGTCGTTCGCGTTCGTCATGCGGGTACAGCCAGTCACGCGACGCGCGCAAAGGAAAGCTGCCTTCATTCATGCCGGCGATGAACAGCGCGCGAAAGCGCAGGCCGCGAACATCCGTTGCTTCAAGCACGCGCAAGCCGTCACGATCACCAGCAGAGATGGCCAGCGTCTGAGATTTTAAACAGCGTTCGAGTTCATCAATGAATGCTGAGAGAGAGACCTGAGTCGGAAACCCGACTGTCAGGGAGGGCTTTGAGATCTCAGATCTCAAAGTTGAGATCTCATAAGGCACCCTCCCTAACGGTCGGATCTCCGCCACGATTGTGTTTGCGACGTCGAAACTGCGGACCGTAGCCGCGAGCGCGCGCCGCAAAGCTTCTATCCCGCGCACATTTAACATGACCTGCGGAACGTCCGCGGGGCTGTGCAGTCTTGTCAGCGGTCCCTGCACCTCAGGCGCAAACTCGAAAGCTTCCAGTAAAGACATCAACGCGCGTCGTAGCTCATCAGTCGTACCCTGCTCGGGAGTGAGCGCGATCGTGTCTCGCAGATGTTCAATCACGAGCATCGTCCAGGCGATTGCCGCCGGATGGATCGGCGACGGTCGCTTCGTTTTTTCCTTTGGCGCCGGTTCATCAGGAGCGGGCGCTTCGACTTCGAGCGTGACCGCGGCGTCCTCTCCGTTCGGGTCGGTTGCGCCGATAAACGAACGCGCAGCGTCCGGTGACGGCAGAACGCGAATCAACCGCGCGGCGCGATCCAGCCACGCGCGCACCCGTTGTTCGCTGCCGACATACGCGATTACATTTTCGATTACGTCCGGCGCCCAGCGCCCGATGCCCAGCGCAAAACGGCGGCTCGCATTGCGTTCATCTTGATCCGATGCGTCGAGCAACGTCGCGTAACGATCGTCGAAAACCGTCGTCAATTCCAGCAACTGCTCGTCTGAAAGGCGGAAGTAATCAGTTTTGAGTAGATGTGCGAGATCGCTCGCTTTCGGATTCGTGACGTGCTCGCGCTCCGGATCTTTCAGGATCTGAAGTAGCTTCGCCGTAGCGCGAATACAGGGAATGTCATTGGCCGCCACGCGTCTTTCCAGATTGCAGGGCACCGATTCTACGGCGAACACGCGCAAGATAATGTCCGCGTAAGCCGCGCGTTCGCGCACCACCACCGCCATATCGGAAAGCTTGTAATTCTCTTCACCGATCAAACGCTTCATTTCTTTGGCTATCGAGCGCAGCTCAGTTTCGCGATCGCTGCATTCGAACAGTTGGAGCGCCGGCATCTTGCCCGCACTTGCGCCCCGATCATCCTGCGCATTGAACAGCCGTGCGGGCAGGTCGGCACGCGACGGTTCAGCAGCAACTTCCTCAAAGTCGGCAATCGACTTCAGTTGTTCAATCGTCGATTGAAACGTCTGAAAGATCTGTGGGTTACGGTCGTCATAGTTGATATTGACGATCACGTTGGGAATCCGCTGGATGATTAGCCGCAGCATCTCGCCCTGTACCGGAGTGAAATCAAAGAAGCCGTCGAGCACCAGCAGATCGATGTTGTCGAGCCATTCAGACGTTTGATCTCCGCGCAGGATGTGTAAGGCGCTAAGTTGGTCAGCGTCCGCGTCCGTGTACCCGAAACTTTTGAGCGCCTCTTCGTATTTCGAGTAAATCAACGCGACATCTTGATCGAAATCGTTCTGACTCTTCGGGCTTTGGACCTTGGACGTTGGACTTTGGACTAAGTCGTCCGCAGCCCTCGAATCAACGATGCTCGCAAACTCTTCCGCAGTTTTTCCGGCACGTTGCAGTTCGCCGATCAGTGTCGCGATGGTGTTGACGCACCCACCACGGTTCGCCAGACGTTTGATCGCCGGCAGGCGGTCGGCCTCCGCCAGTTGCTTGATGATTTGGGAAATCAGGCTGTGACGCAGCGGCAGTTCTTCGCGATCGATCGGAACGAGCGAAGCGAGCCCGAGCGTGTCAGAACCGCGAGCAGTAGCGACCGGATCAGGAAAGCACTTCGCCGAATCAACGCCCTCAGTTGATCCGGTAGCTACCGCTCGCGGTTCTGACACGATTGCGCTCGACAGCACGCGTCTGACGAATCCACGAAACAGATAAAACGGAAACTCGTCCCAAACTCCATGAACGTTCTTTCCATCCAGGACTGTCTGTGTGGCGAGGTCCAGCAGCGGATGTGAGGCCGCGATGTAAAGCAGCCGATCAGTTTCGCCTTTCGCGACGTACTCAGCACAACGCGCGAGCAGTCGTTCGCGATTCGTCCCGAGGACCGGTCCTAACCAAATTTCTTTCGGCATGAGGTTACTGTCGTGGCACAGACTTTAGTCTGTGATTCCATCGTTGAATTCACAGACTAAAGTCTGTGCCACTTCGCAGATGAATTCTGGCTGAGTCATCCACCAGCGGTCTTTGAACTTCTCAACAGAGGCATCGTTTCGTCATCGTCAGGTTCGGGTTCGGGTTCACCCGCCACCAATTCAGGAAAGAGTCCACCTTCGTCCAGCGTCAGGACGCGTGTTGATTTATCGACTGAGTCGATGATCTCAACTTCTTCACCGGCAATAGCGCCGCGTTCTTTGAACTTGCGCGCCGTCACCATCACGCGCGCTTCGAGCGAACCCACGCCTTTGTTGTACGACTCAAGCGCGCGATCGAGATTGCGGCCGATGTCTGCGAAGTAGTTGACGAAGGTCCGCAGCCGGTCGTAAAGCTCCTTGCCGAGTTTTCCTACTTCGTCGGCATTGGCGGCCCTTTGCTCCTGTTGCCAACCGTATGAGATGGCCTTCAAAAGCGCGATCAATGTCGTGGGCGTGGCAATGATCACCCGCTGATTGATGCCATCTTCAATCAGCTTCGGATCCTGTTCGAGTGCCGCACTATAAAAATTCTCGCCGGGCAGGAAAAGCAAGACGAACTCCGGCGTCGGCTGGCAAGTTTCCCAATATGATTTCTTGCTAAGGTGGCCGATGTGCGTGCGCACCAGGCGTGCGTGCTCCTTTAGTCTTTCCACGCGAATGCCATCGTCGGTGGTTGAGATCGATTCATAGAACGCTTCGAACGGAACCTTTGCATCCACCACAATTGTCCTATTCCCTGGAAGCCGCACAATGACATCCGGTCGAATACGCCCGTCTTCCGTTATCACGTTTGCCTGTTCGTTAAAGTCGCAGTACTGGACCATGCCGGCAAGTTCGACGACGCGCCGCAGCTGGATCTCGCCCCAGCGCCCCCGAATGTGGGGAGTGCGCAACGCCTTCACTAAATTTCCGGTTTCCGCCTGCAGCTGCAACTGCGACGTGGCCAGGCCACGCACTTGTTCACGCAGCTCGGCGTAAGCTCCGGCGCGGGCTTTTTCGATCTCGCCAATCTTCCCGTCAACTTTATCGAGCGACTCTTTCAGGGGCTTAACCAGTTGGTCGATCGCCTGTTGCCGCTGATCCAAATCGCCTTTCGCGGTCGCTTGAAACTTTTCCAGCGTCGCGCGCGCCAGGTTGAGGAATTCCTGGTTGTTGTCTTTCAAAGCGTCACGCGAAAGCGCCTTGAATTTCTCAGCCAGTTCTTCGGTGACGCGCTTGAACGATTCGGTTCGCTCCTGAGCGGCGCGGCGCTCGCCTTCAAGCTGAGCCTGCAAACGAGAATTGTGTTCGCGCAGTCCGTCGCTTTCGCTCACCTCGCCGTCAAGAGCCCGCTGAAGCTTCAGCAACTCGTTGTCTTTTGAGAGCAGCCGCTCATGAAACGTGGCGAGTTGGGTCGCGCTTTCACTCTTTCCGTCTTCGAAGGCGCTGTTCGCCTTGGCGCGGAAGATTAGCCAGGTGACGACTGCACCAAGTGCCACACCGGCCAGCAGTATGAGAACGGGGATTACCTCAGTCATGGAAACTCAGTTTAGCAGAAGTGTTGCAAACGTGAAACAGCGTCGCGGCCGCGGGCAATTTGGAGTGCGGCGGCCTGACGCCGCTTTGGATCGCCGTGAGCTTCGTCCATGGAGGATCCAAGTTCCCCTCTCCGCTTGCGGGATGGGTTAGGGGTGGGGTTGGCGAGCGCGCTACCTCTCCCCCGCCTCCTCTCCGCTTGCGGAGAGTGGAGAGCGCCAGCAAGCCGGCGCTCTCCACATCATCCGCCCAAACACGCGACCAGGCGTTCGTAAACTTTTCGCGTTAAGCGCACGTCGTTCAAATTGTATTCACGAATCTCAGCGAGTTTACCGGCCTGATAGAGCTCGAAAACTTTACTTCCTTCGACTTCGCCGGTCTTGCTCGATTCAAATCCTAACGCCCAGGCAAGATCGTCGAGGCCGACACGACTTCGTCGATCACCGAGCCACCACGCGCGCATCGTGTCGTAAGCGCCGCGCACGTGGAACTCGCCGAGGTCGATGAAGGGCTTGACCGGGATATTGTTCGCGAAACATCGCTGAAAGATGAACGGCAGATCGAAACTTATGATGTTGTGTCCTACCACGAGGTCGCAGTCAGGATCAAAGTCAGACATCAGCAGCAGAAAGCCTTTCAAGGCTTCTGCTTCTTCCTGCAGGTTGCCATCGGCATCGATACCGAACGCGTGCTCACTTTGATTCGGCGTCAGCCCGGGAATCTCAATCCCCGGCACCGGCCCGATGTGAACGGCGATGGAGAGGATTCGCCCCGAGATTGCGTTCAGCGAACCGAGTTGATAGACACGCTCTTCTTCGGCCGCGATGTCTTCCAAATAGCGTTGCTGTTGTTCCAGGCGCATGTAGCCCAGCCGGAAATCGCGCTCGAGCTTGGGACCGACCCGGTCGCGAAATCCCGGCAGCGCCAGCGTCTCAATGTCCAGCGTGAAGGCGCGCGGCATCAACGGATCGCAGCCGACGTACTCGCGATACTGTTCAATTGTGATCGGCTTGTATTCAGAAACGACGAACTGCGTTCGCTCCTGAAATGATTCGAGTTTGCCGGTGACGCCCCACAAACCGGGACGGAGATCCTCGCGGCCTTCCAGCACTTCGCCCCAGATTTTCAGCAGCAGATTGCCGGTCGCATTGCGCGCGTTGGCATCGCGAAACGGTTTCCCTTGTTGCGTGCGACGCTCGCGCACAGAGGTCACCGCCACCATCAACCACACTTCTTCGGCGAATGGGAGTTCGGGGATGGGGATGTTGCCTTTCATTCTCTTGTTCGCTGCGCATTGTAATGTAATATCCGTCGCGTCGTCTCGAAAAGCATGCCAAAACTTTTCAACGCTGCTCCCACCTTCGCGGTCGCCGATGTCGGCGAGACGATTCGCTGGTATCAGGAACAGCTCGGCTTTACGACCTACCCCTTTCCCGAGACACCGCCATACGTCTTTGCGATCGTCAGCCGCGACACGGTGGAAATAATGTTTCAGCACGTGCCGGGCTACGAAAAGCCAGACCTCTACAGCCGGCGCCAAGGTGGCGTATGGGACGCGTACATCAGAATGGAAAGTGTGAAAGAATTTTACGAGTCAATAAAGGACAGAGTCGAAATAGTGTTGCCGTTGCGAAAGCAGCCCTACGGCGATTGGGAGTTCGAAGTTAAGGATCCGAACGGGTACATTCTGGTTTTCAGCGAGTTGATTGATTAGACGCCAACCCGGTCACCTCTCAGGCCAGGTCAAGACGCACGGTCGGCTCGCCCTTTCTGTGGTAAAGTTACACGACCCCAAACGGCTGTTCCCCCAAGAACGCGTCGCAAAGATCCTGACAATTTGGTGGTATTAATATGAGCTTAGCCCGACAATCTTTCGGCGAGTCCCAACCGGCTTCTCTCCTGCGTCGAGCTGTGCCCGACATCAAAAGCAATCCAGTGTTGTACGTGCTGTCGATTGTTTTGCTCGCAGCGGTCTATTTCGCGGCGGGCAAGTTCGGCCTGTCGTTGGCTTCCGTTCACACCAATGTTTCCCCTGTTTGGCCGCCGACCGGGATCGCCCTGGCGGCAGTCCTGATACTCGGCTACCGCGTCTGGCCGGGAATCTTCCTCGGCGCGCTGCTAACTAATCTCTTAACTCCCATCTCGATGGCGAGCGCTTTCGGAATTGCGATCGGAAACACGCTCGAAACCTTAATCGCGGCGCGTGTCCTAATGGCGGTGGGCTTCCGGCCTTCCATGGATCGAGCGCGCGACGTTTTCAAGTTCGTGGTTGTAGCCGCGCTCTGCACGACGATCAGCGCGACGCTCGGAAACATCAGCCTTTATTTAGGCGGTGCGTCAACCTCGGCGAATTTCTGGTCCCTCTGGCTGACCTGGTGGCTCGGAGATCTGACGGGCGCCGTGACAGTGACGCCTCTGATTCTCACCTGGAGTCTGGGTAAAGGTCATTGGCTACCAAAGCATAGATATCTCGAGGCGACACTTCTCATTTTGCTTCTCTCCGTCAGCGCCATTGTGACGTTCGGTGAAAAAGCGCCCACCCCGCTGCCGTATTATCCGCTCAGCCGTTTGATGATTCCCTTTCTGCTTTGGGCGGCGTTCAGACTCGGCCGAAGAGGCGTAACGGTTGCGGTCGCAGTCATCTCCGCATTCGCTATTTGGGGAACGGCGCACGGCTTAGGTCCATTCGTCAGCCCAAGCGATCCCAACCAATCGCTGATGATGTTGCAGCTTTTCATCGCTACCAATGCGGTGACCTTCCTGTTTCTTGTAACGGTCGTTGAAGAGAAGCGACTGGCAGAAACAAAGCGCGGTGAAGATCAAAGAAGGCTCGAAGCAAATCTCGCGGTCACACAGATCCTGGCCGAATCGCCGAAGGTAGGCATTGCGCTCGAACGGATTTTGCCGACCGTCGGCGAATCGTTGGGACTGGAGTTTGGTTGCGTTTGGATGCCCGCCACTAATGGCGAGGAGCTACGCAGCGTCGCCACCTGGCAGAAGACGCCGAAACCGCAATTTGACGCCATCTGTCGTGAACGCACATTCGAACCGGGCGTCGGTCTGCCGGGCCGCGTCTGGGTCAGTCGAGAACCGGCCTGGATTCGCGACGTCGCTCAAGACGAAAATTTTCCGCGCATGCCCATCGCGATCGAAGAGGGCCTGCATGGAGCGTTCGCCTTCCCCATCACGTTCAACGAGAAGTTTCTCGGCGTGATGGAGTTTTTCAGTGCGGAGATACGGCAGCCTGACGAACAACTACTCGCCATGTTTGGCGGTATCGGGAGTCAGATAGGCCAGTTCATCGAACGCAAGCGCGCTGAGGCAAGAGTCGAAGCCGCCAGCCTTTTGCCGCAGGAGAATCCTGCCCCAGTTATTCGTGTGACCACCGAAGGAGTTGTCGCCTTTGCGAATCCGGCCGCCGAAAGATTACTGCACGTGTGGGGCGTTGCCGTTGGCCGCGCGGCGCCGGAGCACATTACTAGCAAAGTACGGGAGGTCTTCAACCGCGGCACCCGCGAAGCGACTGAATATGAGGTCGGCGATCTCACCTATTCAATTGAAATGGCGCCGATCACTTCGGCTGACTATGTGAATCTGTATTTCACCGATATCACGGAGCGCAAACGCGTCGAGCAGTCGCTGGCCGAAAGCGAACAGCGCTATCGCTCGGTGATTGAAGCTTTACCGGCGGCCGTATATACCACCGACGCGGCGGGCCGCATCACCATGTTTAATCAGGCCGCCGTCGATTTCTCCGGACGCACACCAGTGGTGGGCAGTGATTCCTGGTGCGTCACGTGGAAACTCTATCACCCGGACGGCACGCCGATGCCGCACGCAGAATGCCCGATGGCGATCGCTCTGCACAGCGGCGAAGGGATTCGCGGGCACGAAGCTATCGCCGAACGTCCTGACGGAACGCGCGCGAACTTCATTCCCTACCCGACTCCTTTACGCGATGCCCAGGGCAATTTGGTGGGCGCCATCAATATGCTCGTTGACATTACTGACCGAAAGAAAACGGAAGAGACTTTACAGCGCAGCGAGCGAGAGCTTACCGAGTTCTTTGAGAACGCCACCGAAGCCATCCACTGGGTTGGTCCTGACGGCACAATCCTGCGGGCGAACAAAGCGGAGTTGCGCATGCTGGGTTATTCGGCGGACGAATATGTCGGCCGCAATATTGCTGAGTTCTATGTGGATCAAACCCTGATTCAGGACATTCTCGCGCGTCTGAGCAAAGGCGAAACGCTCGAAGAGTATCGTGCCCAACTGCGCTCAAAAGATGGAACGGTCCGTGATGTGGTGATCAATTCGAGTGCCTATTTTGAGAATGGCGAACTCATCCACACGCGCTGCTTCACCCGCGACATAACCCAACAACTGCAGGCTGAGAAGGCTTTACGCCACCTCGCGGCAATTGTGGAAACGACTGATGACGCCGTTATCTCGAAAGACCTGAACGGAATCATCACCAGTTGGAACCCGGCGGCGGAACGGCTCTACGGGTATAAGGCCTCAGAAATGATCGGCAAGCCGGTGGCTGTTTTGATTCCCCCTGAGTGGCCGGACGAGGAGCCGAAGATTCTGGCGCGTATCAGACGCGGTGAACGTATCGATCACTACGAAACGATTCGCGTGGCCAAAGACGGACGGCGCCTGGCCGTGTCACTAACGGTGTCTCCGATCCACGATGCGACCGGCAAGATAGTCGGCGCGTCAAAGATCGCGCGTGACATCACCGAACAGAAGCGCACCCAGGAAGAGATCGCGCGCTTGCTCGCGGCTGAACGCGCCGCCCGTCAGGATGCGGAAGTTGCGAGCCGCACGAAAGATGAATTTCTCGCCACGCTCTCGCATGAGTTGCGCACGCCGCTGACGGCGATGCTGGGCTGGCTCACGATTCTACGCGGACACAAGCTTGATAAGACGACCGCTGACCATGCCATCGAGACGATCGAACGGAATGCGAAAGCCCAGGCGCAGTTAATCGAGGATCTCGTCGATATCTCACGCATCGTCGGCGGCAAACTGAACCTGGAAGTTGTGCCGACCGAATTGATGCCGGTCCTTGACGCTGCCGTTGAAGTTGTGCGGCCGGCGGCCGACGCGAAAGAGATCACGATCGACGTTAACTACGACGCCACGGTGGGACCAGTGGCGGGGGACGCGTCGCGTTTGCAACAGATCATTTGGAACCTTCTTTCGAACGCGGTGAAGTTCACTCCGAAAGGCGGCAAGGTGTCGGTGGACTTCCGGCGTCAGAATGGATTTGCCGAAGTCGTTATCAGCGACACGGGCATTGGTATTTCGGAAGACTTTCTACCGCATGTCTTCGAACGTTTTCGCCAGGCAGAATCAACCGCCACGCGATCTCATCGCGGAATGGGATTGGGCCTCGCGATCGTGCGCCATCTGATTGAACTACATGGCGGCACAGTGACTGCGGCGAGCGACGGCGAGAACCGCGGATCCACCTTCACGATTCACTTACCCCTGGCGTCGGTCGAAAAACGGGGCGCGTCGCGTGCGGAATCACAAAAGACGAACGGGGACCAGGGTCACGAGCTGAAGGGCCTGCGCATTCTGCTGGTTGAAGACGAACCTGATGCGCGCGAGCTAATCGCGATGGTGTTGCAAAGCTCCGGCGCACAGGTTGAGGCCGTTGATACCGCTAAGGGGGCATTCGAAAGTCTGTCCGCAGCCCCTCCTGATGTTCTAGTTAGTGATATCGGTCTACCGCTTGAGAGCGGTTACGACCTGATTCGCAAGGTGCGCGCGATGTCTTCCGACACCAAGAAAGTTCCGGCGATTGCTTTGACCGCGTTCGCGGCCGAAAACGATCGCAAGCTGGCGCTTTCCGCCGGGTTTCAGGCTCATCTTGCGAAACCGGTCGAACCAGGCGACCTGCTGAAAGCGATCAAGGGCGTCATCAACGGTAAACACAAGTAGCACATTCATCGCAACCACTTGAATTCCCCTGTCACCCCAGCCCGCTGTCAGTGGGCAAAGACTCCGCTGTCCATCGAGTATCACGATCGTGAATGGGGCGTCCCTGTGCACGACGATCGGACCCTATTCGAGTTTCTTATTCTGGAAGGCGCGCAAGCCGGCCTGAGCTGGGAAACGATTTTGCGGAAGCGCGAGAATTATCGGCGCGCTTTCGACAATTTCGACGCGCGAAAGGTCGCGAAATACGACCAGCGCAAAGTTGAGAAACTGCTCTCCGACGAAGGTATCATTCGTAATCGCTTAAAGATCGCAGCGGCGATTCAAAACGGCAAAGCTTTTCTCGCAGTACAGAAGGAGTTCGGCAGTTTCGACGCGTATGTCTGGCGATTTGTGAACGGAAGGCCTTTGCGTCGCAAGCGCGGCGCTCCGGTGCCTGTCACGACCGCCGAATCCGAGATGTTGAGCCGCGATCTCTTAAAACGCGGCTTCAAATTCGTTGGCCCAACAATCTGCTACTCGTTTATGCAAGCGGTCGGAATGGTCAATGATCACGACGCGAATTGTTTTCGCTATCGGGAAGTAAGAAATTTGTAGGGCCGCGGAGCGGCGACCTTGAGTTAGGCTATCGGAGGGATCGCTAGCAAGATTTCTCTGCAGTACGAACCACTCAATGAGGCACTGCGGTGGCTCTGACTCGAAAAACTTTGAACGCGGGACTGATATGTCGCCCTGTTCGCGGGCTCCGCTGATCTATAACGGGCATGTTCCCAAGGCTCGCCAAGCCTCGCCTTGGGCTTAGCTAAGACCGCTGCTACGCAACTCGCCGAGTTTGTTCGCTCACAAAGTCTTTCTTGGAGCGGCAGTGGGCCCGATGAAAGAGCACTTAAAAGTTTTGCCAAAAAACTTCCCGTAAACTTTTCCCCCGGTGCTGTTTTATTTTTCCGCTAAAACTTCTCAATAAACTCTGAGTTTTCCACGCGTCAAGCGAAATAAATCAATCTTTGAAAAATAAAACACACGGAACTTTGACCAGAGAATTTGTTTTAGGTATAAACCATCCCGTCACGACGGTCACGGCCATCGAGACCGACGAAAGGACGGCGAACGGAGTCGCGAGACTCTGGGAGAGAGCAAAGGCAGAGCGGTTTGCAGTTGCTATGACGCCTTTCGTTGAGACCGAAAGGTCTGCTAGGGAGAGTCGAAAGATTTTCCTGAGCGCCCGGATAAAAACGGGTAGCAACCACTGGGAAGGACCCGCTAGTGGTGAGCTACGTCGCTCGGAGAAATCCGAGCCTCGTTGCCGGAACGTAACCGGCGGTGGAGGACAGCCACCAAAAAAGACTACCTAACGGCACCACGTTGATACCGACTTGTTCGGCTTTGATGTGAGATTTGCGGAAACAGATTTTGCGGCTCGCAAGGGACGCGAAGTTAACTGAAGCGAATCGCGTGCTGACCGGAAAGCGTCGACCGCCGATTGCTTACCGGTATATAAATGGCGGCTTGCGCCTGACGAGGACAGGCTGCCATCTTACGAATCGCTTCGGTGATTCATAAGACTTCGAGATTGCGCTGCTATGCATCTTCGGGTGAAAGCAGCGCGATTTCGTTTTTAGGGTATGCGCGGCTCAATCCTTCACTCAAACTTCACAACTTTTTACAATCCCTCAGCCGCGCTCAGGTAGAGTTTTTCCAACGCTGCTGGTACAGTCCTGCGCCACGACAAACGCCAATTGTTTAGAGGCGGGCTACTGCCCGCCACGTGAGAAACAGACGGCCGGTAGGCAGCCTCTAAACAAATCGCGACACCAGCAATTTCCAAGGAGAAAAAACCATGAGCGATACCGCAGCAGCACAAACACAAATGGAACACGCCCCCGGAACTTTCTGTTGGATCGAACTGGCAACTACCGACGGGCCGGGAGCTAAAAAGTTTTACACCGACCTGTTCGGCTGGGAAGGCAATGACAACCCTATGGGACCGGACATGGTCTATACCATCTACAAAATCAACGGCAAAGATGTCGCCGCGTCGTACCAAAAAGGCGGCGAAATGGAGCACGTCCCGACGCATTGGGCCTGTTACGTCGCTGTCACCAGCGCCGACGAAACCGCCGCGAAAGCTAAATCACTGGGAGCGGAAGTCGTGCAGGAACCTTTTGATGTAATGGAGCACGGGCGCATGGCGGTTATTGCCGACCCCACCGGCGCGCACTTCTGCATCTGGGAGCCGAAACAGCACAAAGGCGTCGGCATTAAGAACGAGAACAACACTCTGTGTTGGAACGAGCTGATGACGAAGGACGCCGAGAGAGCAAAGGATTTTTACACGAAGCTCTTCGGCTGGAAGTCCAAGACTGATGCCGACAAAGGAATGCCCTATACCGAATGGATTAACGGTGAAGAGCACATTGGCGGCATGATGCAAATCCAACCGGACATGGGCCCGATGCCGCCCAACTGGGGAGTCTATTTCGCGGTTGATGACTGCGATGCGATGGTGGAAAAAGCCACGTCGCTCGGCGCACGCACGTACATGCCACCGACAGACATTCCAAACGTCGGTCGCTTCGCCGTGCTTGCTGATCCCCAGGGCGCCGCGTTCAACATTATCAAGTTGGACATGCAACATCACCAGAACAAGTAAGGTTCGCGCAAATTTGGGGCAGTAGCCGACCGTCGATGAGGGCGTGATGAGATCTCAGAACTGAATTTGAGATCTCAGAGCGCCCTCCCGGACGGTCGGGCTACTGCCCCGCTTGCTGCCTTGCATCGCATCATCACGTCACGTACAACTCACTAAATGAAAGCCCGCATCGTTTGGCTGATCCTCTGCGGCATCTGGGGATCGACCTGGCTATTCATTAAGATCGGCCTGCGCGATCTGCCGCCATTCACTTTTGCCGGGCTGCGTTTCGTCCTCGCCTCAGCAATTCTCGGTTCGCTTATCCTGATTCGGCGCGCGCGCTGGCCACGCACCCGCACCGAATGGTACCTGATTGCCGTCAGCGGGCTCCTGCAATTCACCCTGAACTACGGTCTGGTTTTCTGGGGCGAGCAATACATCTCCTCAGGTCTGGCCGCCGTGCTGCAGTCAACGTTTCCGCTTTTTGGTTTGGTCATCGCGCATTTCTATCTTCCCAACGAACGAATGACTACTTTGAAAGTCGCCGGCGTGCTGCTCGGAGTCTTCGGCGTCGGCGTCATCTTTTCCGATCAACTGACGATTGCCGGTTCGATGGCGCTGCTGGGCAGCATCGCGCTCGTGCTGAGTGCTGTCTTCGGATCGTATTCGAATGTTTTGGTGAAAGCCTATGGAGGCAAAATCGATCCGCAGATTCTGGCCGCCTCGCAAATGGTCTTCGGTTTTGTGCCCTTGCTCATCGCCGGATTCTCGATGGAAGGGAATCCACTGCAGTTTCGTTGGACACTTTCTGCATTTCTCTCTCTGATGTACCTCGTCATCGTCGGATCAGTGATTGCATTCTGGCTTTATTACTGGCTGGTGCGAAACATGGACGTGACCAACACGATGCTGATCGCTTTGGTGACGCCGGTCGTCGCCGTCATTCTGGGAATGTTGGTCCTGCACGAGCAACTCAACTGGCGTCTGATCGCCGGCAGTGCGTGCATCATCCTCGGCTTGGGACTGATTGTATGGCGCCGGCAGCACCGGACTGTGGCGATTCCGGAAGCAGATGCCGGCGCGGTATCAGACTCCTGACGCAGTGGCTATAATCTTCGCATGCCGATCGCATCGATCAATCCTGCTACAGGCGAAGTTCTGCAGACCTTCGATTCGCTTAATCAACCACAAATTGAAGAGAAGTTAAGTCGCGCGGCGGAAACCTTCCGCGACTATCGCCGCACAACGTTTTCGGATCGGGGCGAGAAGATGCTGCGCGCCGCAGAGATACTCGAAAACGAAAAGCAGACGCTCGCGCGGACGATGACGCTCGAGATGGGCAAGCCCATTAACGCCGCAGTGCAGGAAGCCGAGAAATGCGCCTGGGTTTGTCGATACTACGCTGAGAATGCCGAACGCCATCTGGACGACGAAGTCATTCAAACGAATGCGACGAAAAGCTATGTTCGTTTTCAGCCGCTCGGCATCGTGTTGGCGATCATGCCCTGGAATTTCCCTTTCTGGCAGGTGTTTCGTTTCGCCGCGCCCGCTTTGATGGCCGGCAACATCGGCCTGCTGAAACATGCCTCGAATGTGCCGCAGTGCGCGCTGGCAATCGAAGACATTTTCCGCCGCGCAGGATTTCCGCCAGGCGCGTTTCAGACTTTGTTAGTCGGAACAGACGCCGTGCAAGAACTGCTGGAAGATCCGCGCGTCGCGGCGACGACGTTGACTGGCAGCGAATCCGCCGGCCGCAGCGTGGCGAGCATTGCCGGGAAGAACATCAAGAAGGCTGTGCTCGAACTTGGCGGAAGCGATCCTTTCATCGTCATGCCGTCGGCCAACTTCGACGAAGCGGTGAGCACCGCCGTCAAGGCACGGACGATTAACAACGGGCAATCGTGCATCGCGGCCAAGCGATTTATTGTGCACGCGGACATTTACGATCGATTCGAAAGTGAGTTCGTCGCGGCGATGAAAAGTCTGCGCGTCGGTGATCCATTGGATTCAGCGAGCGACATCGGGCCCCTCGCGACGGAACAAATCCTGGCCGATGTGGAAGATCAGGTGAAGGTGAGCGTCGCCGCGGGTGCGAAGATTTTGACTGGCGGGCGGCGAGTGAAATTCGAAGGGAATCTCGGGCGCGGACATTTCTACGAGCCCACGGTGCTGGCGGACATTCCGAAAGACTCACCGGCATTTCGCGACGAGATCTTTGGCCCGGTCGCTTCCCTGTTTCGGGTTAGCTCAATTGACGAAGCGATCGAACTGGCGAATGCCACGACCTTCGGTCTGGGCGCGGCCGCGTGGACAAACGACGATGACGAGCGCGCACGCTTCATCGCGGAGATTGATGCCGGCTCAGTCTTTATCAACGGCATGGTCGCTTCCGATCCGCGTCTACCGTTCGGCGGCGTAAAGAATTCCGGCTACGGCCGCGAGTTGGGTGAGTTCGGAATCCGGGAGTTTGTGAACATTAAGACGGTTTGGGTTAAGTAATGAGGCGAAGCGCCCGCCGGTACTGAAGCTTGGGAGTGTAATCCAGGGTTTTCGTGCCGTTAGGCACGAGATGTTTATAGAACCTCGCGTCATCAATGACAGCGGCTCGGCGAAATGATAAGTCATTTCGCCGAGCCGCTAGTACCAATTAATCTAGTCGGTTTCTATAAACATTCCGCCGCTACGCGGCGAGGACTTATGATTCCGGCGCGGCCTGACGCTCTTTCGCCAACAATTCTTTTTTCCGCTCTATCCCCCACCGGTACCCACCCAAACTCTTGTCCTCCCGGATGACTCGATGGCAAGGGATGACCAGCGCCAGACGATTGCTCGCACACGCGCTTGCCACCGCCCGCACCGCGTTCGGTTTACCAATCGCTTTGGCAATCTCCTGATATGAACGGGTTGAGCCGAACGGAATGCGCCGCAACTCTTCCCACACGCGTCTTTGAAATGCGGTCGCTTGCACGTCCATGGGCAACTCGATCAAACGAGATTCGCCGTTCAGCGAGTCCAGAACTTTTTGCAGCCAAAGATTCAGTGAAGGGCTGATCGAAGTGTCTTTCGAGTCGATCGCAGCATTCGGATACTCGGCGAACAGCGCGCGCATCAATTCCGCATCCGAATCGCCAATCGTCACGGCGCACACGCCGCGTTCAGTCGCTGCGACTAACAAACGGCCGAGTGGTGACTGAGAAATCGTGAAGACGATGCGCATTCCCTTTCCCCCGCGGCCATAAGTCGCCGGCGTCATTCCTAACTGCTCGGAAGATTTTTCATAGAGCGCCCGGCTGGATCCGTATCCGGCATCGTACATCGCGTCGGTCACCGACGCGCCCTTCTTAATCCCGGCTTTGAATCGTTCAAGCTTGCGCGACTCAGCGTACTGTCTCGGCGTAATTCCCATCACCTGCTTGAACGTGCGTTGTAAGTGATGAGCATTGACGCCGGTTGCTGCGCTCAAGCTTTGCAGCGTAGCGGTATCTTCCTCGTGCTCGTCAATCACGTGACACACCTGACGCGCGAGCTCAATTTGCGGATCGTTCGCGTTCGCGCGACGCGGATGGCAACGCTTGCACGCGCGAAAGCCGGCTTGCTCTGCGGCTTCAGGCACGCGAAAGAAACTCACCTGCTCGCGTTTCGGACGGCGCGCCGGACACGATGGCCGGCAGTAAATCCCCGTGGACCGCACGGCGAAAACGAAACTGCCGTCGCGCGAAGCGTCTCGCTCAAGGACTGCATTCCAAAGTTCGGGGTTTGTCATGACCACCGGCGTTGTTGATATCGGCTGCAACATCTTACTTCACCTCTCACGGATCTGATGAGCAGATGATACGCAGTCGGCGAATGCGGTTCTATCCGATGTTTGCGGTCAAACTTTGGAGTAGGTTCGCAACCCGAAGGGTTGCTAGAGAGTAGCCGGGGGTCGCAGCGAAGCGTAGACCCCCGGAAACGTCGGCGCCGTATTCGGCACCCTGAAAGGGTGCCAGACGAACTCTGTGACCCTTTCAGGGTCAAAAATCAAAGACACTCGATACCCGGGGGTATCGCTGCGCTCAACCCCCGGCTACTTTCTTTCAGCCCTTCGGGCTGACCTCACATTACATCTGCGGTTGCGGCACGACCTGGGGGTGAGAAAAGGCGGGAAGCGGCGTGACGACTTTGCCCGAAGGCACACACAGTACCGGGCAGGGTGAGTTCCTTACGACGCGTTCGATCTCGGAACCCAATGCCGGCGCGCCGCCGAAAAGCGACGCGTGCACTGTCATCCCGATGACGATCAAATCCGCATCGATCTCGGCGGCGATCCTCACAATCTCAGCGTACGGCCGGCCCTCGGCAATATGAGTCTTGACGCTGCCATTGCCCTCGCCCTCGAATGATTGCATGCGCTGCTGGACTTCCTGGCGCATGCGCGACAAGGCCGAGGTTCCGCCTTCGGGGAACATGACGGAAAGCTGCTCGAAGTAATCGCCGATGACGTAAACGGCGTGCAGTTCTGCGTGGTGCGTGCGGGCAATTTCACGCGCCATGCTCGTCGCCGGAATCGAGGAGGGGCGGAAGTTTGTCGCCAACAGAATTCTATTGAGACGAATGTCGGTTGAATTTCCGCAGTGCTCGACGAAATCATGTTGCGGTGGACGGATTGTCAGAACGGGACACGGCGCTTCGGCGATAATCTCTTCAGCGGTCGATCCGAACAGGGCGCGCGCCAGACCGCCCCGGCCATGCGTCACTACGGTTACCAAATCGATGTCGTAATCGCCGACGGCTTTGGCAATCTCGGAAGCCGGCTCGCCCTCCACGATGACTGGCTCGACTTCAATTCCGTCGAACAGTGGATCGGCAAGGAGCTGCTGGACTTCGCGGCGCAGTTGCAGCAGCCATTCACTTTCCTGCTCCTTGAGCACGCGCTCAGGCAGGGTCATCAGATTCGCCGGCACTTCGCCGCTTTGCACACTAAAAAGCATGACCCGGCCACCGGCCTCGCGCGCAAACGCCGCCGCATACTTTAACGCCGACCGCGCGTGCGCCGTGAAGTCAGTTGGGAAGAGGATATTTCGGAACGACATCTGTCAGTGGTCAGTTGTCCGTGGTCAGTTGTCAGTTGTCAGTGGCACACCGGTTCAACTGGTCTGTTACTGATCAGCCGCCTGATTAGCTAGCGAACAACTGACAACTGACTACTGACGTTTTTTTCTAGATGACTTTCGTTCCCGCAATCCGGTCGAGTTGCTCACTGAATCCGGATCGCGCCAGCGCTTCGTTGTGCTTTCGCGCCACGCGGGCCAGTTCAAGTGCGATTCGTTCGCGCGTGCGGCGCTCTCGCTCACCAGTCGCGATCTGATCGACCACGCGTCGCAAAGCTTCACTGACGCCGGCGACGTAGCCTTGCGGTTGCGAGTCACGGTTCACCGTCACGGAGGAATTTTCATAACGCAGTTGACCCGTCATCGGATCTAAAAAGGCGTAATCATCCGCCAATGAGATCCGCGTCTCGCGAAACAGCGAATCAAAGTCAGCCCCGAGGGAGGTTGCGGCCCGCTCGAGAGCGGCGATCAATTCACCGCTGACTCGTACAGTCTCGCTCCACTCACCGTCGCTTGCCTGACTGACCACGGTAACTGTGTCTGTAGCCATCACCGTTTCTTCTTCGTCTTTTGCGGCGCTCGAACGCATCGCTTCCGGAGTTGCTGCTTGGAGTTCCGTCACTGGCGCGATTTCATCGGCAGGTGGTGGAGACTCCACTGCTACAGTTTGCGGCGGAATGGATTCTGAAACGCCTTCGTAGACGTTGATCGACCCGGATGACTCGCGCACACGCAGCACCAGCCGATGCAGCGCCGCCTCTTCCACCACGTCCGTGCCGGCGTCGCGATCAATCTCGTGAACCATGGGCGTTTCGCTGCCATTCACGAACACGTCAGCCGAGTAATTCTCGAGCTCTACGTGCACGCGACCGATGAACGAGCGCTGCGACAAATACCGCAGCAACGCCCAAACATTCACAAAACTGGTGTCGAGATTCTCGTAAAGAACCCGCGCCGGCTTGGTTTCAGGAGTCATTTCGAATCACAACGTAATTCAGTCGAAGTCTAGCCTACCTGAGTTTCAAGTTCCAAGTTTCAGGTTTCAAGTTAGAGTCCAGCAGATCCAGCGACGTGCGGGCCTGGTAATTGAATAAAAAACTTGAAACCTTAAACTTGAAACTTTAAACTCCGC
Organism: Pyrinomonadaceae bacterium; assembly: GCA_036277115.1. NCBI lineage: Bacteria > Pseudomonadati > Acidobacteriota > Blastocatellia > Blastocatellales > Pyrinomonadaceae > Pyrinomonadaceae bacterium. The sequence continues at coordinate 1,242,625 of DASUNM010000023.1, forward strand.
CGCATGTTACGCGGAATCTTTCGCACGAAAAATCTGGACGACATTTTGGCGGCCGCCGGCGGGCCACAGTTTTCCTTGAAACGGACGTTGGGTGCTTTCGACGTCACGTTGATCGGTATCGGAGCGATCATCGGCGCCGGAATCTTTGCGACGGTGGGAACCGCGGCGGCCGGCGAGAAAACTCTCGAAGGCCTGCTGGTAAGGCCCGGCGCCGGCGCGTCGTTGACGCTCTCGTTCGTCATTACGGCCCTCGTGTGCGGCTTCACCGCGTTGTGCTACGCCGAACTGGCGTCGATGGTGCCGATCTCGGGTTCGGCTTACACCTACTCGTACGCGACTCTGGGTGAAGTCGTCGCCTGGATTATCGGCTGGGACCTCATCATCGAGTACGCCATCGGTAACGTCGCGGTGGCAATTAGCTGGGCCGGTTACTTCAACGAGTTCCTCAGGACGATCGGTATCTCACTGCCTGAATGGCTGGTCAATAACTATCGCACCGCCACCCCCGAAGTCCTGGCGGCAGCGCCCAACTTATTGGGGTACCCAATCGTTTTTAACGCGCCGGCCTTCGGCATCGTCGCCCTGATCACGGTCGTGCTCGTGTGGGGAATCAAAGAGTCCGCCAACTTTAACGCCGGAATGGTCGCGATCAAGATCATCGTGTTGTTGTTCTTCATCACCTTGATGCTTTATTTCGTCTCGCCCTCGACGATGGTCGAGAACTGGAAGCCTTTCCAGCCGATGGGATGGACCGGAACGTTTACCGGCGCCGCCGTCGTTTTCTTTGCCTATATCGGATTTGACGCGGTTTCGACTGTAGCCGAAGAAACGAAGAACCCCGCGCGGGATTTGCCGATTGGGATCATCGCCAGCTTGATCATCTGCACCGTTCTATACGTTGCGGTCGCCGCGGTGTTCACCGGCGCAGTGCCTTTCGACGCTTTAAGCACGTGGTCCAAGGGTGACCTCGACAAATCACTGTCCGTCGCGCTGACTTCAGTGGCGCCGAACGCTCGTTGGCAGGCCGGTGTGATCGCGTTCGGCTCGGTCGTCGCCCACACGGCTGTTCTGCTCGTGTTTCAGTTGGGCCAGCCGCGCATTTTCTTTTCCATGGCGCGCGATGGCTTGCTGCCTTCCGTGTTCGCCTCAGTTCATCCGCGCTTCAAGACGCCGCACGTCACAACGATTCTTACCGGCGTGTTGGTCGGTGGCATCGCAGCGTTCGCGACCGTCGATGAGATGGTCAGCCTGACAAACATCGGGACACTCTTCGCTTTCATTCTGGTGTGCGTAGGCGTGATCGTTCTGCGTTACAAAGATCCGCATCGCCACCGGCCGTTCCGGGTTCCTTTGGGGCCCTGGTTTCTCCCGGGCCTCGGCGCGGTGACATGCGCGTTCCTGATCTATTACCTGCCCGGAGGATCGTATTGGCGGTTCATCGCGTGGCTGGCGCTGGGCTTCGCAATCTATCTTTCGTACGGCTACTCGCACAGCGAGATTGGCCAGAAGATCGGCCGCGCTCGGATCACGGCTTCGTGGCTGATGCTCATGGCGGTCGGATCTTTCCTGATTGCAACGGGGTTGATGATCGTCCCTCACGACGCCGGACCGGCCGAGTGGATTCGGTTAGTCGGCACCGGATTCGTGGACGGCACGCGCACGATTATCGGCTTCGTTTTCATGGGAGTCGGCTTGTTGTTCGGTGCGATTGGCGCCGTGATTGGAATGTCGAAAGGGAGCGCAGCGTAGGCAACTCATCGCTCCGTGAGGAGCGAAATGTTTATAGAACTCGGGCCACTCAAACTCAGGAGCCTCGCAAGAAGCGACACATCGCTTCTTGCGAGGCTGGATTGTTTCCGGGGTCGTGTGAACTATAAACATTTCGTCCCTAGCGGGACGAAGAACAGTGTGCTCTTAGCTCTTACCTCTTACCTCTTACCTCTTACCTCTTACCTGCTTTCAGGTCCTTTAAAATCTCTCGACTCGCATTGAATCCCGGCGCGCCCGTCACGCCACCGCCGGGATGCGTTCCCGAACCGCACAGGTAAAGTCCTGCAATTGGCGTTCGATATCGCGCGTACCCAATCAAGGGCCGGAACGTGAAGAGCTGATCCAAAGACATCTCGCCGTGGTGAATGTGTCCCCCGCTGAGTCCATACGTTCGTTCAAGATCGAGTGGCGTCAGGACTTGTCGTCCAACAACCAGCTCTTTGAGGTTCGGAGCGTACGCCGACAGCGCATCAACGATCACGTCACCCAGTTCTTCGCGGCGCGAATCCCAGTTATTCGGTACGCGCGCCTCTGGCGCGCCAGCAGGCAGGACGCCCGCGGACCGAAGCTCATAAGGCGCGAACTGCGCATGAATCGACATCACGTGCGCCCCGTTCGGAGCTAAGGACGAATCGGTAAGCGTCGGAATCGTAATATCCATGTACGGCTGCGTTGAGAACTCACCATACTTTGCCGCGTCGAATGCGCGCTCGAGATAGTCGATCTCCGGGCCGATATGAATCCGTCCCGAGAGATTCTCACCTGAAGCACTTAGGAATTTCGGCAGCGCCGTCAGCGCGAGATGTACTTTCGCGACTGTGCCCACCGCGCGGTAGTTCTGAATCTTGTTCCTAAAACCAGGTTCCAGCTCGCCAAGATCCATAAACTCAAGAAAGGTGATTCCCGGATCATGCGAGGATACGCAGATCCAAGCCGGCAATTCTTCGCCGCTCGAGAGCACAACTTTCGACACTCGGCCATCGGCGACTTCGATGCGCGCTACTTCTGCGTTCGTGCGAATCTCAGCGCCAGCTTCGGTAGCCGCTTTCGCGAGCGCCTTCGTCAGGGCGCCCATGCCACCTTTCACGAAAGCGGCCGGTGCGATTGCGCTGCCATCGTTCGCCGCCTGAAGCAAAACTTGTCCGCAAGTTCCTGCGGACCAGGGACCGGCGAAGGCCCCGAAAATTCCCCGCGCGGCGACGATCGCGCGCATTGATTCATTCTCAAACCATTCACCAGCCAGATCGGCAACGGCCATCGGTCCGTAACGAAGCAGCCGATACTCATCCTTCTTTCCGAGCCCGCGAACCGCCCAGCCGAGTTTTCCAAGATTCCACAACTCGCTCTTCGAAGGCGCGTCGATGTTCGGGGGGGTCAGAGTCAGCAAGGGCCTGAGCGCGCGACCGATACGCTCAAATGTCGCAACGAATTCCAAATACTTCGCCGCATCGCGCGGAGCCACCGATGCGAGCTCTTCGCTCGTACGCCCGGCGTCTTGGTAAATGCTGATCGCCGGCCCTTCCAGATTCAACGCGCAGATTTGTACGGCAGGTTTGATGAACTCGACGCCATGCTTTTGTAGTTGGAGGTCATTGACGATCTGCGGCAGAAGAGGCCCGGTGCTGCCGGCCAAAGTCGAACAGCGAAAGCCTGGATGAAACTCTTCAGTGACGCAGGCGCCGCCGATAACTTCGCGGCCTTCCAGCACTAAAGGTTTCAGTCCCGCCTTCGCGAGATAGTACGCGGTGACAAGCGCGTTGTGGCCGGAGCCGAGAATTAAAACAGGTTTCATGTTTCAAGTTCCAAGTCTCAAGTTGGCAATGTTGTCAGTACCACCTGCGTCAGCGGGTGGGTCCCCGATGCAATTTATCTCCGACGCATTGACCCATCCGCTCACGCAGATGGTTCTGACCTCATGACTTCGACACTTGAAACTAAAGATCCTTGAGAATCATCATCGCCGCATTCCGCCCGTTCGCGCCCATGATCCCGCCGCCGGGATGCGTGGCCGAGCCGCACATGTAAAGGTTCTTGATTGGCGAACGATACTGCGCCCAACCCGGAGCGGGTCTCAGGAAGAAAAGTTGCTCCAAAGTCAGCTCACCTTGAAAGATGTTTCCTTCCGACAATCCAAATTCGCGTTCAAGATCGAGCGGCGTTACGACCTGGCGGTGCAGAATGATGTCTTTAATGTTCGGCGCGTGCTCTGCGATGGTGTTGATGACGGTGTCGCCGAACTCTTCGCGCTTCTCGTCCCAGTTCCCTTCCTTCAAATTGTACGGCGCGTATTGAACGAAACATGACATCACGTGCTTTCCGGGCGGCGCCACCGAAGGATCAGTAAGCGAAGGAATTACCATGTCGATGTAGGGCCGTCGCGAGAAGCGGCCGTATTTCGCATCGTCGTAAGCGCGTTCCATGTATTCGACGCTCGGCGAAATTGAGACTGCACCGCGCAGATGCGGACCAGCGCCAGGCATCGCTTTGAAATCCGGCAAAGCATCGAGCGCAAGATTCACTTTGCCGGACGAACCGCGAAACTTATATCGCTTGATGTCATCCACAAAGTCCTCGGGCAGATGCTCTTCGCCAACCATCTTCATGAAGGTCAGCCGCGGATCGACGCTCGATGAAATAACGTCGGCGTAAACCTCGTCACCGTTTTCCAGCACGACGCCTTTCGCTTCGCCGTTTTTCAAGAGAATCTTCGCAATCGGAGTTTCGGTTCGAATCTCGGCGCCGGCTTCTCGCGCGGCCTCAGCAATCGCATTTGAAATCGCGCCGGTACCGCCGCGCGACAGTCCCCACGAGCGAAATGCACCATCAATTTCACCCATGTAGTGATGCAGAAGCACGTACGCGGTTCCCGGGGATCGCACGCCGAGAAACGTGCCGATGATGCCCGACGCGGACATAGTCGCTTTCAGCACGTCGGTCTCGAACCATTGATCGAGAAAATCGACGGCGCTCATCGTCATCAACTGCACCTGATTGTATTTATCGTCCGGCGAGAGTTTCTGAAAACGCCGCCCCATCGTCAGCAGATCCAGCAACCCTTTCGGATTCAGCGAAGCCGGATCGGGTGGTGTCATGTTCATGATCGGCTTGACGAAGTGCGCCATCTCGACCATTGCCTTGCCGTATTCGTCGTATGCTTCGGCGTCGAGCTTCGAATGCCGCGCGATCTCGCGCCGCGTCTTCCCATGATCGTTGACGCGCCACAGATAATCGCCGTTCGGCATCGGTGTGAACGTCCCGTCAAGCGGCAAAATCTCCAGCCCATGACGCGGCAGATCGAGTTCGCGGATAATTTCCGGTCGCAGCAGCGAAACGACGTACGAACAGACCGAGAATTTGAAGCCGGGAAAGACTTCTTCCGTGACCGCCGCGCCGCCAAGCACGTATCGCCGTTCGAGCACGAGCACACGCTTGCCCGCGCGCGCCAGATACGCCGCGTTCACGAGGCCGTTGTGGCCACCGCCAATTACGATGACGTCGTACTTGTTATTCATCTGCTCAGAGTTCAACCTTCAGGTTGCTTATTACGCAGCTAAAGCTTGAACTCTAAACCGACGCACGTGCTTGATGAGGATTGGCAAGCATACTTATAATCCCTCGCCCTGACAAAGTTGGACTGGAGGTTGTTCATGTCAATCAGCAAAACAATTCTGCCGGAGTTTGATCATGAGATGGCGAGCACACGCAAGAGTCTCGAGCGAGTGCCGGACGGCAAGTTCGACTGGAAGCCGCACGAGAAATCGATGACGCTCGGCGCGCTGGCTTCGCATGTGGCGAACATTGCCGGTTGGACCGCGTCAACCTTTGACGGAGACGAATTGGACGTCCAGCCGGAAGGCGCCGAACCATACAGTGAACCAGAAGCCAAGTCGACCAAAGAATTGTTGGAAATGTTCGACAAGAATATTGTTGCCGCGCGGGCAGCCTTGGAAGCCGCTACCGATGAGAGTTGGCAGGGAAAGTGGTCGCTGAAGATGACCGGCAAGACATTCTTTACCCTGCCGCGCACGGCGGTGATCCGCGGTTTCATCTTGAGTCACCTGATCCACCACCGCGCACAACTCGGCGTTTATCTGCGGCTCCTCGACATTCCGGTGCCGGCGATTTACGGACCGTCAGCGGATGAAGCTGGCTAAAGATGATCAAGACCCACGGGCTCACGCATATCAGCCTCGCCGTCAGGGACCCTGATCGTTCGCTGCAGTTCTATCGCAGCTTGTTCGGAGTTAAAGAATACTACCGGGACGAAAACAGTATTCAGGTGCTCGGGCCGGGTCCTCACGATGTGATTGCGTTCGAGCGCGACACCAGAGCCGCCGGGAAACGTGCCGGCATCGATCACTTTGGTTTTCGGCTTACAACTGCAAAGGACATCGACAAGGCAGTGCGTGAAGCCGAGCGCGCCGGCGGAAAGGTCCTCCGACGGGGAGAATTCGCGCCGGGATTTCCGTTTATCCATGTCGAAGACCCAGATGGGTACGAGATTGAGATTTGGTACGAGTGATCTGCGGCAACGCCGGCTACCTAACAGCACGAACCGCATCCAACACCCGCACCGCGTCAGCGGTGGCTTTCACATCGTGAACCCTCACAATGTGCCCACCGTTCATTACTGCGGCGACAACTGATGCGAGTGTTCCATAGAGCCGCTGGTCAGCAGGCGCATCGCCGAGCAACTTTCCAAGAAACGATTTTCGCGACGTGCCGATCATCAACGGAAGGTCGGGAAACGCCTGCGCCAGCTGATCCAGCTTCGCAATCAGTTCAACGTTCTGTCCGGCAGTCTTGCCAAAACCGATTCCGGGATCGATCGCGATGCTTTCGCGTGGAACGCCGCGCTGTTCAGCGATGATAACGCTTTGACGCAAGCCGCTGATGACTTCGGTGATGATGTCAGCGACCGGGGGCATCTGTTGCATGTCTTTCGGCGTGCCGCGTGAGTGCATCAGGACGAGGCCGGCTTTTGCTCTTGCTGCTTCGTCAGCAATCGCCGGATCGAAACGGAGGCCGGAGATGTCGTTAACGATCTCTGCGCCCGCTTCCAAAGCCGCGCGCGCCACCGCAGGCTTCGTTGTGTCAATTGAAATTGGAATGGAAGATGATGACGCGAGGCGCTCGATTACCGGAATCACGCGGCGCAATTCTTCATCTTCAGAAACGAACTCAGAACCCGGGCGTGTCGATTCACCGCCAACGTCAATGATGTCGGCGCCTTGGGCCAACATTTGTTCGGCTTGAGCAACAGCGCGTTCGAACGGAAAGAACTGTCCGCCGTCGCTGAAACTGTCAGGCGTGACGTTGAGCACGCCCATCACGAGCGTGCGTTCACCGTACGGCAATGATCGGCGGGCCAGTTTCCATTCGCGAACGGACACGTGACGAAAGTAGTCGGCAAACGTGGAACAGGCAAGCGGTATCGTTCAGCCGGACAATTTATGTAACGCCTTGCGTCGCAGGGTGTGATCTGACGTCGCCTTGCCTGAAGGGTGACCTTTTGTTATAAAACTGATTCGCGCACGGCTGATTTCGGGCCGTGCGCAACAGTATTCCGCAGTAGCTCAATGGCAGAGCATTCGGCTGTTAACCGAAGGGTTGTAGGTTCGAGTCCTACCTGCGGAGCCAGTTCCCTAAGGTCGCTGGATCAGATCCGGCGACCTTTTGTTTTGCCTAACCGTGTTAGTGATTGCGCACATCAAAAGCCTGGCGAAGCGTCGCACGTCTCGAAACGTTTTGCTCTCGTTCAACATTAAGGTCGGGGGAACATTTAAGAAAAGGAGAAGAAAACCATGTCTCTGGGAACAATAGTTCTCGATCCGGGCCACGGCGGAACCAAGACCGTCGGCGGCAGCAAACCAAACAATGCCACCAGCTTCAGTGGCGTGAAAGAGAAAAAGCTCACCCTCGACTTCTGCACGATCCTCCGAGATTCACTGCAAAAGTTGGCGGAACAGAAGAATGAGCAGATCAAGGTTGTCCTGACCCGCACCAAAGATGAGAATCTCGGCATTGGCCAGCGGTCGAAGTTTGCGGCGACTCACAAGGCGGACCTGTTTCTCGCCCTGCATTTCAATGGACTCGATGATCGATCAGTCCGCGGGGTAGAAACGTTCTTCAAAAAAAACGGGAATGTGAATCTAGCGGATGACAAAGACTTTGCGACCAAGGTGAATAACTCACTCTTCGCTTCACTGCAGTCGATCGACGCTCAGGCGAAAGATCGCGGCGTGAAACCCGACACCGCCTCTGGTCCAGGCAGCCTGCCTCTTTTGCGGGACGATCGGCTGGGAAATGTTAACACTCCCAAGAAGTGCCGGGCGTGTTACGTTGAGCTTGAATTCATAACCAACAAAAGAGTCGATGAGCTTCTGATTTCAGGTCCGAATGCGTCGCAGAACGTCGCTACCGTCATGGGTAACCTGGCCCGTACCCTGATCGATTACCTCGAGACGATTACTTAAGCGAAGCTTGGAATGGCAGACGCAGGGGTTGGTCATTATATGATTCCTGTTGAATCGTAGATCATCAAAGCCCTTGCCGTGCTGAGTTCTTCGAGGGCCGTGCTTTGCCCATTGCCGCGTCGGGCTTCACGGTGGGCTTAACTGTCACGGGGCGAGCGGTAAACCCTTTTCTACTGACAAGTCTTCGCCGTCCCGCCCTTGGTTTGCACCTTCCGACACCAAGCTTGCAAAAGCCTGACACGGCTGGCGGACATATCCCGACTCCGCGGCATGTAGTCAGCAGACATCCAAACAGAAGCATCCGTTGTCCGCAGAATGGCCTGCGCGTTCTTCGCCACATCCGCTTCAGAATTAAGCTTCACAAACGGAATCATAACCGGATAGAGCAAGTAGTAGGTGCGTAGGACCTTCTCGTAAAGAACGTCAAAGGTCAGTGAATCATTTCCCACTGGCTCGGGGGCTTCCGGATCGACATAGTATTGGCTAAAGTCCTCGCTGTTCGGCAAAATGCGGAGGCTGATGGACGGAGCATTCGTAACGTAGGGCGGATTCATGAAGGTGCCATAGCTCGGTGGCGGGAACGTACCGGGGTTGTCGTCATCAGTGATCGAGAACGTGAACAGGAAGTTCCCCGGTTGGCTGGTGTCGACGATGATGGGCCGCCCAGGCGTATGGTTTGTGGAGATCGCGACCGCATTGCCGGGGTCCTCCAAAGGAATTGAACGATACTGCCAGACCGTAATCCCCGGACTCTTGTGGGCCGGAATCTCCAGTCCGTGTCGAAGAAGCAAAACCGTAGCTGGCTCGCGAGTTCCCTGGTTCAGGAACTCCGAGCCGCTGCCAAACTGCTCCGCATAGATTGCCTGTTGGTTCGAGACAAAATAGTAATCTGTCTCGGCAAGGATCACCCCGAGCTTCGGATGGACCAGTTGAAAGCTCGCGTTCGCGTCCTGCAATACTTGCTGAGCGGCAGCGTTCGAGGAGATGTCAAAATCCAGGACCCAGCCCTGCTGGTCGCCGCGAAGTGTATTCGCATAATCGACCGCGCCGATCACTGCACTGTTGGCGCCGGCAGAGACAACCAGCGACACTTCCCCAAAATAGTACTTGTCGTTTAGAGGCACGAAGGACTTTTGATAATAGTCCGGGAACGTGCCGACAAAATCGGCTGACACACTGGTGTTGGCCACCCGCAGCACGGCCGGCGCCAACGCGAGCAAGCCGTTGGGACTATTATTCGTTGACCCCGGCGGCGTGGGAATCTGCGCAGTGTTTGAGACCATCAGCCTTCCCTTCGGCGTGGTAACAATATCCTCGTCAGCATGCAATGGCGCGATCGTGCCGACGATTTCCAGAGTTGCGGGGTTGGCTTGCTTCTGCTGATAAACGGCCTCGATTTGCGCAGGCGTACTGGCAGTCTCCATGGGCCGGAAGAGATAGTAGCGGAGGATAGCGCCGACCACATTCGGATCGTCGAATCCCGGAATGTCGATGATGGTTCCTGCCTGACTCTTCCGCATTACGTGATAGACGTAGCCGCCGGCGCCACCGTCGGCAGTGAGATTCGCGTTCCGGTAAAAATTCAACCACTGGCAGGCGCCTTTTGATGGGCTGCCCTTGATGAAGGTCGTGCCGCCTTTGCTCAGTGTGAGCCCATCGATAAAAAACTGTGTCGCAGGCGGCGAGCCTTCGGAATTGACGTCAGTGATATGTCCGTTTGAAATGGCGAGCTCGGCGCCCAGCAGATTAGTTAGCGGCACACTGCTATTTGCTTCCGAAGAGATTTCGCTGGGGCCGGTTTGTACTCCGATTACCTTCACCGCGATACTACTCATCTCCATCCCGCCGTAATAATTCCACTCAGCGGGAATAACTTGTGCGGTTTGACCTGGAGTGCCGACCACGTCGAAGGTTTGCTGCTGTTGCACCCAGGCGATGAAGTCATCGTCCGACTTTCCATAGGTTCTGGCCTGGACGTTCTTCGAATCAATCAGCGCGAGGGGCATGCCTGCGAAAGGCGGCCCCCACGAAGCGGGCAGCGTGTAATACGGGGCATAATCGTCATTGTTCGCGGTGCCCGGGTTCAACTGGATCGTTCCCTTAAAATTGATGCGCGGATAATCAAAAATACTCATTCTTCACCTTCCCGTTTTGTTTATCGCGGCACCGCCGCCGCCCGTTTCATCATGGCCTGCTCTTCATCAGCCCCGATCTCACCCTCTTTGTTCCACGCGACTCCGACTACTGCGCGCACTTCACCCAGATCATTCAGCACCGGCAGCGCGACCGCTGCCTGCGCGTTGACAGCTTTAGCGCCCGGTTTGATATTGCCTGTTTCATCAGTTTGCAGGTTGCAGGTTTGCACCGGTTGCTTCTTGACCTGGGCCATCCCCGCCATACCTTTGCCGTGCGGCACGTGCGCCACGATTGCGACTACCGGTGGCGGAATGTTGTGCGCGGCGGTGAGATAGAGATCTTCGTCTCGCTGCACATGAACCGTGCCCGCGATTCCGCCTTGTTCTGCGATGAACGATTCCAACCACGCTTGCTGAGCCTCGTTCTGTTCGTACATTGTTTGTCCCCCTTCACTTTCTTGGGTCAGGTCTCGATCACCTCGATCTTTTGCGTCGAGAGAGCGGGTGACAGCCACCCTTGAATTCGCCACTGGCGCGACCGATTCTTCCTCAAGAGTCGGAGCTGACCTGTGGCGATTCGTACTTTTTTCTCGCGTTGAAGTAAGGTTCGAGTAGGCGTCCCATTAGCCAGAACAGACCCGCCACCAACAGGACCAGGCCAAGCATCAATGACGTATTCTGAAAATTAGCGACTGCTGCTCCGGTCAACGCATAGACCAAAGCGGGAGGCAGCGAGCCCGCCAACGACGCGCAGGTAACGCTGCGCCAGCTCATCCCTGATGTACCCGCCGTGATTGCAACGGTCTCCGCGAGCATTGGGACCGGACGCGTAACGATTATGGCGAGCGCGCCCCAGCGGGCCAATAGATTGTCAGCGCGGGCGCGTTCGGCAGGCGTCACCAATCGTTCCAGGACTTTTCCGCCGGAGCGGCCAAGGGCAAAACCAAAAAGGGCCGCCCCCACACTGCCCAGCAACGAAAGGAGTGTTCCAACCACCACACCGAAGAAGGCGCCATGCGCCACCATCACGAGGCTCGATGGCACCGGCAGCAAAACGTCGACCATCAGCAAACCGACGCCCAAAGCTGCGGCTAAAACTCCTCCTTGCTTCATCCAGAGCGTCGGGTCCGACAGCAACGGAACGCCGAGCGCCTCGACGATGAAGAAGAGGATCATAAAGCAGCCGATTAGAGCCGCCATGAACAGGAGATAACGTTTCATCTTCAACGCTTAGTCATGAATGATGAGTGACTAATCATGGGTAATGAGTCATGAGTGATGCGTGATGAGTGATGAGTCAGGAAGTTCAGAGTTCAAGCTCTAGCTTGCTCTTAGTCAGAAAGAGCACCCGAAGGTTGTACTCTCTAAACTTCTTGACGTTGATGACTCAACACTCATTACTCATTACTCATCACTCATTACTCATTACTCATTACTCATCACTCATCACTCATCACTCATCACTCATCACTCATTACTCATCACTCATCACTCATCACTCATCACCCCGTATTCAATGCTTAAGTTCGACCGTCGTCCCAAACACTAGGCTTCTCCCGCGCGCGGGTGCGGTTTGAAAATGCTCGAAGTACAAACGGTTCGTGAGATTTTCCAGACCCAGGGTCAACACGACGCGGTGCTTCTCACCACGAATCGTGTAACCGCCGCGGAGCGTTTGCACCACAAATGAATTCAGACTGCGAAACGTGCCAAACTCAGTTGAGACCGCCGCCGACAGATCCAGGGGATCCGCTCGCTCAACTCGCCCCTGATAGCGCATTTCGTACTCACCAAACCAGCGCGCATTCGAACTATCAAAGCGAACGCCGTTGATCGTTCGCAAGGGCGTGATGCTGGACAACGGCGCGTCATTCGCTGACCCACGCAAAGGCACTGGCGTGTCGGACCGGTTGTAGAACTGCGCGAGCAACTTCAGCGTGTTTTGATCCGGTGTCAGATTCGAACCCTTGAGCCAACCAAGGCTGCCGTATGGTGTGATCACGCCGAGATGGCTCAATCGCAGACTCATTTCATACGTTGCCTCAATGCCCTGGATGCGGGCCCTCGCCGTGTTAGTCCGCTGGACATAGAGCACGCCGTGAAAAGGAAAGAACGGCGAAATCGCATTAATGCCCTGGGCCGGATCCGGCGGCACAAACAATGGCGGCGCGAAGGCGGATGCAATGAAGTCGTTGAGGGAATTCCTAAAATAACCAATTGAAGCGTTCCATTTAGCCCGATGTACCTTTACGCCGACGTCATATTCGCTGCCGCGCTCAGGACTCAATGCGGCGTTCGGGATGACCAGCACGCTGAAGGTAGGATCGCCAAAATCGCGTAACAAATAACGCTCGGTGATCCCAGGTTCACGATAACTGTTACCCCAGCGAAAATATGTATTGATGCCTTGTGGCAAGCGGACCACCGCAGCGGCGTTACCGGTGATCACAGTTCGCGAGGTTGTGATGCCTCTCACACCCTTAACCAGGTCGAGCACACTAGCAGCTCCCGCCATATTGATTGGACCAGGATTGGCACTCAACATCGAGAACGAAAGATCTAAGAGCCTCGATTCAACTCCGAGTGGAAATCCCCGTGTCACCTGCGCCGCCGTTCGCCAGTTATCAACCCGGAGCCCGCCAGTAAGTCGCAACCATTTGCGCGGCTCATGCTCGAGCAGGCCGAACCAACTCCAGTTTCGATAAACCGAGTTCGGATTGCTGGCCCGACCACTGACGACATTAAAGGGCGCGACAAAGTCAGTGCGGGAGAACTCATCGGCAGACGAATCACGCAGGTAGCCGACTCCAGTAGTCAGCAATGTTTCGGGAAAAGGCGCGAACGTCGCTTGTAGATCGAGGCCATACGTCGTCACTGAATTCTTGTTCTGGGAAAGGTTCACCGGTGTAAACGTCGAGCGATTGCCGGTGAGTTGCGGGAGGACGGTCTGAGGCGCGTTCGGGTCGGAGACCAGTGTCCAACTGCTTCCGAGCGCTATTTGCGAGGTGATCGTGTCATCTGGTACGACGTATTTCTGCCCGTAAAACGCTGCCGCAATCCGCGGCAACCAGCTTCTCAACTCGCGGCCTTCATACCGCAGCCCATACTTATCCAGACGCCGAAAGCTGTTAAATTGAGTTCGCGGATCGAATGGTGGCGCGATAAACGAGAAGCCCAGACTCTTGTGCTGGCTATTCAACTGCCGATAGCGAAGGCTGTGATTCAAGCCTGGGAAAAACCACAAATCAACCTGATCATTAAATCCATGCCCCTGACCGTTGGGAACCTGCGCGCGGGCCGGTGCGCTCCAGACCGCGTACGTCCGCGCCACATTATTGCCTACAGCATTTCCCATATCAGTGGCCAACCTGCCCAGTTGGACCACCTCATCGAGGGAGATAGGTTGATTGCCTCCCGCGTAGTTAGCTTCACGAAACATGGAGCCACTGAAACGGACTGCAAAGTTGGACCGGCTCCAATTGACCGTAACTGCCCCGCGCCGGAAAGCGCCGTTAGTCCGCGCGTCTCCATTGAAACGCAGCGCTAAGTGATTGTCGCGCGCCGGCGATGCAGTGATCAGGTTAATAACTCCTGCCATGGCGTCTGAACCGTAGAGACTCGATCCGGCGCCGCTAACAACTTCCGCCGAATCAAGCTGCGTCACATCCACGACGCTGGGCGATACCCCGGAAAGCGGATCGCTGCGCATGTTGTTCAATCGCTCGCCATCGAGAATGATTAGTAGCCGGTTTGAAGCCAAACCTCTCAGTCGCGGACGCTCCAACGCCACATTCGCATTTACCGGCGTGAGGTTTGGAGCGTTCTCGACGGCTCGCAGAGTTGATGCCGGCCGTCGCTCCTCAATTTGCGAGGCGCCGGCCACGGTGACGGTCTGAGCAGTCTCAGCAGCGAGTCGCGCGCTGCCCTTGCCGGCCGTAACTGTGACATCGATCTCAAGTGGACCTGGCGCCAGCAGGAAGTCCAGGCGAAACGAACCGCCCGGCCGCAAAGAAATGCTTTGGCCGGCTGCGGCAAAGCCTTCGCTCCTAACCGAAATCTGATAAGGACCGGGTGATAAGCCGGCGAGTTCGTACTTTCCGGAGGAGTCAGTCTTTGTCGTGAGTTGCCGCCCACTGGCAAGATTCAGCGCTATAACTTCTGCGTTAACGACTGCAGCACCGGTTTGATCCGTGACTGTTCCGGCGACCGATGCACCTGACGACTGTTCGACAGAGGCAGTGGCCGCAGATGCTTGCGCGCCCGCACCGAACATCACGCAGAGGAAGGCGACTTGGAGGCAAAAGCGCGCGGAGCGGGCGACAGCACCCACTTTGCGGTTGAGCACAGCGAAATCGTCGGTCAAAAACACATCCCTTCCGAGCCCGGTAAACGGGCGAAAGACTGAGCGACGTGCGAACATATTAAAGACAGGTTAGACATCGGCACGGGTCTGAGAACGAAAACCGCTGCCGTCACTTTTGTGAGTTAGATTTTCTTGTCCGTGATCTTCCAGGGCTCCTCTGCAACTACACCTCAGAGCAGGGTCCCCCAGCCGAGCATCTCGGCTGGGGGCGAGACTTCGTGCTTTGAGCCACTCCGGCGGGTTAACGCCTTTTCAACTTTTTGGTGACATCCGTTGCCACCGGCAGTTCGATCTGCCGCAACATGGCCAGAGTCTGTGGTTGCAGCGTACCTTCAAACTGTCCACATAATTCGTCGGAGTGGAAGTTCAACAGCGTCCCCGAAAATAGAAAATCCTGAAACGCTTTGAAGTAGGTCATCACTCTCGATGATCCCGGGGTGATTTGAATCGCTGAATTGATCTCGCCGTTATAGGTTTCCTTCCCGGTCCAGCCGCCCGACAGCGTTCCTTGCAGAGCCGGAATGCCATCCGGCGCTGAGCCGCCGAGATGCCCGATGCGCTTTGCGAGATTGCGTCCAACAGCAGTTCCGGTTCGATTCGCCGGTGGAAGGGCCTGATAGTCAGCGAGCAGCACCTGTTTTCGCTGGCTGGCGAATGTGCTTAAGGCAACGACTCCGTATTTGGTCTTTTCCGCCGCGCTCAGTTGGAAAAAGCCGTTGGCCTTGGGCCGATCATTCAGGTCGGCCGGTTTTCCTGAGAACTTCGACCCTATGTGAATTTCGAAATTCTCCATCGGCTCGAAGCCTGGACCGTAGTGCTCGAAAGGTTGAGGCCCGGCCGGGATCGGTTCATTGGACGCGAGATAGGTGTTGGGACCGAGATTGACGAGTTCTCCGATGATTGGATCGCCGACGGTGAACGATACAGGCGTGCTGGTGCCAACCTCACCTTCCACCGCCGTAACCTTAACACCGATGGGGGCCACGTGGGGTCGCGGTCCAACTGCATTTTGAAAACGCACCACTCGGCCCACTGCCATGCCGGGTGCTGTCGGAATATTATTGGCGGCGGGCACAAAGTCGGGTTCACCTTCAAGGGCCCAGGTCCAGCCGTTGCTTGTTCCGCGCTTCTCGTTAAAGAAATCTCCGTCCGTAGCGAAACGCGCCTGGAAGCGCCCACGGAAACGGATTCGCACCTTCTTGATGGACGTCAAGGTGCAACTCGCTTTGACGCTGCCGCCCACTTTAACTTGCAGCTTGATGTCGCCGGCGGTCTTGCTGGGCGTCTTCGCAGTTATCTTGACGCTGGTACCGGTTGGACCAATCGAGACGCTGGTGCTGGATAGCTTAACCGTGACGCCCGCCGGCGCAACCACAACCAGTGTTGCATTGACAGTCGCGAGGTCGGTGCTCTTGAGGGCGACTGCCATCGGAAATTCCTTTCCGCCTACGGGCGCGAGCAGGAATCCCTCGTTTTTCGAATTGCCATTAACTTTAATAGTGATTGCCATCGTGAGTTCTCCTTCTAGGCTAGAGGTAATTCAAAGTTAGAGACTGATTTGGCCTTGAGCATTACCGATGAAGGTAAGCCGAGGGTTTGCCGGCGTGAATGAGACGCCGCCAAACCGAAAGAACTGGGCAGCCCAGGTTTGAGTTTCAGTCAGCGCCTTGGTTTGAGCGCGGAAAGAGTATGCGAACGTTCAGTTTCGAGTCAATACCCAAAGGACGGTTTTTTGTCTTCTTTTGACTGAAGGATGAAATGCGCAAGCTCTTGGAAAGACTGGTTCAATGCCGAACAGCCGAAAAATCGCATAACAAGGGAGCAACGGTGCTACAATGCGCGCCGTTCGTTGGCTGGTCGTTTGGACGACGTCTCGCTTTACTGACGCCTGACTCTTAACGACTGAATTAAACCTGCTCTTGACTGAAACAACCGAAACCAGGTGGCGACTAACGAACCGGCTACCGGTCTTATTAAGATTGGTTGCTCATTAGTAATACGCCACACCTGACACCGACTGTCCGACAAGCAGATGGCGAAAGCTGGCATTGCACTGTTTTGGATTGCTCTTCTTTTGGGCCTACTCCCTTCGTCTGCGCTCGCCCAGGGACAAACCACCGGTCGCATCGCTGGGACAGTTAAAGACCAAAGAGGTGGGCTCATAGTTGGGGCCGGCGTAGAGGTGACGAGCGAAACCACCGCCGAAGTGCGCAAGGTTACGACCGACGATCAGGGAAACTACAACGTCCCACTCCTGGCGCCGGGCGCTTACCGCCTCACGGTGACATCGCCCGGATTCGCCCTGGCTGTATTTGAACCGGTTCAAGTCGTAATCACCGAAACGACTTCAGTCGATGTGGAATTGGCGCCGGCAGGGCCTGACACCCTTCCGGTACGCGTTGATCCTCTTATGCAGATAGACGGACCGCAGCTTGGCCGCGTCGTCAATTCACGGGCGGTATCAGAGCTGCCGCTGGCAACGCGCAACTTCACGCAGATTCTCGCTCTCTCGCCGGGCACATCTGTATCCCTCCCGGACAACACCGGACTGGGTCGCAATTCGCAGAACGTCTCGGTCAATGGCGCCCGCGTCACGCAGAATGATTTCGAGATTAACGGGATTGACGCGAATAACCTGGCCACAAATGCCGCGGCTTTGGTGGCTGTCCCCGCGCCAGAGAGTATTCAGGAATTCAAGGTCCAGACTTCGCTTTACGCTGCAACCTTCGGACGCGGTGGCGGGGGCAATGTTCAGGCATTAACCAAGAGTGGATCTAACAGGTTTCACGGAGCAGCCTACGAATATTTTCGCCATGATGCGCTTAATGCTAACAATCCATTTTTGAAAGCGGCCGGGGTTGCCCGCCCAACGCTGCAGCGTAACGTTTTTGGCGGATTGCTCGGCGGCCCCATCAAGGCGGACAGATTGTTTTTCTTCGGCTCGTACCAGGGCACCCGGGAAGATAGCGGCGCGTCACCAAATAGTCTTACCTCCAGCGTCTTGATCGCGCCGGGTCTCACTGACGATCGATCACAGCAAACCCTGCTCAACACGTTTCGGCCACGATTATCGCCAACCTCACCGCCCGCGACCTCAATCCATCCCTCAGCCCTCGCGCTTTTGAACACCAGGTTACCCGACGGGCAATTCCTCATTCCCACACCGCAGGCTGACGGCCATTATTCAGGCTCGGCCATTTCCACTTACCGTGAGGATCAGTTCAATGCCAACCTTGATTACCGCATCAATGAAAAAAGTCAGTTGGCCCTAAGGGTTTTCTTCTCGAACGCTCCGCAGTTCCTGGCGCTTCCGACTGGTGCGGCCAATGTTCCCGGATTCGGGGCGGATCAAGAACAGAATAACCGGCTGATCTCGGTTCAGAGCATTCACATTTTCAGCCCCCGAACCACCAACGAAGCGCGCATAGGCTACAGTTACATTCGGGGGGACATGACCGGGCAAAACCCGGTAAGAGACTCGGATCTGGGAATCAAGCGAGCTAATGCGAATGTCTATCCCGGACTTGGTTCTATTCGGATCGGCCCGACCGGAACGAACGCGGTGTCTATCGGTAATGCGGGCCAGAATGTCGATACCGGAAATGTTGCGACTGCAACCACGCTGGTGGATGTTCTCTCGATTGTGCGCGGCGCGCACAGCTTCCGGACGGGAGCGCAGATCATTTACTACCGGAATGATCTGGTCGCCAACAACAACCGGCGCGGCACGATAGTATTTCAAAGCTTCAACAACTTCCTGCTGGGCTCAGCCAATAACTCGGTATACGGAGATGGCATCGGCACGCGCAACCTACGCGCGGCAGATTTCAGTTTTTTCGTCCAGGACGATTGGAAGGTTTCGCCAAGGCTCACCCTCAATCTCGGTTTGCGTTACGAGTTGGATCTCCCGCCGTACGAAACGCATGGGGCAATGTCGACTTTCGATCCCGCGCTTTATCGACCCCGAATGGAGGTGGATGCGGCCGGGAACCCAATTGGACCTCCAACCGCTGGATTCGTGCAGGCCGGCAATGTGATTGCTCAATACGATTTGCCTGAGGCGCCGAACGTCGGCAAACGCGTCCTCGCCGGCAATGATCCAAACAACTTTGGCCCACGGTTTGGCTTTGCTTACGCGCCGGGCGATTCGGGACGATTGGTGGTCCGCGGCGGCTACGGGATTTTCTACTCGCGGCCCTCAACGGCTTACATCGGAATTGCGATTAATGCTCCGCCGATGTACACCGTTCGCAGGAGTCCCGCCGGGGCTGCTGTTCCACTAGCTGATCCCTTTTTTCCCTTACCGTCGCAAAATCAATTCCCCGCCTTCGTGAGAGGCGTCTCTCTCGCAGGTCAAATATTCGATCGCGATCTGCGGGCCGCTTATTTCCAGCATTACAATGCGAGTGTCCAGCACATCCTTCGGAAGGACCTGTTGCTCGAGGTGGCTTACGTCGGTACGCGCGGCGTCAATCTGATTCGCGACATCGCTATCAATCAGGCCCGACTCGCCAGCCCGCAACGGCCCATCATCAATGCCGTCACGGGTCAGGTGGTAACCACCAATACGCCCGCCGCCACGAACGTAGCGCTGCGAGCGCCATTTCAGGGCGTCGAGGTTGGAAGTTTTTTGCAGATTCAATCGACCGCACAATCTACTTACAACTCATTACAGATAAGCCTGACGAGGCGCTTCTCGAAAGGGTTGCAATTCCTCGCTTCATATACCTATGCGAAGTCAATAGATAATGCTTCCGGCGGCAGCGACAGTACGGGAGACGTCAGGGACACGGTCAACATTGCTGGTAACCAGCTTGATAACCGCGCGAACCGTGGCGTGTCAGACTTTGACCGTGGGCATCGCTTTGTCTTGAGTGGGCTTTGGGACCTGCCACGTCCGCCTTTTGCACGGTCGACCGCCGGACGGTTTCTATTCTCCAATTGGCAGTTGGCGACAATCGTTACGGCTATGTCTGGCCTGCCCATCGACATTATCGACGGCGGCGCCGGCTCGTTCTATGGGTTGAGTGGCGGGAATAATGCTTTTATGAGGCCGAGTTGGGCGCCAGGCGCAACGACGGCGACTGCCACCAGCAACATACCTCCCGGATATTTTTTCAATCCGCTCGCCTTTGTCCGCCCGGTTGTTTTAGCAGGTCGCGTAATACCAAGCTCAAACGGGACCGCAGTCGCAGGCGCGACCGGGACCGATTTCGGCAATGTCGGTCGCAATGTTCTGCGTGGGCCCGGCCAATATAATGTGGACCTCTCAGTAATCAGACGATTTCCATTTCACGATACGAAGAACCTTGAGTTCCGCGCTGAGGTGTTCAATCTCTTCAATCACGTCAACCTGGCTAATCCGATCAGCAACCTGTCCGCGGTACCGGCAACCTCAGTAGATTCGAACACAGGCAGGATCATCGGAAGTCCAGGCGATTTCGGTCGGATCGTGTCAACCAGCAATAATCCGCGGATGATTCAGTTCGCCGTAAAGCTAAATTTCTGACTTTCAGTGCAGTCCTGTGCACTGATTCTTAAACGCGGTTGTTCCGGCAAAATTTTTTCGATCTATTCTAAGCAAAAGTCTTGCAACTTTTGCGAGCTGTGATAGACTCCCGCCCGCTCTAATCAGGTCACTTTCGTTTTCTAGTAAGAAACCCTTCCATAGGACATAAAGGAGGACCTGCGATGTCCATCTTCAAGATCAAAATCAAACCCGGCACGCCGGCGGTCTTTGACCCCAATCCGTTGCAGGCAGAGCCCAATGACAGCGTCTTTTGGTTTAACGGGGACACGGTTGCCCATTGGCCGGCGCCCGCCCCGAAAAAACCGACAGACCCGATAAACAAGAAGGCCTGGCTTGATTACCAGATTCCGCCCAACGCATCGTCGACGCAAATCGCCTTGAACCCGCCAGCCCCGTACTGCTTGAACTACGTTTGCGCCCTCCACCCAAAAGAAAAGGGCCAAATCAAAGTAGGTAATACCAAGAAGAAAGGCGCGTTCGGTTGCAAGACCAAAAAAGGCGCGTTCGGGGGCAAGACCAAGAAAGGCGCGTTTGGTGGCAAGACCAAAAAAGGCGCGTTTGCTCGAAGAACGAGGTGAGGCGAATTTCCAGACTTGACCGTCGCTGTTAATCGCAGACGGTGGACGCCGCTGCGACTATCCGCGGCGCAACAACCTACCTGAGGAGATTATTATGTTTGAGGAGACGACCATCACGAATCAAGCGGGCGAGCATCGTTCCGAGTCATCCAACATTGAGCGGGACTCTCAAACGAGCCGGCGGACATTCCTCCAACAAGCCATGATGACGGCGTCGGGTGTAACGCTATATTCGCTCATGCCACCACTCGCCACGAAGGTAATGGCCCAGCCTTGCCCTGGGGGTCAGCTACTGCAACAAATAATGGAGATTAAGAGCTCCGGCAAGGTGCTTCAAGCTGTACTCAAGGTCCTCAATGAACAACGGACCACAATGTCTCCGGCGGGCTGTGCCGTTGATAGCGGACAGATGCGTTACATCGCTGGTTACGATCCGGCGACACCGGCCAATGTTTGGCCTAAGCAGAAGGGCGTCCCGAACCCCGCACCGACACTTCGGGCGCGTGTGGGAGACAGAGTTCAAATTACACTCCTAAATCATGTCAACGTCGACGAATTTAACCAAACCCAAGACGTTGCCAACGCTAGTAAACCCCTCGATGTCGCCGAGCGTGGCGAGAATGCTTGTGATACTACCAAGTCCGTCGGACCTAACAGCAGTGTCAACACTTACCCGGGTGACCCGAGCTTTGAAAAGCCGCCGAACTGCTTCCATGGGTCGAGTTCTACAAATTTACACTTTCATGGTAGCCACGTCAGTCCCAGTGGAACCGCCGACAACGTGCTGCTGACGATTCGGCCCTCGCCCCGAGGACGCGACGGCAAACCGACGGTGAACGAGCAGACGGTGAAGCCTATCTTCGATCAGATATTTAAGGCATGCGCGCAGCGCCAGCAACCGATGCAGTGGGGCGACTGGCCGCCAGCGTGGCAAACCTGGCAAAAAAGGCTTCTCATATCTTATGACCAGAGCGCGGTATGGCGTGGCCAGCGCGGATTGCCTCCGAACCAACAGTTGTGGCCGCAAAACATAAAAGCAATGGCAGACAAGACGTTGCCGCAGTATTACATAGGCGCATTCCCCAACTGTTTCAACATTCCCGAATGGAATGGTCAGCCGGACAGCATGGGCCAGGCGCCTGGAACGCACTGGTACCACGGTCACAAGCATGGATCGACCGCACTGAACTTGCTTAATGGAATGGCCGGCGCGCTGATAATTGAGGGCGATTACGACGATAAGCTGAACCCCTTCGTTAAGAAACAACAGGTTCTGGTGCTACAGCAGTACGGAACCGTACTCAATCTTCTGCGCAGCGCCCTCGCAGGGCAAAGTCCCGAGCTGGTTTTCGTCAACGGCCAGTACACTCCGGTCGTGCAGATGAACCCGAACGAAATGCAGCTCTGGCGCATTGTGAATGCTTGTCACCAGGCCGCCGTGCCGATTGACAAACCACCCAGCGGAATCAAGTGGGTGCAGACTGCTCAGGATGGTGTGCAGTTCCATCAGCAGAATTACGATCCATCGGATACCGACGCGTCGTTTCCTGTCCCCGCGAGATCAAAAGCGCCGTTCGGCAGCTTGGCGCCGGGCAACCGCATTGACTTACTGGTGCAGGCGCCCAAGACACCCGGCACTTACAAGGTGACTTTTGGTGGTGGCACACTTCTGCTGACCATCGCGGTCAGGCAGGATCCTGCGGTTCCACCAATCGCGAATCCAATGCCGTTCCCAACCAGGGCGCAGTTTCCGCAGATGCCTGGATTCCTTGCTGACATCAATCCCAGCGCCATCAAGGTCAAACGGGAACTACATTTCAAGTCCACTGCGGATCCGTCAGTTGCGCCAGATATGAAACGGGGCAAGAACCCGCCGTACCCGCCGCCGAAACACACGATCGACGGTAAGCAGTTCGACGAGCACGTGGTCGATCAAACCATGCTCCTTGGCGCGACCGAAGAGTGGACCCTGTATAACGACGGAGGCGCGGCCCATCCTTTCCATATCCACATCAATCCGTTTCAGGTGATCGAAATTAAGGATCCCGCAGTGAACAATGGGAATCCGGTGCATTTACCTCGACCCTGGGTCTGGTGGGATAATTTCGCGATCCCAACGGGTGGCTATGTGAAGATGTGGACCCGGTTCATGGATTTCACAGGCATGTACGTTCTGCATTGCCACATTCTGGGCCACGAAGACCGCGGCATGATGCAACTGGTGCAGGTTATTTCAAACCGAACCACCATGGAACACAGGTAAGTCATTTACCTGAAGAACCAAGCCAGGGGTTGTCCGGTAGCTGACAACCCTTTCGATCCGAACCAGGTGCTTTCTAAAGCAAGGCACGATGCTGATGTCAGCCAACGAAAACCGCTGGGTTGAATGGGCCGGCGAATCACCCTCGCCTCTGCTTAACGAGAGTTTGCGCGCCGGCCTCGTCGTTCTTTGGCGAGCCTACATTGGCGCCCAGTACACGGGGGCGAGCGCATGGGATTTTGCTCAACGAATCAGTCGGCTGCATGAAGCCGGAATGACCAGCAGCGATCTCCGGTGGTTGGTAGCCAAGGGGTTTGCCGAGCACGGTCAGGAAACGACTGGTGACCGCGACTCCCGTCGCTCATTCCGCGAGAGCAATGGATATTTTTTCAACGATCACAGCTGTCTGATTCTCACGGGCAGCGGCGCCGCCCTGGCGGAAGATGTTTTTCGTGGACGCGTGCGGTCGCCTCAGGAAACACCGTCCGCGCTTGCCGTCGTGGCGAGCGAAACTGCGGGCCTCGAAACGGCGTCACCGGCTGCTTACGAAATAGAGAGACCAGAGACGTTCGCCCGAAAACCTCGGTGGCATGCCATTCGGCGAGAATTATCTTTCGCCGGGCGCATCGTCAAGCGATTCCGCGTCCCGGCGCGGAATCAGGAAACGATTCTGAGCGTTTTCGAAGAAGAAGGGTGGGCTGAACACATTCACGATCCCCTACCGGTCAATCACCTTGTTGACGCGCCTACCAGGCTGCATGACGCAATCAATCGACTCAACAGGTGCCAGATTAATCCGCTCATTCGCTTCCACGGCGACGGAAAAGGAACCGGTGTTTTCTGGGAGCTTAACCAGAAGGAGAGCTTGGACTGAATCGCAAGCGCGACTTGCCGCGCGGTTCAGTGGACGCTGAGTAGTGGGCTTTGACAACATATGAATGGTCTGGTGCTTTCGCTCGTTTGTGGATAGCGACACCAGATCGACACCAGATCGACGCTTGTGTCTGTGCTTGTGCTGGAAGATAGTGGCGAAACTTCGCCAGCAGTTCTGTGTGACAACCTGAAGCCTTTCCACTTTGCTTGATTAGAAGGAGACGACTATGACGAAAAATACAGTTTCAATTGAGTTGGATCGGGAATTCCTGGCTCGCTTCGAGCGCCTGCTGGGTAATCATCCGTCAGCGACCGGAGTGCATTGCGGCGATGGCGACGGAGACGTAGACGGCTTCCGCGGAACAATCGCGACGGGAGTCCACTGCGGAGATGACGTCGACGGCTGACGGCCTCTAATCCACGCGACGGTCGCCTTGGGAGTTCGAACTCTGCCAATGGCGACTGGGTGAAAATTACCAGGGCGGCCTACGCGAGGGATAACAAGACCGCGGCTCGGCAGGCGTGTGTGTCCGGTTCACGGATCGGATGTAGATGCGTTCAAGATAGTCGGCGTCCTCAGGATTTTCAGCGGGCGATCGTCTTTCTTCTTGCGGGAAACGAACGCATGGTTTCAAGGGGTACTCGAAGCATGCGCAGTTTAGCGCCCGAGACGACCTTGCGGTATGCCAAACAGTGGGCCGCGACTGCCGGCATAACCGAGGTGACGGACATAACCGATTTGGATGTCCTGGGCGTGCCGGTTTATGCAAGTATGCGACCGCAAGCTCGCGGGGACACTTTCACTTTTGGGAAGGGGCTGTGCCGGATTGATGCCGAAGTCGGCGCCTACATGGAGGCCCTGGAGTTTTTTTTCGCCGAACCGGGGATAGGCAGTGTTTCAACACACTGGGGGTCCGCAAGAGAAGTTGCCGGCCAGGAGCGCGCAGACGATGCGATTCTTGATTTCGTTCCGCTCCTTCAGCGCGAGGTCGACCTCGATGGTCCGCTGTTACTAGCTGCGGCGCGAGACCTGGAGCGCGGCGACGAGTGCGCCATTCCTGCCGAACTCATCTTTTATCCGGCGTCTGATGTTGGGCAGTCCCTCTTTGGGTCATCGACCAACGGCCTGGCATCGGGCAACTCGGTGCTCGAGGCATGCATACAGGCTCTGCTGGAGTTGATCGAACGTGACATCTGGTCATTCGAATTCGTTCGCTGCGCGTCAAAGTTAGTCGAGGCGTCGAGTCTTCCAGGCGAAGTGCGCGACATCATCGACCGCGCTGAAAGAAACGGCCTCCAGTTTAAAGTTCGGAGTGTTCCTAACGAGTACGGGATGCCGTTCTTTGCCGCCTTCGTGTTCGACACGAACAATCCCAGCCGCAAGACGTTCAACGGCGGTTGGGCATGCGATCTTGAACGTGACAGGGCCGTAGTAAGGGCGGTGACCGAGGCTGCGCAAAGCCGGGTGGCTTTTATTCACGGCGGGCGGAAAGTATCCGCGTCTCGGGCGGCAAGCTTCTCACTCGATGCTCAAAGAGAAGCGAAGCTCGTGCAACAACACATGCTCGGCGTGAGCGATCCACGTCAGCAAACTTCGTTCAGTGACACTCCCGACCTCGCGGTTGAAGGCAGCATGGAACAGAGACTTGATGCGGTGATTGAGCGATTGCGGCGTGTCGTGCAGGAACCAATTTATCGGGTCGTGTTTACTCCCGCAGAAGCGCCGCTGCAAGTAATTCGTTTGGTAGTGCCTCTGTTGGAGAATCTCAAGGAGAGCCAAGTCCGAGTGGGCCGGCGCCTAAAGGCGACGATCGATTCCCTCGGGGCTCAAGCCGCGTGAATCGGCCAGTTTTTAGCCAGGAACGTCCACAAGCCGAGGAGGTAAGGTTACGCGCGATGGATATTCGGCAAACAGTCGAAATCCGTGTCCGAGGGACAGTGCAAGGCGTTGGCTTTCGGCCAACCGTCTGGCGCTTGGCGTGTGACGAGGGGCTGGTGGGCGAAGTTCTTAATGACGGCTTTGGAGTATTGATCCGAACCACCGGAAATTCGGGCGCCATCTCGCAGTTCCTTACCCGGTTGCACAGCGAGGCGCCCCCGCTGTCGCAGATCGAAGATGTCGAGACGCAGGTCTTGAACCTGCTGGACTTTGAGGACTTCCGCATTGCGGAAAGTGTAAGTGGCGAGAACTGCACGCGTGTCACTCCCGATGCCGCGATTTGCGCGGCCTGTCGCGCGGAGGTGTTAGATCCGAACGAACGCCGATACGGTTATCCTTTCGCGAACTGCACACACTGCGGGCCGCGCTTTTCGATCGTGAATGAGGTTCCCTACGACCGTGTTAACACGACGATGGCGGACTTCCCGATGTGCGCATCCTGTGCCCGCGAGTATCAACAGCCGGCCGACCGCCGCTTTCATGCACAACCGATCGCTTGCTCCACATGCGGGCCTCAGATCTGGCTGGAGCAGACGGAGACCGGCGCGAGCTCGACACATCTCAGGACGTCCGCGGCCCTGGACGCTGCTATCGAATTGCTAAAGAGAGGCGCGGTGGTAGCAATTCGTGGGTTGGGCGGATTTCATCTGGCTTGCGATGCCACTAATCCAGAAGCCGTCCAGCGCCTGCGCCAGCGAAAGCATCGATACGGCAAACCATTCGCGCTAATGGCCAGAGATGTTGAAACGATTCGCCGCTACTGCTACGTGACGGCAACCGAGGCCGATTTGTTACAGAGTCCCGAAGCCCCCATCGTGTTGCTTGCGGCGAACGGTAACGAAAAGTTGCCGGAGGGCATTGCGCCCGGACTGAATACTGTGGGCTTCATGCTGCCTTATACGCCCCTGCACTTATTGATAACACGGCAGATCGATCGGCCGCTTGTCATGACCAGCGGCAATCTTTCTGACGAACCACAGGTCACGACTCTCGATGTCGCGCGGACCGGCCTGCGCGGCATCGCCGACGGAATGTTGATGCACGATCGCGAGATTGCAAACCGCATCGATGATTCGGTGGTGCGCATCATGGCCGGCAAACCATCGCTGCTTCGTCGTGCCCGCGGTTACGCCCCAAGTGCAGTGCGTTTACCGCCCGGCTTCGAGGATGCTCCCGACTTGCTCGCTTATGGGGGCGAGTTAAAAGCTACATTCTGCGTCTTGAAAGACGGGGCTGCGATTCTTTCACAGCACCAGGGTGATCTGGAGGACATTTCGACGTTCGAGGATTACCAAAAGAACCTGCAACTCTATTCGCGGATTTACGATCATCAGCCCCGCTTGTTAGTCGCGGATATGCATCCGGAATATCTTTCCAACAAACTCGCCAAACAGCGCTCTGCAGCCGATGAACTGCCTCTTCTTGAAATTCAGCATCATCACGCACATATAGCTAGTTGCATGGTAGAAAACGGCGTCGCGTTGGACGCGCCGCCCGTGCTTGGTATTGCACTCGACGGGCTCGGCTTTGGCGATGACGGCACGATCTGGGGTGGGGAGTTTTTGCTGGCGGATTATCGGGGCTATCGACGGGTGGCGACGTTCAAACCAGTTGCCATGCTGGGCGGCGCCCAGGCCATCCGCGAACCCTGGCGCAACACGTACGCGCACCTGATCGCTGGTCCGGGCTGGACGCAGTTTGTCGAAAAGTTTTCCGAGCTCGAACTCTATCGTTACTTGATGACCAAGCCATTGCCGACAATCGATCGCATGCTGGAGACCGGACTAAACGTACCGTTGGCCAGTTCGTGCGGCAGACTTTTCGATGCGGTTGCGGCGGCCCTGGGACTATGCGCCGATCAAGCTCTCTTCGAAGGCCAGGGCGCCATGGAACTGGAAGCCTTAGCCGAGCAGTGGACGTCTTCGGCTTCCGAGCCGCCGTATAAGTTTGCGATCACCGCGCAAGCTACCAGCGGGTTGCTCTGTCTTGAATCGTCACCAATGTGGCAGGAACTGTTAGAGGATCTCAGCCGGCGGACTCCGCTCGCTCAAATGGCTGCGCGTTTTCACTACGGACTTGCGAAGGCGATTCGCGACCTGGTCGCTCGCATTCGTGCCACAAGCGAAGCCGGCGCCTCGCTGAATACAATCGCGCTTAGCGGCGGCTGCTTCCAGAATAAACTCTTGTTAGAAGAACTAGTGCGGTTACTAAACGCAGATGGGCTAAGTTGTCTCTTACACGCCAAAGTCCCCACCAACGACGGAGGGCTGGCGCTGGGACAGGCTGCTATCGCGGCGGCACGTCATATCGAGCGTTCTCATCCGGCGGACTTGCAGTCCGACTCGCAACTAATGTAAGGAGCAAGAAATGTGTCTTGGAATCCCTGGTCAAATAGTGAAGATCACCGACGTTGCGCGGCAAATGGCGCTCGTCGATGTTAGTGGCGTCCAACGAGAAATAAGCCTCGAGTGCGTAGTTGACGACTACCACCCACTCGAAAAGTGCGTCGGCCACTGGACATTGGTGCATGTTGGCTTCGGTATGAGCCTGATCAACGAAGAGGAGGCAGAGGCCACGTTGAAGGTTCTGAGGGAGCTCGGCGAGGTGCAGGCGGAACTTCTTGCCATGAAGGAATCGGCGTCGAGTCCGCCTTCAAACATTCCGGCAACTCAGTTGCCCGAACTTGTGGCCTAAACCTTATGAGTCTGGCGGAAGACCCAAATCTGAAGGGGCTCTACCCTTTCCTGCACGGCAGGAAGCAAGATCCATCGTTGATGAATTCTGCTTTGCTCGAGTCTGTCCGGCAAAAAGCAAACAATCATCACGACGTGATCGATGCCTTTTTCGCCAGGAATGGACAGGAAGTCGTCGCGGCTGCAGGAGCTATTGCCGATGTCTATCGCGGCAACGGCCGGCTCTTTACGATGGGCAATGGCGGCTCAAGCTGCGACGCGGCGCACGTGGCCGTCGAGTTTCTGCACCCGATCACCGCCGGCCGGGTCGCGCTGACGGCAATCGATCTGACCGCCGACCGGACGATGATGACCGCGGTGGCCAATGACGTCGGCTTCCAGCATGTCTTTGTGCGTCAGATGATTGCCCAGGCACGCGCCGGAGACGGCTTGATAGGCATCTCGACGAGCGGAAACTCAGACAATCTGGTGAAGGCTTTTGCGAAAGCAAAAGAGATGGGTGTAACAACCATCGGCTTGGCCGGAATGAGCGGTGGCGAAATGGCAAAGATTGGCTTGGACCACTGCCTGGTTGTCGAAACCGACAGCATTCATCGGGTACAGGAATGTCACGTAATTATCTACCACATTCTTTGGGACCTGGTTCACACACTGCTGGCGGACGATCGCGGTTCATTGGCCGTTATGGGATGACCGCTTAACGCAACTCACAAGAAAAGAGAACATATGAAATACGTCGATGAATTCCGAGATCCCGAGAAGGCGCAGTTCCTGCTGAAGGAAATCCGCGTCCTCGTGCCCCAAATCTTAAAGAGCCGAACTGGAACTGATCCGGTTTACATCATGGAGGTATGCGGAGGCCATACGCACGCCATCTTCCGATACGGCGTCGAGACAATGCTCCCTGATGGCATTGAGTTGATCCATGGTCCAGGTTGTCCGGTATGTGTTTTACCCATGGGACGCGTTGACGACTGCGTGGCTCTGGCCCACATGCCCGGAATGATCTTCACTACGTTTGGTGACGCGATGCGCGTGCCCGGCTCGAAAGAGAGCTTGTTGCAGGCCAAGGCCAATGGGGCCGACGTGCGGATGGTGTACTCGCCGCTTGATTCTCTGCGGATTGCAAAGGAAAACCCGGATCGGCAGGTCGTCTTCTTCGCATTAGGTTTTGAAACAACCATGCCCAGCACGGCACTCACTGTGCTGAGGGCGAAAAAAGAAGGCGTCAAGAATTTCTCGATGTTTTGTAATCACATTACGATCATCCCCACGATCAAGGCGATCCTCGACTCACCTGACCTGCAGTTGGACGGGTTCCTTGGTCCGGGCCATGTCAGCATGGTTATCGGCAATTCGTCATACCGCTTTATCGCCGAGCATTACAAAAAGCCGTTGGTAATTGCGGGTTTTGAACCGCTCGATATCCTGCACGGCCTTTGGATGGTGCTCAAACAGATTGCCGAGGGACGCACCGAGATCGAGAACCAGTACAACCGCGTGGTTCCGGACGGCGGGAACACAGTGGCTCTTGATGCGATCGGCAAAGTCTTCGAATTGAGGGAGTTCTTTGAATGGCGTGGTCTCGGTTCAATTGACCATTCAGGAGTTCGGATGACCGAGGAGTACGCGGACTTTGACGCGGAACGGAGATTCTCAGTCCCGGCCCTTAAGATTGCCGATCCAAAATCGTGCCAATGCGGCGAAGTACTCAAGGGTGTCATCAAGCCGTGGGACTGCAAAGTCTTCGGCAGAGAGTGTACTCCGGAGACACCGCTGGGCGCGCTTATGGTTTCGTCTGAAGGCGCCTGTGCCGCCTATTATCAGTACGGCGACATCGAGAAGATTCATGACACCAGGGCGATGGTCAAGGAGATGGCATGAGTAGCGTTGTAGAGATGGCTAAAAAGAACGGCAAGCCCAGGCACCGCGGCAAGGTGCGGGTTAGCACTATCACACTCGCCCACGGCGGCGGCGGCAAGGCGATGCACGACTTGATCGACGACGTCTTCCTCGAGGCGTTTGATAACGACGGCGAGTCGCCACTTGAAGATCAGGCGCGTCTCTCTCTATCCGACCTGACGGCGCTCGGCGATCGGCTGGCCTTTACCACCGATTCATACGTCGTCCAACCACTCGATTTTCCGGGTGGCAATATCGGCAAGCTGGCAATCTGCGGCACGGTTAACGACTTGGCGGTGGGTGGCGCGATACCACTCTACTTGTCTTGTTCGGTAATTATTGAGGAAGGCCTGCCGGTCGAAACCATGCGTGAAGTGGCCAGGACAATGGCGGCCACTGCGCGGGAGGCCGGCGTGACCGTGGTTACCGGCGATACCAAAGTTGTCGAACGCGGCGCCTGTGACAAGTTGTTTATTAACACTGCCGGTGTTGGTGTCATTCGCGCCGGCGTCAATCTCGGCGTCGACCAGGCTCAACCCGGTGACGTCATCCTGGTCAATGGAGTGTTGGGCGACCACGGTGCGGCGATCCTCAATGCCCGCGGAGACATGAGGTTGACGACGCCGATCGAAAGCGATTGTGCGAGTCTGCACGGTCTGATCGATGCCTTGTTAAAAGCCGTTCCTACGACGCGCTTCCTGCGGGATGCAACCCGCGGCGGAATTGCGACCGTCTTGAACGAAATCGCCGAGGCGTCGCAGGTTGGCATCGAGATCTACGAAGATCGCACGCCGATCCGGAGCGAGGTCAAAGGCTTCTGCGAAATTTTAGGTCTGGATCCGCTCTACCTTGCCAACGAGGGCAAGATCATCTGCGTCGTACCATCGGAAGATGCTGAGGCCGCACTCGCGGCAATGAAGTCTCATCCGCTGGGCACAGAAGCCGCGAATATCGGCGAGGTGAACGACCACCGGCCAGGCCGTGTGGTGATGCAGACCGTCTTTGGCGGACGCCGCATCGTCGACATGCTCGTCGGCGAACAGTTGCCGCGGATTTGTTAAAACGTCCCATCTGTCCCATCGGACGTATGGGACGTAAAGGACATATGGGTTACAAAGGGAGGAACGCTTATGTCAGAAAGCCCAGTTAAGGCGGCCGAGGGCGTCACGATTCGCATCAAGGATCAGGGCGAAGTTTTGCAGTTGGATTATGACGGCGCCATCTGTCAACACCCGGGATCGCTCTGGTGGGGTACTGCGGTTGGCTTCCGGGCTATGCAAGTCGCCGCGCAGGCTCTTTCGAAAGATGATCTGTGGGCGCGCGATAATCTCTACATTGTTAGCGGTCACCCCGGCCCTGGAGTGAAAGATACCATCGACTATGTGACGGGCGCCGCCACTCGCGATCGTTACCAGGTCGTCGTCGCCGAAGGCTGCGGAATGCAGTGCAACAGCAAAATGAAATACGAGTGGTGGGTGAGCGACGGTGAGAAGACCGCGAACATCAATCTGCGCCCGGATTTCGTACCGCGAGAGTTCTACGATCTCACCGACCGCCTGGAAACCAACGAAACAACCAAGGAAGACATTAAAGCCTTTCGCATCTTCAAGGTGAACCTGTCCACGCGTATCTGGAACGCCCCGTTAGAAGAGAGCTTCCGCGTCGAAGTCGTCGACGAGGCTCTGCAACCGGGTGAATTGCCAGAGGCAGCTAAAGCGAAAGACTATTTTGAGCTGTAATGACAATGCGCGAAACGCGGCGCGAGCGAGGCCGCGTTTCATGCTGCTCGGTTAATGAAGCGGTCGCCGCGACTTTGGGACTCGACGTATCGTTGAACATGATCTGCATGACTTCTCCTTGTAACCGGAACCGGTTCGTCATCAAGTTGAAAAGGACCTATTAGCAGACCTGGGCTTACGCATTCCGGGTAGCGCAGCCGCGTCGATTTGGCGTTGGTAATTGATGTCACGGAACCCACCGATGAAGCGTAGCCATTCATTTACCACGGACGCTGACTTTCTAGCCGCTGTGACTAAGGTCTATGACGACGGCTGGTTCGACTACGCTAAGGCCTGGAAAGGACGTGACGACCTGGAAGGTGAGGAATGGCGGCATTTCGCAGCGGCCGTCAAGCCGGGTGGGACAATTCTTGATGTGGGGTGTCATTCAGGACGGGACACGCGGCAGCTGCTCGATCGTGGGTATCGGGTCACCGGGATTGACGTGAGCGAGCAAGCCTTGCGGCTATACCGGGAACAGTGTCCGGAAGCACGGACGATAAAGATGAGCCTGCTGGATCTGCCAACTCTGGGAGAGCAGTTCGATGGCATTTGG
This sequence comes from Pyrinomonadaceae bacterium, assembly GCA_036277115.1. NCBI lineage: Bacteria > Pseudomonadati > Acidobacteriota > Blastocatellia > Blastocatellales > Pyrinomonadaceae > Pyrinomonadaceae bacterium. The sequence continues at coordinate 1,275,478 of DASUNM010000023.1, forward strand.
TTTTCCTACGTCCTGGTACATATCCCATTCAAACTAGTGCCCGATGCCCTCGCCGCCCTGGATAGCGTACTGCATCCGGAAGGCGCAATGATGATGATGGTGACCGTGGTCGAGGAGTCGCAAGAGAGAATTCATGACAGCCATATGATGTTCGATGAGGACGGTGCGCCGCGCAAGGTTCCGGTTGCCCATTGGGCCCCCGATCCGCTGATCGCGCTTTTCCGATCCCGCTTCGAGATTAGCTGGATGAATCTTAGACCGTTTGTTGATGGGTGGGCTCAGCTTAGTCTTCTTCTCCGGCCGCGGCGTACGCCAGCCAACACTCAGGAGCATTGATCGCAGTGAAGCGTCACGAGGACAGCGTACCGGTGCGGTCTCTGACCCCCCTTGAATTGGAAAAATTCCGGCGCGAGGGCTTGCTCACTGACTTTCAACTCTATCCGGCTGAACGAGCGGGACCGCTCAGGGCCGCCCTGCAGGATGTGCTCTCGCTTCCATCGACGGCGCCCTGCCATCAAGGGTTCCCCCTGAAAGCTCAGCTCGAGTTTGACCGGCATCTCGACCGCCGGCTGATTTACGAACTGTGCACCCTTCCGCAAATCATTCGTCCCATTAAACAAATCCTCGGTGACGACGTGATGTTGTTCAAGTCACAGTTCTTCGCGAAGCCGCCGGGCGGTCTCGAGATCCCTTGGCATCAGGAGTCCTACTTTTGGGAAGTGCAGAGAGGGTGGATCACGATGTGGCTCGCGGTCGACGACGCAACGCCGGAGAACGGTGCGCTGCGCGTGATCAGCGGCAGTCACACGCACACGCGCGAGCATTTTCCCGTGCCGCCCGACAGCAATTATTGGAGCACCTTCAAGCTCGCGGCAATACCAGGCGAATCTGATCCTATCGTCGATTGTTCAATGCCCGCAGGACACTTCATGCTGTTTGACGACCTGCTTCATAATTCTCCTTGCAATCCCACCGCGCTTCCGCGTTTGAGCTTTACGGCTCGCTACGCTCGACCTGACTTCGACGTTCACGATATCGCGGACTATCCGAACCTGATGGTGAGCGGCCATCAAAAAGACTCTGCGTTGCGCTTCGTAGCTCCGCCAGATAGTGGACCCGGCCTCGCCGACGTTTGGCAGGAATGCATTTGTTTCTGATCTTTGTTGCTCGATCTTTCAGGCCAGCGGTGTACGAATCGAAACGGCAGGTTTGCGTTGCGGCGCGTCGGTGATCCCGGACCGCAGGAAGTTAGTCAAAAAGCCATCGTGTGGTCTCGTTCCGGCATAAGGGGTCAGGTTAAGGTCGATGATGTAATGATTGTCCTCGCCGTCATGCACGATGTCGATGCAGCCAAATTCAACCGGCGTGTTTTCGACAAAGGTGGCCACATCCCGCTTTAAGCTCGCACTGATCGATAAACCATCTGTTCCGGCTTTTAGATGATTGAGATCCGACACAAAGTTCGTGTCGCGCGGATCGTGCCTTAGTTTCTTGATGATGCCCGGAGCAAAAGCCTTGACGATGATAACTTGCTGGCCGGAAAAGTAAGCCCGATAGAACGAGTCCTCCTCATTGGCGACGTATTTTTCAACCACAATGGCAGGGTCCTGCCAGGCGCCTTCGTGAAGATTGCCGCGCTTCACCGTTTTGTAGCGGTAGGCTCCGACTTCAGCTGAGACCAGGTCCGTCAATCCGCCGGCGGCGATGCTTTCCGCTGGCAGCCACCTTTCCAATTCGCCGCCGTAGTTAAGGTTGGTCTTAACGAACAGAATTTCGTCAGCGGAACCGGATGGCGCTGCCTTTGGCGAAGGAAGCCCGATGGCTTCAAGGTGCGCGTGGAGCGTCGACTTCCGCACGTCCTGGACCAGTCCATTCACGACATAGACGCCTCGTTCGAGAAAGCGACTAGTTAGTGCGCGCGTTCCCAGCGGCAATCGACTGCGAACGGACAGGTTAATTTGGAAACAGACGGTGGTGACTGAATCGCAAATGCGATCGAATTCCGCGGCGGGAAACTCGTGAAAGGGATCGGTCTCGATCCGCACCGCCTCGGCGCCGAGGACATGCGTAATCAGGAAACCCTTCCACGCTTGCCACTCCAGGACCGCGACCGTACCGCCTGCTGACTTGCGGGGCGACGCAGGCCTGCCGGATGGCTTACGGGCGATAACCATCCGGCAAAATTATCACACAACGGAAGCTAGCGCGGACCTAGAACGCACCTTGGAGCCGGATCATCTGGCTGTCACCGACTTCGCCATCAATACAAATTCGGCAAATGAACAGTCCGGTGCCGACAGGGTTGCCGGCATCATCCTTGCCATCCCAGATGACGGTCTTCCGCCCGCTGGTTTGCGACTGCTCTTTGATCAGCGTTCTAACGTGAAACGCGAACTTGTTCCATAGCCCGATGAACACGTTCGGAGTATCACGGGGCAACGTGTAGCTGATTTCGATTTCCCCTTGCTCAGTTCGCTTCTGGGAAATCTCAAATCCCGGCAGCGAATTCATTGAGAGTCCCGCATCCTGTAGGTGTGCGGCTGGATTATTAATCTGACCACTGTGAGCCGGTTCGATGCGGTCCGGCTTTGTCGCAAACTCCGATAGCGCTCCGAAAGCAGTCTTCTTGCCAAATGCAGACTTCTTCCCGCTAACGCTGAGCTTGAATATCTGTTGCCCGCAGCAATAGCCAGTCGTTACCGGCTGTCCAATGAACCGGTATCGATTAATCCGGTATCTCGGGTCGCCGGCGCCGGGATTAACAGGGTTATAGTCTTGTCGGGTCCAGGTTTCTCCACCATCCTGAGTAAAGCTGTTGTAAAAACCATTAAAGTCGTCACCCCAACCGCCAACCCACCCCGTCTTCTCATCGATGAAGCCGATGCCTTCGATGTCATTGTTGATAGGCGGCATATCTTCCTGAGACGCTGCCACGTGTTTTCGGACCCAGGTTTCGCCGCCATCTGTCGTCTTTAGAATCGCGGCGTCGCGGAAATTCTCCAGTGCGATAAAACCAATTTTTTCGTTGAGAAATTGTATCTTCCATCCCCACTCGCCACATGGAAGACCTTTGGTTTTTGCAGCCGTGTTGGTCCAGGTCTTTCCCCCATCGCGGGTTCTGAGAACCACCGGGACGAGTTGGCCGTATCTGGAAAACCTTGGCGGGGGGTACGCCGGATTGTCGGTTGGACACTTGGCCACGTTCTTACCGCCAACTACGAATCCGTCCTTCTCATTAAAGAAATAAATGTCGATCAGGTTATCGGCATGTTTCTCCATGGGAATGAGTTTCCATGTAGCGCCGCCATCGGTTGTCTTAATAATCCCGGGACCCGGCAAACCAGGGTCATTGGTGCCCGAACCGTAAGCCACACGTTCATTAACTGCGTGGAAACCGCAAATCCCGGCGGGCGATCCCTTCGGAAGATTTAACAAAGGGTTCCAGGTCTCGCCGCCATCGTTGGTTTGATACAACAAGGTCTGTAGATACTGATCCGGCGTCGGCTTTGGATCCACATCCAAACCAGTGACTGAACCGAACCAGCCGACCTTCCGGCTCCCCCAACTCATACAACGCAGATAGGGAAGGCTGGGCAAGCCCGGATAGACAAAGTACTTTTGATGCCAGTATTGCCCGCCATCATCCGTCATGGCGACGTAACCGCTGCTATTGATCAGCCAGCCGACCTTTTCGTCAAAAAACCAAATATCGTCAGTTCTGGAGCTTGCTGCCGGGGAATTTTGTAAGAGCTGCCATTGGTAGTTGGGGACTGGTGCTAAAGCTGGCTTTGCCATGAGTGAACTCCTTTTGAGTTGAGATCTGTTTTCGAGGATCAATGAGCTGAATCAGAGGGAGTGCATTCTCTGCAATTCAGTCGATCACCACAAGCGGCGATCTGGTGGCGATCTGGTGGCGATACGGCGTTCAACTGAATCTGCCGCGAGGGTGGGTAACTGCGAAACGCTCTTCAGGATTCGGAGGCGCCTGTTGCCAGCCGCTGTTTACCTCGTCAAAGGGATATAGCGGAATTCCCAATTCAGTGGCGATCCACGGCACGATCCAGTCAAAACTGGCTAACCCACAGCGCTGGGCGCGGTGCGCCATGCGAAAGAAATAAGGTGAGTCATCGATAAATTTGGCGGGCTCTTTCAAGCGAGGATCTCTCAACATCTGCGATTGCAGGATTTGCTCTATGGCACCTCGAGTGAAGCCCATGCATCCGCCCTGAATGGATGGGCTCTCGTGCTCTAATTGCAGCGTTCCAAACAATCCGTTGCGAACCGGCAAATACTGGAAGCGCCGATGAATGACGGTGTCGGGATCGATCTTGAACAAGTATCGGGTTGGTTTTTCAAGGAATAGATCGAGCATGCGCTCGATGACGGCTCCACCATTCTCGATAGTGAATAATCGTGACTCTGCGCGAAAGTCGACTCCGTTACGCCGGGCCAGGATCGGAAAGCGAGGATCCGCATCCCCGTCTGAGCGTAAGATGACGCGGCTCGCCGGATAATGTCTGCGCAAGTCCTTCAGGCACTCTGCCGTCGCCTCGTAGTTTTGAAAAACCAGCGCGAAGAACGTGAGGTCGTCATCGCCGTAGCTAGTCAATACGTCAGCTGCCTTTGACATAGTGGGACCGTGAAAAGAATTCGAGTTGTAGCCGGCGTCTATTGGGAAATTCTGAACCGGACAGAGTGCTGGAATTCTCAGGCGAGACGTTCTCTGGCCACGCCTACTCAGCCTTCTCAAAAGCGGTGGTCGCGACGGTTCATAACTTCTTTCCTACTGTACGCCAACGCTGAATTTCGGGACAGGCAGGTCTGCTCTTTTATGCAAAAACACTATCTTTTCGCGCAAAAGCCTCTCTTTATCCTGGCTGAGGCCGTACGCCGTAAGGCGTTCGAATGCTTCGTTCAGCTGATGGGCCTGCCTAACGCAACTAGCGCGATCGATTTCGGAAGAAGTCATGATCTCGTACCAGCCCCTGGTCCTGGTCACGCGAGACTGTTGGGTCGAATGTTGCCGGTATTTCAGCAGCGGCCGGTTGATGAAATCGATTTCGCCGACGGCCGCAATGAGTAACACAATCCATCCATCGTGAACCAACGGACCATGGCTGGAAATCGGCAAGACCAGTTCCTTGAGGTTTGCGCGGAATGCCACCGTACAACCGCAAATCAGGTTCTCGCGCAGCTGAACATCAAGCGCCCGGCCGCTTTTCATCAACCTTTGCTTTCGACCGTTGAAATTAAGCCGGTCAAAAAGTGTCTCGTCAAAGATCCTGAGCGTTTCATCGAGGAGCTCGGCGTTCGAGAAGACCAGCGAGAGATGAGGCTTTGCCTCAAAAATTCGCTCAACTGATTCGAGCTTGTCGCTGTGCCAGACGTCATCCTGATCGCTAAGCAGGATCACATCGCCGCGGCAAAGACTTATGGCTTTTTCAAAGTTCTTAGCGGTACCCAGGTTTAATTCGTTGACTGAAAGGCGCACCGGAAAACCGGCGGTGGCCGCAAACTCCTCCACCAGCCTGAGCGTGTCGTCAGTCGACTGATCGTCCGAAATGACCAGCTCGTCCGGCGTCCGTGTCTGGGCAGCAATACTCTCGAGCTGCTCTTTTATATAAGCAGCGCCGTTATAAGTGCACAGGGCTATTGAGAGATTCATTGATCTTTATCGGCGGTGTACTCCAGACATTTCGCCGCAGCACCACGAGTGCGCCGGCCAGAAACGATTTCCGGTCCCGATTCGAAAGCGCCACGCCTGGCGGAGCCAAAGTGAATGATGGCGCCACCGGCGATTACATCCTTGGTCTTATAAGGGATTCTCTGCCAAGACCGTGTATCACTCAAGTTCATAGATGCATTTGAGTAGTAAGCTTGATTCTTCCGCCTCGTCAGACACAGCGATGCATTAGCGGTCTGGTAAACCAAAGTCGACGCGAGCCAAAGATAAGAGGGATCCTGAAAGCTGTCACTCATGGGTGGCAAACTCTCCCCCCCCGATGTAATTCTCCCAGCTAAGAATACTCCAACCAGCAACTACAGATTCAGCCTACTTTCCCGGGGGATGATTGACATGGATCATGCTAAACTTGGACAACTCGATTTCGGAAAAATCGCACGTGAAAAGTCCATCTCACGCCGGACATTGATTCTGCTTCAGGCTACTAGATCGGTTCTTTCGGGTATTCGGCGATCAGGCATCATTGAGGAGCGGATTGTGAAATCGTTGACCATGGTCTCCTGGGAGTTAGATCCGTTTTACACCCAGGGCGGCACCGCGTATGCAATTCGACGGCTGGCTGACCAGTTGACGCAGCTGGGGATTGTCACCAGGGTTCTCTTACCGGATTGTACGGACGCTCGCCCCGGTCAGAACATCACGCCTTTGCTGAAGCCGATGCTCTTGAAAATGCCGCCCGAACTCCTTCGTGCTCCCCGGGGTGTGCAATGCCGAGAGTTTGGTCGTGCTGCGCTGGTGGCTGAGGAGCAGATTAGAAACAACGGCGGATCAGACGCGCTCATTGCTCACAGCCTCGAAGGCGCAGGGTTCATCGTCCTGCGGAACGGGAAGCGTTCGCCCGAGCCGTCAGTCTTTTGGCTTCACAGTCTTTACGACCCGCCAATCTGTGACTTTTTGAAAGATCAACGCGCAGTGCTCCCGTCCCGATCCTTGCTCGCTTCTGCCGTGAAGATGGCCGATATCGTGGTCACGAGCCAGGGTATCTTAAAGGACGCGCAAGAGTTCGAATGGCCTGACCAACTCAAAGAGTTGCAGCAAGCACTCACGGTCGCGACGGCCGAAAATCGAGTGCTCACCGTCGAGTCCCTGGGGTGCCTTCCGGAGGTCGAGAAGAATTCGCAGAACAAAGTGATTCAGAGTTCAAATCTGGAGAAGCTGAAAAACGTTCCGTCACCCTATGTTCTTTTCCCGGCCCGGCCGTCGGTAGACAAAGGTCTTGGCATTTTCGCAGCGATTGCGGAGCGACTGCGCGAGCACAAAATCGCGTGTGTGGCGGTGCGGCGACCCGCGCAGGGAGTTAAGTCGGAAAGCCCGTCTCACAACGCGCCGATTTACTGGTTGCCATGGCTCACGCAGGATGAGTTGGCCGTCGCGATTCGCAACGCGTCATGCACGGTGCTGCCCAGTATTACGGAAGGTTTCGGTTTGGCTGCCGCAGAGTCGATCAGCCAGGGTGTCAGCACTCTTTATCAACAAGTTGGCGGTCACCATTGTTTGCAGTCACTTCCCCACGCACTGCCAGTCCCCCTGACGACCACCGAGCGGGCAAGCCTTTATGGCCTATGGTCAGAATTATTTGGCGCTGACGACTATTGGTCCGTTTGGACCAGGCATGAAGTTTCGTTGAGGCCACTGGTCGATAAATGGGTCGAAGCCATCCGATCGGCCGTGGCTCGTGCGGATGGTACCAGCGGAATAATTGAAAACGGCATTTTTCCTGAAACGCCGGTGGAGGAGCGGTGGGGAAATAAACTTCGTCGGCGGATTGAATTGGGCGCGAACGCTTAAGACTTTTCGGAGCGATCAATGGCACAACAGCTCCCGGAGCATTGGCCGCGAGACGGCCGTCCACGATTGATTCATCTCATGCCGTGGGACCTTACCGTGGGCGGCGCTCAACGCATGCTCGACCTGTGGTGTTCGCACGAAGCCCACCGCTGGGATACGCACATCCTCACGGTCGGCGCGCGCGGGCCGTTTGCATTCGCCGGAGCGACGGTCCATTCCGAGTTGGTGAGGCCGCAGATCCTAAGTCTGATTTCGGCCCTGCAGCCGGACTTGCTGGTGCATCACGAGCCGAATAATGAAAACGGGATCAGCTCACAGTGCCCGCAAGTTTGGATCTTCCATTGCACTAATTCTCTGCGAGAGGCGCCGCCAAAACATGTCACGCCGGCAGCGGTCTTTTCGAATTTTGACTCAAGCGAAATTCATTCGCACTGGCGACAGTTGTCACTCAAAGTGTTACCACTCCAAATCGATACTCGCGAGTTTCACCCCACCAAACGGACGCACGCCAACCTGGTCTGTGGGATAGTCGGACGTCTGCACGAGGACAAGGTTCCACGCTCTTTCATCGATGCCCTGCTCGCATGGCAACCGGGGCCGTGGCGGATCCGCTTCATCGGGCATGGGCTCGACACCGGCTATCAACGATTCGTGAAAGAGAAGCTTGCGAGACTCTCCTGGATCGATTTTGCGGGCGACGTAACGCCCGGCGAGATGCCATCGGCGCTGCGCCAGCTGGACGCAGTGATGATTCCTACTGACGCTGCCCAGGGTGAAACTGGCTCTTATGCCGCACTCGAAGCGATGGCGACGGGCTTGCCTTTGATCGCCCGAGATCTTCCCGGGCTTAGGTACAACTGTGGGGAGGTGCCCTTCTACGCGCGCGAGGATACCGAGTTGCTCGCCCGGCTGCGAGAGTTAGATGACGCAACTGTACGTTCCGAGGCAGGGCACAAGGGGCGCGAATCGGTTCTTAATGGACATGATGGTACTCCACATGCCGCTGCGCACAGTGGGAGTTTCTCGGCAGCTCTCCGCTGCGAAGTTTCGATCTTGATACCGGTTTTCGAAACGCCGGCGGCCTACCTGGCTGAATGTTGGGAGTCGATCCGGGCGCAAACTTTCCGCGAATGGGAACTGGTTCTGGTGGATGATGGATCGCGAGAACCCGAAACAATCGCTGAGATTGATCGCATCGCCAGTGATCCCAGAGTCGTCCTCCTGCGACTCGATGAGAATCAAGGCATCGCTCCGGCTCTTAATTTAGGACTGAGCCGATGCCGGGGAAAGTTGGTGGCCCGGATGGACGCCGATGACAAAATGTTGCCGACGCGGCTACAGCGGCAAATTGACTATTTGCGGACTCACTCGGACGTGACTGTGCTCGGGACTCAAATGCAAGCGATCGATTGGGGAACCAAACAGTTACTCGACCCAATCGAGCATCCGGAGCAGGTCACGGACGAGTACATCAAGCATCAACGGAGCACATCGGAAATCTGGTTTCTAAACCACCCCACCGCTATGTTTCGCCGTCATGAAGTGATGAATCTGGGCGGCTATCCAAGTTATCGCATTGCTCAGGATTTGGGACTATGGTTGAGGGTGGTTAATGCGGGCCTGAAAATTCACAATTTGCCAACCGTGGAGTTGCACTATCGGTTACACCCCAAACAAATCTCAACGGCCAGAGGCCTGGAGCGCGAGGAATACGCTCAGATCGTCGAAGAGTGTTGGAACCAACAGGTGGTACGAGAAGAATCTGCGTGAATCTGCCTGACCTCAAGGTCGGTCGTACGGAATTCGGCTATGCCGCCTGATGTGCGGAAGCGCTCCGCGCTTTCGTCGAGGCACCCACGAATGGGCTGCTCCCAATTACGTAGCCGAAAATCCGATTGTATTTGCGGCCATGAATAGCTGAGTACTCTTGCCGCAGAGAATCTGTATGAACGTCTATCTGTCGCTTACCACCATAAAGCAAAATGAAATCAGAGTCGTTGAAACGTTACAAAGCATCGCCGCTCAAACCGAATTGCCTGACAGTTGTTTTATCTTCCTTTCAGAAACTCCCTATCTATTGGATTCAGGCTTCACAAACGGAACGACTGATTCGCAGCTTTCAGAGTTCGTGAAATCGAATCCGCGGTTCGAACTACGCTGGTGTCCGAACACAGGACCCTTTCGTAAATTGCTACCACTGCTGGAGGAGAAGTTTGATGAGGATTGCCTGATTATCACGATTGATGACGACACGGTATATACCGAGACGCTGGTGGAAAAGCTGGTTGACGATTTCAACAGATACAAATGCTGTGCAAGCAATTGGGCGTTAACGCTTCACGACCCTGGTGATATTCGCGGGCTGAATTATGAGAACTTCGCTTATCCGGTTTCCAACTACCTATACAACTTTCATCTTGGCAAAGGGGGCGTTGCTTACCATCCTTCGTTTTTCAACAAGACCAGAAACATCATGTTCGATGATGATTTGATTAAGGCAACGTGTCCTACGAATG